>NZ_JBVHZJ010000062.1:0-52172 GCF_055574655.1 Streptomyces sp. NPDC029956 | reverse complement strand
CCCCCCCCCCCCCTCCCCCCCCCCCCCGCTCCCCCCCCCCCCCCCCCCCCTCCCCTTCCCCCCCCCCCCCCCCCTCCCCCCCCCCCCCCTCCGCCCCCCCCCCCCCCCCCCGGCTCCGACATCAGGGAAACGCCGCGGGGCCCGGTACACACTTCGTGTACCAGGCCCCGCGGCGTTGTTCGTGCTACCGCTGCGTCCGCTACGCGGACTTGCGGCTGTCGCGCGGATGTACGGCGATGTTCATCGCGCCGGAACGCAGGACGGCCAGCCTCTCGGCGAGGACCTCCTCCAACTCCTCGCGGGTGCGTCGCTCCATGAGCATGTCCCAGTGCGTACGCGCAGGCTTGCCCTTCTTCTCCTCAGGTCCGTCCCCGTCCACCAGGAGTGCCTGGATTCCGCAGACCTTGCACTCCCACTCCGGCGGAATTTCCGCTTCCACAGAGAAGGGCATCTCAAAACGATGGCCCTTCTCGCATGCGTACTCCACGGCCTGGCGCGGGGCCAGATCGATGCCGCGGTCGGTCTCGTAGCTCGTCACCACGAGGCGCGTGCCGCGAAGAGCTCGCTCACTCATGAATCGTGCCTCCCGGGCTTGTCGCCCACAGGACAGGTGTCGCTGTCGTCGTTATCCGGTCAACGTCCGGTCGGCGGTAAAGATTCCCGTGCCGGGTCATGCGTCGCCCGTCGTGCCGCCCCTTGTTGTACCCACCAGTGCCCGTTTTGTCACATCTGACGGCAGATGTGACCCGGTGTCTTCACCAAAGCAGCACGCAGTAACGGTCCGCCTGGCAGGCCAAACGCGTACACTACCGCCCTTTCACTGCCACGTCTAAATACGGTCGGGTATCGGGTTTCCGGCGGCTTCCACCGCGCGTCGCACCGGCACCCTGGCGAGCAGGGCGAAGCCGACCACGAAGAAGATCACCAGGGAGATGATGGCATCCCGGTAGCTCCCGGTCAGCTGATACGCGAGACCGAACACCAGCGGACCAAGCCAACTGAGCCCCCGGTCGCTCATCTCGTACGCCGAGAAGTACTCCGCCTCCTTGCCGCGCGGCACCAGATGCGAGAACAACGAGCGCGACAGCGCCTGGCTTCCGCCCAGTACCAGGCCGATCGCGGCCGCCAGACAGAAGAAGAACACGGGCGCGCCGGCCGGCAGCAGATAGCCCGCCACCAGGATCAGCGTCCAGACCGCCAGCGATCCCAGAATCGTCCGCTTGGCGCCGTACGACCGGGCGAGTCGCCCCATGCCGAGCGCGCCCGCCACCGCGAGCACCTGCACGAGCAGGACGGCGGTGATGAGCGTGGTCTGGTCGAGCCCCAGCTCCTCCGATCCGTACACGGAGGCCTGTGAGATCACCGTCTGCACGCCGTCGTTGTAGACCAGGTACGCGAGCAGGAAGGAGAGCGTCAGCGGATGCCGCCGCATGTCCTTGAGGGTCTCCCGCAGCTGCCGCCAGCCGCTGCCGACCGCTCCCCCCTCCCGGACCGCCGGGCCGAGCCGCCGGTCCCGCAGCCGCCGCAGCGGAATGACGGTGAAGGCGCCCCACCACACGCCGGCCGAGGCCAGACAGATCCGGACCGCCTCGCCCTCCGTGAGGCCGAAGGAGTCGTGGCCCGAGTACAGGACCAGGTTCAGGACGAGGACCAGCGCACCCGACGTGTAGCCGAACGCCCAGCCGCGCGAGGACACGGCGTCCCGCTCGTCCGGCTCCGCGATCTGCGGCAGATAGGCGTTGTAGAGCACCATCGAGACCGACAGGGAGGCGTTCGCCACGATCAGCAGGAACGTGCCGAGCAGGTACCGGTCGCCCGCCAGGAAGAACATGCAGGCCGTCGCCGCGGCCCCCACGTAGGCCGCGGTCGCGAGCAGCGGCTTCTTGCGGCCCGTACGGTCCGCGACCGCGCCGGCCAGCGGCATCACCAGGATGGCGACCACGAGCGAGGCGGACACGGCGTACGCGAAGAGCGAGCCGGCCCGCACGGGTATGCCCAGCGGGTGGACGAAGCCCTCGGCGTCGGCCGCCGCCCGCGCCACGGAGGTCAGGTACGGGCCGAGGAAGACGGTGATCACGCTCGTCGAGTACACCGAGCACGCGAAGTCGTAGAAGTACCAGCCCCGCTGTTCCCGCTTTCGCTCGGCGGGATCGGAGGCGTACTCCTCCGGTTCGGTGGTTCCAGCGGTCAAGGCCGCGCCCCCTCGTTCGTCCCCGTGACCGGACCCGGTGATCCGGGTCCGGAGGCAACGGGACGCGCGCTCAGACCCACACACCCCGCTCGGTCAGCACCGAGCGCAGCGTCTCCAGTTGATCGGTCATGATGCCATCGACCCCGAGGTCGAGGAGAGTGTTCATCCGGGCCGGATCGTTCACCGTCCACACGTGGACCTGGAGCCCGCGCGCGTGCGCCTCCCGGACGAAGCGGCGGTCCACCACCGGGATGCCGCCCTGCCGCTCGGGGACCTGCGCGGCGATCGCCCCGGCCCGCACGGCGGCCGGGATGCCGAACGAGCGCAGCCGCAGCCCGATCACCCCGCGCACCCCGAACGAGGTGGCCAGCCCGGGGCCGGCCATCTGCTGGGCCCGCGCGATCCGGGCCTCGGTGAACGAACCCACGCAGATCCGGTCCCAGGCGTCCCTCTCGCGGATCAGGTCCACCAGCGGACGCAGCGCCGACTCGGCCTTGATGTCCACGTTCCAGCGGGCCTCCGGGAACTCGTCCAGGAGGTCGGCGAAGAGCGGCAGCGGTTCCTTGCCCGCGACGCGGGCCTCCCGCACCGCCGCCCACGGCAGGTCGGCGATCCGGCCCGAGGTGTCCGTGACCCGGTCGAGGGTCGCGTCGTGGAAGGCGACGAGGGCCCCGTCCGAGGTCGTGTGCACATCGGTCTCGAAGTAGCGGTAGCCCGCTGCGGCGGCCCGGCGGAAGGCGGCCGCGGTGTTCTCCAGGCCGTTCGCCGTACCGCCTCGGTGGGCGAACGGGAGGGGCGCGGGATGGTCGAGGTAGGGGTGGCGTACGCGAGTCACCGCCGCAGTATGGCGCCTTCCGGTGTCGCGGGGGCGACCGCGGTGCTGCCGGAGTCCGGCTCGGGAACGGCGAACCAGCGCAGGAAGAACTGGGCGAGGGGGCCGATGGCCAGCGCGTACAGCACCGTGCCGACGCCGACCGAGCCGCCGAGCAGGAAGCCGGTGGCGACCACCGCGACCTCGATCGCCGTGCGTACCAGCCGGATCGAGCGGCCGGTGAGCCGGTGCAGCCCGGTCATCAGGCCGTCGCGGGGGCCGGGGCCGAACCGTGCCGCGATGTACAGGCCGGTGGCCACCCCGTTGAGGACGATGCCGGCCACGAGCAGCGCGATCCGGCCCGCCATGCCGTGGACGTCCGGGACGAGCGCCAGCGTGCCGTCCATCGCCAGGCCGATCGCGAACACGTTGGAGACCGTGCCGAGCCCCGGCCGCTGCCGGATCGGGATCCACAGCAGCAGCACCACGGCCCCGACGATGATCGACACCACGCCGATGGTCAGGCCCGACTTCTCGGCGAGGCCCTGGTGGAGCACACCCCAGGGCTCCAGACCGAGACCGCTGCGCACCAGCAGCGCCGAGCTGACCCCGTACAGCGTCAGCCCCGCGTAGAGCTGGACGAGCCGACGGGTGAGGTGCCGGCCGTGGAGGCCGGAGGCGATGGACAAGGTTCTTCCCCCCAGGGTGGTGGTAGTGGACTGGCTCATGACACTCTGTGGCGGTGGAACGGGTGCCAACCATGGCCAATTCGAGGAAGGTGGACTGATTTCGATGGCCCAGTGGACTTCGGCGGTAGGACCGGCTCAGCTCGCCCGGCAGCTCCAGGCGCAGCAGCCGCGGCCCGCCGGACCCGGGACGCGGAAGCCGCCCGCCTACCGCGCCCTGGCCGACGGGATCCGGCTGCTCGTCCTGGAGGGCCGGGTCCCGGTCGCCGCCCGGCTGCCCGCCGAGCGGGAACTCGCCCTCTCCCTGACCGTGAGCCGCACGACGGTGGCCGCGGCCTACGAGGCGCTCCGCGCCGAGGGCTTCTTGGAGTCACGGCGGGGAGCCGGTAGCTGGACCGCCGTGCCGGCCGGGAACCCGCTGCCGGCGCGAGGACTCGAACCGCTGCCCCCTGAGGCGCTCGGTTCGATGATCGACCTCGGCTGCGCGGCGCTGCCCGCGCCCGAGCCCTGGCTCACCCGGGGCGTCCAGGGCGCCCTGGAGGAGCTGCCCCCCTACGCCCACACGCACGGCGACTACCCGGCGGGGCTGCCCGCGCTGCGGCAGATGCTCGCCGACCGGTACACCCGGCGCGGCATCCCCACGATGCCCGAGCAGATCATGGTCACGACCGGCGCCATGGGGGCCATGGACGCCATCTGCCACCTGTTCGCGGGCCGCGGCGAGCGCATCGCGGTCGAGTCCCCGTCGTACGCCAACATCCTTCAGCTGATGCGGGAGGCCGGGGCCCGGCTCGTGCCCGTCGCCATGTCCGAGGGACTCGGCAGCTGGGACATCGGCCGCTGGCGGCAGGTGCTGCGCGACGCGGCACCCCGCCTCGCGTACGTGGTGGCCGACTTCCACAACCCGACCGGCGCCCTGGCCGACGAGGACCAGCGCAGGCAGCTCGTGGACGCCGCCCGCTCGGCCGGCACCGTCCTCGTCGTCGACGAGACCATGGCCGAGCTCCACCTGGACGACGACCTGGAGATGCCCCGGCCGGTCTGCGCCTTCGACCCGGCCGGCTCCACCGTCCTCACGGTCGGCTCGGCGAGCAAGGCCTTCTGGGCGGGCATGCGCATCGGCTGGGTCCGGGCGGCGCCCGACGTCATCCGTTCCCTGGTGGCCGCGCGCGCGTACGCCGACCTCGGCACCCCGGTCCTCGAACAGCTCGGCGTGAACTGGCTCATGCGCACCGGCGGCTGGGAGGAGGCCGTCACCCTCCGCCGCGACCAGGCGCGGGAGAACCGGGACGCGCTCGTCACCGCGGTCCGCAGGGAACTCCCGGAGTGGGAGTTCTCGGTGCCGCAGGGCGGCCTCACCCTCTGGGTCCGCACCGGTGGCCTCTCCGGCTCCCGGCTCGCGGAGGCGGGGGAGCGGGTCGGTGTCCGGGTCCCCTCGGGTCCCCGGTTCGGCGTCGACGGGGCCTTCGAGGGCTTCGTCCGGCTGCCCTTCACGGTCGGCGGGCCGGTCGCCGACGAGGCGGCGGCCCGGTTGGCCGCCGCGGCGCGGCTGGTGGAGTCGGGCGCGGGCGGGGGGACGGAACCGCCGCGCTCGTTCGTGGCGTAGCCGCCCGCGCGACCGTGCGTCACACGAGGAGGCCGGTACGGACCTGGGTCCGTACCGGCCTCCTCGCCCGCGTGGCGCTCAGCCCTCCGCGGGGACGGGGGCGTGCAGCGGGGCGGGGCCCGGGTCCGGCTCGGCGCGGGGTGCCGGGGCCGGTTCGGGGCTCTTCACGGTGGCCTTCTCGATCGGCACGGTGACCGTCTCGATCGGCATGGTCGTCGCCGTCCGGCGCTCCGGGAGGAGTTCGAGCACCGCCTGGCGGTGGGCCTCGCTCGTCGCGTCGTCGTACGGGTCGGGGGTCGCCGGCACCTGGAGGCGCAGGACCGGTCCGGTGCCCAGCCGCGCGTAGCCGCGGCCCGCGGGGACCTGGGACGTCGGGGTGGTGTGCGGCTCGGTGCCGAGGACGGCGGCGATCTGGTCGGGGGCGGCGGGGCCGAGCACGATCCGGGCCCTGGTGTGGCTCCGTACCGCCTCGCTCAGGGTGTCCACGCTGTCGAACTGCTCGGCGACCACCACCGTGACCTGGGCCGCGCGGCCGTGCCGCAGCGGCACCTGGAGCAGTTCCTGAGGGTCGGGACGGCCGTCGGCGGCCGCCAGGTCGCCGAGGACGCCCGGCCGGTCGAGCAGGATCCAGAGCGGTCGTCGGGTGTCTTCCGGGGCCGGGTGGCCCGCCTGCCGGGCCCGGTTGGCGGCGATCAGCCGTCGTTCCGTCTCGTGCGCCGCCCATTCCAGGGTGGCCAGCGCGCCGGAGAGCCCGCACTCGACGGCCAGGACGCCGTCGCGGCCGGTGAGGCACGCGTACTCGCCGGTGCCACCGCCCTCGACGATCAGTACGTCGCCGTGGGGGAGGGCCTGGAGTGCGATCGAGCGCAGCAGGGACGTGGTGCCGCTGCCCGGCTGGCCGACGACCAGCAGGTGCGGCTCGGTGGAGCGGGGGCCGGTGCGCCAGACGACGGCCGGGGCGTCCTCCGTGCCGTCGGAGGCGACCACGGGCACGGTCCGCTGCACGGCGTCCGCGTCGGTGAAGCCCAGGACGGTCTCGCCCGGCACGGTGACGAAGCGCTGGGCGGCGATGGTGGTGGGCAGGGCGGGCAGCACGCTCATGACGAGCCGGTTGCCCTCCTCGTCCCAGTCGAAGCGGTACTCGCGGCCGCGCCCGGACTTGGCGTGCAGCAGCTGCTCGATGCGCGCGCGTGCGGCGGGCTCGCCGTCGGTGAAGTACGCAGGGTAGGCGATCTTCAGTCGGGTGGGACGCCCGTCCTCGTCGAAGGCGTACTCCGTGAAGGCGCCGCTCCAGTCGCCGCCGTGGGCGAAGAGCGGGGCCGGGTCGTCGGGGACGGAGAAGTACGGCACGAGGGCCTCGTACAGGCCCTTGAGCCGGGCGACCTCGGAGTCGTCGGGCCCGGTCTTGACGACCCGACGCTCGCGTCCCTTCCACGCGGCCGCGGCCATGAGCGTGACGAGCGCGAGGAGCGGCCCGTACGGCATGAGCGCGACGACCAGGACGCAGGCCGCGACCAGGAGCAGCGTCGGTCCACGCCGTTCCTTGGGGGTCGCGGCCCACTTGGCTCGCGCGGACGCGGCCAGCTTCCGCAGACCACGGGAGACCGTGATCAGTGGATGGAGCACGTCGGTGGCACTGTCGGCGGCCGTGCGCGCGATCTCTCGACTTCGAGCGATCTGTGCGCTGCCGCTGCTCAGAATGCGGGGGAGTGGTCGCCGGGCCACGAAGTACTCCTGAGGTGGTGGAAGGGACGGAAGGGCGTCAGAACTTGATCCCGCCCAGGAGGCCGGCGAGGCTCTGCCCGCCTGCCGTGATGCTCGGGGCGATGGCCGTACCCGCGAGGTAGAAGCCGAACAGCGCGCTGACGAGGGCGTGCGAGGCCTTCATCCCGTCCTTCTTGAAGAACAGGAAGCAGATGATGCCGAGCAGGACCACGCCTGAGATGGACAGGATCATTGGTTGTTCTCCTGGTTGAGGGGACAGTCACCATGAGTCCTTCCAAGTTCACAGCAAGTATCTATGTGACTAAAGGTGCATTAGAGTGAAAAGCGGGCGATTTCACTTGACCGGCGGACGTCGAACGGGCTGTCGAGTGGCGAAATGCCCGGCGTGCGCTAGAGGAGCGGCCGACGGCGGACTGCCCTGATCTTTGCCTCGGCCGGGCGCGGTCATGTCACCGGACGGGCAGTACCCTGTCGATTCACTCGTACGGCCGCCCTTGCCGTGCACAGGCCGACAACGCAGGAGAAAGGCGGGCCCACCCGATGAGCGAGACTCCGGACCCCGAGGTCATCGAGCTGGCGTCCAAGGTCTTCGACCTCGCCCGCACCGGGGACGCCGACGCGCTGGCCGCCTACGTCGACGCGGGGGTCCCCGCGAACCTCACCAACGACAAGGGCGACTCCCTCGTCATGCTCGCCGCCTACCACGGCCACGCCGCCGCGGTCTCCGCCCTCCTCGCGCGCGGTGCCGACGCCGACCGCGCCAACGACCGCGGCCAGACCCCGCTCGCCGGAGCCGTCTTCAAGGGCGAGGACGCCGTCGTCCGGGCCCTCCTCGACGGCGGCGCAAATCCGGAGGCCGGGACTCCGTCCGCCCTCGACACCGCGCGGATGTTCGGCAAGGCAGAACTCGTCGAGCTCTTCGGATCCCGGTGAACGAGCGCTGAACCCCAGGTGAGAGCGGCGTCGTAAATGTGGTCGCGGTGGCGAAATGGGTGGGTCATCATGACGTCGGGCCCGGCAAAACGGGCCACCGACGAGAGGCTGAGGAAGATGGTCACTGGCAGGCGATGGACGACGAGCGGCCCGACATGTTGCCGCACGGCCTAGGCGTACGGGCGATGTACCGCCCGACCCGGGTCTTCCCGGTATCCCCCGGTCGTGTCGACAGCTTGATGTGAGGCGTCTCCCCATGTTCGATCCAGTCATAGCGCCGAGCGGCACCCTGCTCGGCCTGCTGCAGCGGGGCCGCGGCGACGGCACCCTGCACGCGCTCGCCGCGCCACGCGCCGAGGCCCTCGCGGCCCTCAACCACTGCGTTCTCGACGACCCCCGCCACGACTGGCAGGTCGAGAACCGCTCCCTCTACTACGCCCGTCTCTACCTGGACCTCCACGGAGGTCTCGACGAGATCGAGGCGCACCTCTTCGGCGCCGAGGACATCCTCGACACCGAGGAGTCCAGGACCGGGCTCGCGCTCGCCGTCCTCGGGCACCTCGCCTCCTACGGACGCCAGGACGCCCTGCTGCTGCTCCGGCGGTACGCGGCGACCGGCACCAACTGGGCCTGGGCCCTCGACGAGCTGGCGCTCCGCGACGACGACGCCGGCCTCCGCGCGCTCGCCGTCCCCGTGCTGGCCCGCTTCCCGGCCGACGCCGAGGGCGACGCCGAGCTGGCCGGTGTCGTACGCGACGCCTTCGAGCCCCGCCCCTGGCGACTGTGGGCCGAGGACCAGCGCGACGCCGTCGGCGCCCGGGTCAGGGCCGCCCAGGAACAGGGCTCCTTCGACCGCTGGCAGCGCCAGATGCGCCCCGCCGGTCCCCGCCCCGGCTGGAGCGTGCGCGCCGTCCTCGACTGGGCGCAGGAGGGATACGAGCGCGGAGCCGTGCTGTACGGCCCGGCCGCCCGCTGCCTCACCGCCGTCGCAGGCCCCGAGGACCGGCCCGAACTCCTCGCCGCGGCCCGGCACGGCTCGGTGGGAGCCCGGGGCGCGGCCCTGCACCACCTCGCCGAGTCACGGGACCCCGCCGTCCTCGACCTCGTCGAGGCCGCCGCCGACGGCGACTCGAGCGAGGTCGCCGAGGCCGCCGTCGCCGCGTACCGCCGCATGTGCGGAGAGGACGCCGTCGCCCGCGCCCGCGCGTGGGTCCGCCGGACAGACGCCCTCGGCGCGGCCGCCGCCGACGTACTCGCCTGCCGTGGCACCGCCCAGGACTCCCCCTCCGTCCTCGGCGCGCTCCGCGACACCATCCGCTCCGAAGGCCCCGACGCGCCCGCGCTCGGCGGGCTCGTGGACGGCGCGGGCCGCCTCGGCATCGCCTGCGCGGCCCCCGTGCTGCGCCACGTCTACCGCGAGACGGCCTCGTCCCAGCTCCGCGGGCGCGTGGCCCGCGCCCTCGCCGCCACCGACCCCACCTTCGCGACCGGCTTCGCCGTCGAATGCCTCTGGGACTGCGAGGAGACCACCCGCGAGGTCGCGGCCCAGCACGCCGAGACCGGTGACGTGCGCGTCGCCGAACGATTGCGCCGCCTCGCGGCGGACCCGGCCGAGGAGGTCGAGGTCCAGACCGCGGTACGCAACCGCATAGGGCCGGACCTCCAGGTCTGAAGCGGCCCGGTCGAGGTCCGGCCCCACCGGTCGGACCCGGTCGTCCCCCGCCACCCGGCTCCGGGGCGGCGCGGCCCCCGGCGGAGAACCCGCCGCGCGAGGCCCCGCCCCGGAGGACCGGCCGAGGTCCGTGGCGAACCGGGCCGCCGGGCGCCTCGTGCGTGACCGGTGCCGTCCGTCCTCCGTGAGCCCGGCGGCAGCCCCCCGCGCTTGATCGTTCCCGGCCCGGCGCACGCCCCGCGCGAAACGCTCATGGGACGTTCCCTCCCCGTCCAGATCGACGTCGGCGGGGGCACGCCGAGCGCGACGACAACACCCGTATGCGTGTCGTCATCGTCACCGAATCCTTCCCTCCCGACGTCAACGGTGTGGCGCACTGCGCCCTGCAGACCGCGCGCCACCTCGTCCGGCGGGGCCACACCCCGCTCGTCATCGCCCCCGCCGTCGCCGACCCGGCCGCGGACTCCGACGCCCCCTGCGCCGTCGTCCGGGTGCCCTCCCTTCCCCTGCCCGGCTATCCGCAGGTACGCGTCGCCCTGCCCAGCCGTCGTGTCGCCGCGGCCATCGCCGCCCACCGCGCCGACCTCGTCCACCTCGCCGGACCCTTCGTCCTCGGGGTGCGCGGGATGACGGCCGCCACCCGTCTCGGCATCCCCGCCGTCGCCGTCTACCAGACCGATCTCGCCGGCTACGCCCGTACCTACGTGGGAACCGGCGAGGGTGCCGCCTGGCGCCGCCTCCGCGCCGTCCACGGGGCGGCCGACCGCACCCTCGCCCCGTCCTCCGCCGCCGTCCGCGACCTGGAGGCCCACGGCATCGGCCGCATACGGCTCTGGGGCCGCGGGGTCGACACCGTCCGCTTCCGCCCCGAGCTGCGCGACGACGCCCTGCGCGAGGAACTCGCCCCGAACGGAGAGCTCCTCGTCGGCTACGTGGGCCGCCTCGCCCCCGAGAAGCGCGTGGATCTCCTCGCCGGAGCCGGAAGGCTCCCCGGCGTGCGCCTGGTGGTCGTCGGCGACGGCCCGAGCGGGCCTGCGCTGCGCAGCGCCCTGCCGGACGCCCGGTTCCTCGGCCGCCGCACCGGCGACGACCTCGCCCGGATCTTCGCCTCGCTCGACGTCTTCGCCCACACCGGCCCGTTCGAGACCTTCTGCCAGACCGTCCAGGAGGCGATGGCGAGCGGTGTCCCCGTCATCGCCCCGGCCGCCGGCGGCCCCCTGGACCTGGTCGACCACGGGCGGACCGGACAGCTCGTACCGCCGGGTGACCCGGAGGCGCTGCGCGAGGCCGTGGCCGCGCTCGCGGCGTCACCCGGCCTCCGCGCCGCGTACGGCCGGGCCGGCAGGGCCACCGTCGAGGGCCGCACCTGGGAGGCCCTCGGCGACGAGCTGATCGGGCACTACCTGGAGGTCCTGCGCGAGCGGACGGCGGTGGCGGCATGAGCGGCGACGGAAACGGCGGCGGGCTCCGCATCGTGCGGCTCGCCAACTTCGTGACACCCACGTCGGGCGGCCTCCGCACCGCCCTCGACCGGCTCGGCCGGGGATACCGGGAGGCCGGGCACGAACCCGTCCTCATCGTCCCCGGCGACGTCGAGAGCGATGTCCACACCGCACAGGGCCGGGTCGTCACCCTCCCGGGACCGCTGCTTCCCGGCACCGGCGGCTACCGGGTCCTCGCCGACAGGCGACGCGTCCGCCGCCTCCTCGACGACCTCGCGCCGGACCGGATCGAGGTCTCGGACCGTACGACCCTGCGGTGGACGGGGGAGTGGGCGCGACGCGCCCGCGTGCCCTCGGTGATGGTCTCCCACGAGACCGCCGACGGCGTGCTGCGCACCTGGGGCGTGCCGCCCGTCCTCGCCGCCCGCGCGGCCGACCGGCTGAACCGCCGCACGGCCTGGGCGTTCGCGCGGATCGTCTGCACGACCGAGTGGGCGGAGCGGGAGTTCGTACGGATCGGGGCGCGCAACGTCGTACGGGCCCCGCTCGGCGTGGATCTGGAGCGCTGCCGGCCCGACCGCCGCAGCGCCGCGCTCCGCGCCCGGCACGCGGACGGGGAGCGGGTGCTTCTGCTGCTCTGCTCGCGCCTCTCCGTCGAGAAGCGGCCCGGGACCGCCCTGGACGCCCTCACCGAGCTGCGGGACGCCGGCATCGAGGCGGCGCTGGTGGTCGCGGGCGACGGGCCGCTGAAGGGCGCCCTGGAGCGGCGGGCGCGCGAGCGGCGGCTCCCGGTGCGCTTCCTCGGACACGTCGCCGACCGCGAGGCCCTGGCGGACCTCCAGGCGGCGGCCGACGTGTGCCTGGCGCCGGGGCCTGCCGAAACGTTCGGTCTCTCCGCCCTCGAGGCCCTCGCCTGCGGGACCCCCGTCGTCGTCAGCGCCTCCTCCGCGCTCCCGGAGGTCGTCGGCACGGCGGGGGCAGCCGCCGTGGACACCCCGGGAGCCTTCGCCTCCGCCGTACGGGGTCTCCTCGCGGCGCCGGAGACCACCCGCCGTCGGGCCGCACGCGCGCGTGCGGAGGTCTTCACCTGGGAGCGCTCGGTCACCGCCTTCCTCCGGGCCCATGACGCCCTCCCGGTCGTGGAGTCGCGCCTCCCCGCGGAGGTGCGGCGATGACAGCGATGACACCTGACCGGGCGCCCGTCCCGGTCGCGGTTCCCGGCCCGGC
Organism: Streptomyces sp. NPDC029956; assembly: GCF_055574655.1. NCBI lineage: Bacteria > Bacillati > Actinomycetota > Actinomycetes > Kitasatosporales > Streptomycetaceae > Streptomyces > Streptomyces sp. NPDC029956. The sequence goes on along the minus strand of NZ_JBVHZJ010000062.1, from coordinate 39,879 downwards.
GTCCGCCGCGGTCGTGGATGCGAACCACGCGTCCGTCCGGGGCGGGCTCGTCCCGTGCGCCGCCGCAGACGGCCCGGACGGCCCGGGCGGTCTCGTCCCGTGCGCCGCCCCGGACGCTCCGCCCGCCCCCGCGCGCGTACCCCCGCCGCGCCCCCGTACGGCTCCCGCCGGCGCCCTCAGGTTCGTCGTGCTCGGGGACTCGCTCAGCGAGGGCGTCGGCGACCGGGTGGACGGTGCCTGGCGGGGGTGGGCGCAGCTGCTCGCCGACGGGCTCGCGGCCGAGGGACAGGACACGGCGTTCCTGAACCTCGCCGTGAGCGGCGCCCTCAGCGGCGACGTCGCCGACCGGCAGGCGCCCCGCGCCCTCGCCTTCCGGCCGCACCTCGCCTCCGTCGTCGTCGGGGTCAACGACACCCTGCGCCGCACCTTCGACATCGCCGTGCTCGCCCGCCATCTGGGCCGCGTCTGCGCCGACCTCGACGCCGCCGGAGCCGTACTCCTGACCGCCTGTCTGCCCGACCCGGGCCGGATGCTCGGCCTGCCGCCCCCGCTGGCGCGCCCGCTCGCCCGCCGCCAGCGGTCCGTCAACGCCGTCGTGCACGCCCTGTCCGCCCGGTACGGAGCCGTCCATCTGCACCTCGCCGACGACACCTGGACCGAGGACCGCACGCTGTGGAGCGCCGACCGGCTGCACCCCGGCGAGCGGGGGCACCGGGCCGTCGCCGAGGGCTTCCACCGGCTGCTCGCCGGCCGGGGACTCGCCCACGGCGCCGCTCCCGCGCGGGAGCCGACGCAGCGGCCGCCGAGCCGCGCGAAGGCCGCGTTCTGGCTCGCCACCGAAGGCACCGGCTGGCTCCTCCGGCGCAGCCACGACCTGCTCCCGCAGCTGCTGCTGCTCGCCGGCGCGGAACTGCGCCACTGGGCCGACCGCACCGGCACGGCGCCCCTCGACGCGCGCGCGGACGACGCCCTCGCCGCGGCTCTCGCGGCCACAATGGGGAGATGAACGGGCGCTGGGAGTTCTGGATCGACCGGGGTGGCACCTTCACCGACATCGTGGGCCGACGTCCCGACGGCCGGCTCGTCACGCGCAAGGTGCTCTCCCACGACCCGGCCCGGCAGGACGACGCCGCCGTCGCCGGGATTCGCCTCCTCCTCGGCCTCGGGCCCGGCGAACCCGTCCCGGCCGCCCGGATCGCCGTCGTCAAGATGGGCACCACCGTCGCCACCAACGCCCTCCTGGAGCGGCGCGGCGAGCCGACCGTCCTCGTCGTCACTCAAGGCTTCCGGGACGCACTCCGCATCGCCTACCAGAACCGGCCCCGGCTCTTCGACCGCCGCATCGTGCTCCCCGAAGCGGTCTACGCGCGCGTGATCGAGGCCCCCGAACGGGTCGACGCCCACGGTCACGTCCTCCGGCCGCTGGACGAACCGGCCGTCGCCGAGGCGCTCGCCGCCGCCCACCGCGGCGGACTCCGCTCGGCCGCCGTCGTCCTCCTGCACGGCTACCGCCATCCGGAGCACGAGGCCCGGATCGCGGCGATCGCACGCGACGCGGGCTTCACCCAGGTCAGCTCATCGCACGAGGTCAGCCCGCTGATCAAACTCGTCCCGCGCGGGGACACCACCGTCGTCGACGCCTACCTCTCACCGATCCTCCGCAGGTACGTCGACGAGGTCGCCCACGAACTCGCCGGAATCCGCCTCATGTTCATGCAGTCCAACGGCGGACTGCGCGAGGCGGCGCACTTCCGGGGCAAGGACGCCGTCCTGTCCGGACCCGCCGGCGGCGTCGTCGGCATGGCCCGCACCTCGGCGCAGGCGGGCCACGACCGGGTCATCGGCTTCGACATGGGCGGCACCTCCACCGATGTGTCGCACTACGCTGGCGCCTTCGAGCGTGCACTCGGTACACAGGTGGCCGGGGTGCGGATGCGGGCGCCGATGATGAGCATCCACACGGTCGCGGCGGGCGGCGGGTCGGTGCTGCACTTCGACGGACGCCGCTACCGCGTGGGCCCCGACTCGGCGGGCGCCGTCCCCGGCCCCGCCTGCTACCGGCGGGGCGGACCGCTCACGGTCACCGACGCCAACGTCATGCTCGGCCGCGTCCAGCCCGCCCATTTCCCCGCCGTGTTCGGCGAGAGCGGCGACCTGCCCCTGGACGCCGACGTCGTACGGGAGCGGTTCACGGCCCTCGCGGAGGAGGTCGGCGGCGGCCGCACCCCCGAGGAGGTCGCCGCGGGCTTCCTGGAGATCGCCGTCCTCAACATGGCCAACGCCGTCAAGAAGATCTCCGTCCAGCGCGGACACGACATCACCCGCTACGCCCTCACGAGCTTCGGCGGCGCGGGCGGTCAGCACGCGTGCGCCGTCGCCGACGCCCTGGGCGTCGACACCGTGCTCGTCCCCCCGCTCGCCGGAGTGCTCTCCGCGTACGGCATCGGGCTCGCCGACGCCACCGCCATGCGGGAACGGTCCGTCGAGGCGGAGCTCGACGCGCCCGGCACCCCCGCGCGCGTGACGGCCCTCTGCGCCGAACTCGCCGACCGCACGCGCGCGGAGCTCCGTGCCGACGGCCTGCCGGACGAGGCGGTCACCATCCACGCGCGCGTACTCCTGCGGTACGCGGGCACCGATGCGAGCCTCCAGGTCGACCTCGCCTCCCCGGACGACCTGAAAGCCGCGTTCACGGCGGTGCACCGCGCGCGGTACGCCTTCACCATGGACCGGCCGCTGGTCGTGGAGGCGGTCTCCGTGGAGGCGGTCGGCCGGGCGGGGCCGCACGGACCCGTCCACACCGACCCCACCGCCGACCCCGCAGCCGGTTCCGCCGCCGATCCCTCCGCCGACGCGGACGGGCACCCGGAGGGCCGCGTCGGCAGGCCCGCCCCGCACGCGACCGTACGGATGTTCAGCGCCGGCGCCCCCCATGACGCTCCCCTCCACCGGCGCGCGGAACTGCGGCCGGGCAGCGCCGTGGACGGGCCGGCGATCGTCGCCGAGGCCGACGCCACGACCGTCGTCGACAGCGGCTGGCGGGCCACCGCGACCGACACCGGACACCTCCTCCTGCACCGGGTCACCCCCCGCCCCGCGCGCGTGGCGGCGGGCACGGACGTGGACCCCGTCCTCCTGGAGGTCTTCAACAACCTCTTCATGGCCATCGCCGAGCAGATGGGTGTCCGGCTGGAGAACACCTCCCAGTCCGTCAACATCAAGGAACGCCTCGACTTCTCCTGCGCGCTCTTCGACGCCGAGGGCAACCTCATCGCGAACGCGCCCCACATCCCCGTCCACCTGGGTTCCATGGGCGAGTCCATCAAGGAGGTCCTGCGGCGACGCGGCGACGACCTGCGACCCGGCGACGTGTACGCGATCAACGACCCGTACCACGGCGGCACCCATCTGCCCGATGTCACGGTCGTGTCCCCGGTCTTCGACGCGTCCGGGGCCGAACTCCGCTTCCTCGTCGCCTCACGCGGCCACCACGCCGAGATCGGCGGGATCACCCCCGGCTCCATGCCCGCCTTCAGCCGGACCGTCGACGAGGAGGGCGTCCTCTTCGACAACTGGCTGCTCGTACGCGACGGACACCTGCGCGAGGCCGAGACACGGGCCCTGCTCACCGGCGCCTCCCACCCCTCCCGTGACCCGGACACCAACCTCGCCGACCTCCGCGCCCAGATCGCCGCCAACGAGAAGGGCATCGAGGAGCTGCGCCGAACCGTCGACGAGTTCGGGCTCGACGTCGTGCGGGCCTACATGCGGCACGTCCGCGCCAACGCCGAGGAGTCCGTGCGCCGCATCGTCGCCCGCCTGGACGACGGCGCGTACCGCTACGAGACCGACGGCGGCGCGGTCATCCAGGTGGCCGTCCGCGTCGACCGTGAACGACGCTCCGCCGTCATCGACTTCGCCGGGACCTCCCCGCAGCTGCCCGGGAACGCCAACGCGCCCACCGCCGTCGTCATGGCCGCCGTCCTGTACGTCTTCCGCACCCTCGTCGACGAGGACATCCCGCTCAACAGCGGCTGCCTGGAGCCGCTGGAGGTCCGCGTCCCGCCCGGCTCCATGCTCGCGCCGGAACCGCCGGCCGCCACCGTCGCCGGGAACGTCGAGACCTCCCAGGCCGTCACGGGCGCTCTCTACGCGGCCCTCGGCGTCCAGGCCGAGGGCTCGGGCACGATGAACAACGTCACCTTCGGCAACGCGCGCGTGCAGTACTACGAGACGGTCGCCAGCGGCTCCGGCGCGGGCGAGGGTTTCGACGGGGCCGACGCCGTCCAGACCCACATGACCAACTCCCGGCTCACCGACCCCGAGATCCTGGAGTGGCGCCACCCGGTCAGGGTCGACGCCTTCGCCGTACGGGAGGACGACGGCGGGCGCGGCCGCTGGCGGGGCGGACACGGGGTCGAGCGCCGCATCCGGTTCCTGGAGCCGATGACGGTGGCCCTCCTCACCGGACACCGCAGGGTCCCGCCGTACGGCATGGCGGGCGGCGAACCGGGCGCCCTCGGCGAGAACCTCGTGGAACGCGCGGACGGCACCGTCGAGCACCTCGGCGGCGCGGCCACCACGGAGGTCGGCCCCGACGACGTCCTGGTCCTCCGCACCCCCGGCGGCGGTGGCTACGGCCCGCCACCCGAGGAGGAGTGACGACCGACGCGCCTCCGCCCGGTCCGGCCGGCCCCGGCGCTCCGACCGGACACCCTCAGCGCACCGGCGTGAACCGCACCGGGGTGCCCGGCACCGCCTGCGCCACCGCGCCCAGGTCCGCCTCCCGCACCACCCCGACCACCGGATAGCCCCCGGTCGTCGGGTGGTCGGCGAGGAACACCACGGGCCGCCCGTCCGGCGGGACCTGGACCGCGCCCAGGACCATGCCCTCGCTCGCCGGCTCGCCGTGCAGAGCCCGTTCGAGGGCCGGGCCGTCGAGACGCAGCCCGATGCGGTTGCTCGCCGACGACACCCGGTACGCGCGCGTGACGAGGGTCCGGAGCGCAGCGGCCGTGAACCAGTCCTCGCGCGGCCCGAGCCGGAGCCGCAGGACGAGTTCGCCGGGCGGGCCGGGCCACGGGGGAGCGTCGACCGCACCCCGTGCCGCCGTCGCCGTGCTGGTGTCCGGTCCCAGTGGCAGGACCGTCTCCTCGGCGGCCGGCGGTGGGCCCAGACCGGACAGCAGGTCCGCGGACCGGCTGCCCAGCACCGGTTCGACGTCGATCCCGCCGCCGATCGCCACGTACGCGCGCAGCCCGCGCGTGGCCGCGCCGACCTCCAGGACGGACCCGGCGGGCACGCGGACCGCGGTTCCCCATGCGGCCGGGCGCCCGCCCACCCGTACCGAGCAGGGCGCGCCGCCCACCGCCACGGTCACCGCGCAACGGGGCCGCAGGGCGCAGCCGTCGACGGTGGTCTCCAGGACAGCCGCGGTCTCCGGGTTGCCGACGAGCCGGTTGGCGAGGCGTACGGCCGCCGGGTCGAGCGCGCCGGAGCGGGGCACCCCGAGGTGCGCGTACCCGGTGCGCCCCAGGTCCTGCACGGTGGTCAGCGCCCCGGCCCGGACCACGACGACGGCGCGGTCGGTCATCGTCCACCCCCTGGCGTGGCGCTCCCCGCCGTGAAGCGGACCCGTGTGCCCGGAGCCAGCAGCGCGGCCGGCTCCCGACCGGTGTCCCAGAGCACCACGTCCGTGGTGCCGATCAGCTGCCAGCCACCGGGGGAGGAGCGTGGGTACACGCCCGTGTACGGCCCTCCCAGGGCGACCGAACCCGCCGGGACGGCCGTACGCGGAGTGGCTCGCCGAGGCACCCCGTACCGCTCGTCGAGTCCCGTCAGATAGCCGAAGCCCGGGGCGAACCCGCAGAACGCGACCCGGAACTCGGCCGACGTGTGGATCCGCACCGCCGCCTCGACGGACACGCCCCACAGCGCGGCGACCTCGGCGAGATCCGGCCCGTCGTAGCGGACCGGTATCTCGATCGCCCCGCCCACGCGCGCGGGGAGTGGCCCCACCTCCCAGCCCATCAGCTCGGCCGCGAGCCGGTCCGGGTCCGTCACCCCGTCGAGCAGCACCGTCCGCGCGGCCGGCACGATCTCCCGGACGGCGGGCAGAGCGCCGGCCGCCCGACGCCGCAGCAGCTCCGCGTGGAACGCCTCCGTCTCCTCGCCGCCGGACAGCTCCACCAGGAGCGCCCGGTCGCCCACGCGCAACGCGCGCGGGGCGGTGGGGCTCACGCGAAGGCCTCCACCCGTACACCCGAACCCCGCAGGCGTTCACGGACCCGCCGGGCGAGGTCCACCGCGCCCGGGGTGTCGCCGTGCAGACACAGCGACCGCGGCCGCACCGCGACGGAACTGCCGCAGTGCGCCGTGACCACCCCGAACCGGGCCATGGCCACCGACCGCTCCACCACGGCGTCCGGGTCGCTGACGACCGCCCCCGGCTGCCCGCGCGGCACCAGGGTGCCGTCCGCCCGGTAGGCCCGGTCTCCGAAGGCCTCGGGGACGACCGGCAGCCCGGCCTTCGTCGCGGCCTCGTGCAGGCGTGACCCCGGCAGTCCCAGGACCGGCAGCGTGCGGTCCGCGAGCAGGACCCCCTCGACGACCGCGGCCGCCTGCTCCGCGTCCCGGACCACCCGGTTGTAGAGCGCGCCGTGCGGCTTCACGTACGCCACGCGCGCGCCGGCCGCCCGTGCGAAGACCTCGAGGGCGCCGATCTGGTACGCCACCTCGGCCGCCAGCTCCGCGGCCGGCACGTCCATCGAGCGCCGCCCGAACCCGGCCAGGTCCCGGTACGAGACCTGGGCCCCGATCCGTACCCCGCGCGCGGCGGCGAGCTCGCAGACCCGCCGCATGGTGGCCGCGTCCCCCGCGTGGAAGCCGCAGGCCACGTTGGCGCTGGTCACGACGGACAGCAGCTGCTCGTCGTCGGTGAGCGTCCAGCGGCCGAAGCCCTCACCGAGATCGGCGTTGAGGTCGATCACGGGCTCGGCCGGGCTCTGGTCCGGGGGCGTGGGCATCTGCACCTCGCAGAAGGGGGGAGCCCGTGCCGGGGTGGCGCGGGGACCGTACGATGCCGTCAACGTAGAGGATTGTTGAACGATCCGACAGAATGATGACAGGGAGCGCCATGGCAGGGAGTGCCGCCGGGGACCTCACCGACGACCGCGTGCTGCTCGGCCGCACGAGCACGGCGGAACGCGTCGCGGACATCCTGCGGACCCGGGTCGCCGAGGGCTACTTCCCGCCCGGCACCCGGCTCTCCGAGGAGGGCATCGGCGGCGCGCTCGGTGTGTCCCGCAACACTCTGCGGGAGGCCTTCCGGCTTCTCACCCACGAGCGGCTGCTCGTCCACGAGCTCAACCGCGGGGTCTTCGTCCGGGTCCTGGCGGTCGACGACGTGGACGACATCTACCGGACCCGCCGGCTCGTCGAGTGCGCCGTCGTACGCGGTCTCGGACAGCCCCCGTACGCCCTCGACGCGCTCGCCGTGGCCGTGACGGCGGGCGAGACCGCCGCTCGCGCGGGCGACTGGCAGGGCGTCTCCACGGCCAACATCCACTTCCACCGCGAACTCGTCGCCCTCGCGGGCAGCGCCCGTACCGACGAGCTGATGCGGGGCGTCCTCGCCGAGCTCCGGCTCGCGTTCCACGTCGTCGACGACCCGCGCGTGCTGCACGAGCCGTACCTGGCGCGGAACCGCGAGATCCTGGACGCCCTGCGAGCCGGGGAGCGGGCCACGGCCGAAAGGCTCCTCGTCCGCTACCTCGACGACTCCCGCACCCGCGTCGCCGCCGCCTACGCGCGGGCCGTCGACCCCCCGGCGGGACCGGCGGACTGACCGCCCCGAGGCCCCGGTCGAGGCCGGTCGCATCTGCGCCGTTTCGACCGTTGTCAGTTCGAGGACCTAATCTGTCCACCGTGACTTCGCCTGCCTCGACGGACCTCGTTCCGCCCCAGCTCAGCGCGGGGCCGCGGCCCGCGCTGGGTCCGGCCGCCGACGAAGGGCTCGCGCGGCGCCTCCGCGCGCTCGCGTGCACCGCCCCGCTGCACGACCTGGACGCGCGCAAGGCGAATCTGGCGGGTGAGTACACGGTCTACGCGATGGCCGAGGTGGCCCTCTCGGCGATCGACCTCATCACGCTGAACATGGACTTCGACACCGGCGCCGACCACGAGCAGATCGTCGCCCGCCTGCTGCCCCGCGTCGCCGCCCAGGCACCGAGCCGCCCCGCCGCCGAGCACGAGCGCGTGGCGCGCTGGGTCCTGGAGAACCTGATCAACGTCGGCAGCGTCGACCGCGGCTTCCGCGCCGTCTACGGCACCTTCGGCACCGACGGCGTGTACGTCCGCAGGGACTACGACTTCAAGCTCATCGAGGAGGTCCCGGGGTACGGCGGCGGTGTCTACCTCCGGACCACCGACGAGGCGGTCAACGTCCTGGTCGGCGCACTCGACACCGACGTCACGAGCGCCCAGATCGCCGCCGAGGTGAAGCTGGAGGTCCTGATCAACCGGGGCCGCCTGGCCGACGCCCAGCTCGCCGCCGAGCAGGCGCGGTACCGGACCGTGCAGTACGCCGAGACCCTCCGCAAGACCCTGGACGCCACCCGGCGCAACGTGCGCGCGGTGGACTGGCTCAACACCGTGCCGGACATGATCGCCGAGGCGCTCGACCACGTCGCCGACCGCTATCGCCACGAGAACGCGATCCTCACCAACATCCGCAGGGCCCGCGACGAGGCCGAGGCCACGTCCGACGCGAAGACGGCCGAGCACAAGCGGCGCGCCGCCGAGCTCGTCGACATAGTGAAGGACTGCATCCGGCGCCACACCCAGCTCCAGTCCCGCCTCCTGGACGCGGGGCCGCTCTTCCGCGCCGAGCAGGACCGGCAGGCCTTCGCCGCACCCACGTCGTACACCGGCCTCGACCTGTACGGGCAGCTCGTGGCGCCGACCCTGCCGCTCCCCGTCGAGCAGGCCGCCAGAGTCACCGCCGCGTTCTTCGCGCGCGGCACCGGTCCGCGCACCCCCGCGTCCGTCCGGCTCGGCGATCTCGTCGACCTGCTGCTCACCCCGCCCGTGGAGCGCGAGCACCTGGGCGCCGAGATGCCCGAACCCGATCTCATCGCCACCCCGGACGACTCCCGCTTCAGCGAGGAGCAGCTCGCGAGCGCCATGCGGCTGCTCGACCTGGAGCACGACGCCCCGCGGCGCCTCTCCGGTCTGCTGGCCGAGGCCCGTGAGCTCGACGGCGATCTGCCGTACCTCGTGGCCCTGCTCGCCGTCCACGCGGCGAGCCCCCCGGTCGGCACGGCCTACCGTCAGGGCGAGGAGCGCCTGCTCTTCGCGGTCGACGACGGCACTCCGCTCGACGACCCGGAGTTCGGCGGCGCCGACCTCATCGTCGGTACGGCGCTGCTCGACGCCGCGGGCATGGCCGCCGGCCGCACGGAGGCCTCGTGACCCTCGTCCCGCCCGTTCCCGTTCCCGTTCCCGTCTCCCCGACTGTGACCGTGGCCCCGGACCACGTTGCCGTGGACGCCGCGGTCGTGGTCAGCGCTGCCCCGGACGGCACCGCTGTCGACAGCACCGCCGCGGACCGGCCGGAGACCGGCGTACGTGAGGCCGCGCCCGTCCCTACCGGCCTTCCGGTCCCCCCGCCCCGCCCGGCCGACACGGAACAAGGCCAGGAGCCGGCGCAGGAGCTGCAGCAGCCGGATCAGGAGCAGCCGGATCAGGGGCAGGAGCCGGTTCCCGCCCTCACCCCGGAGCGCGCCCCCGAGTCGATCAGCCCCGCCCCCACCCCGGAACCCACCCCCCGCCTCCGCCACGTCCGGATCGACCCCCCGGCCGGCACCCGGGGCGAGGCGGACGATCCTTTGACGCGGGTCCCCGGAACGCCGCCCCGCCTCGGGGTCGTGGCGGTGCCCCGGCCGTCCCGCACGACGTCCGACCGGCGGAACGGCACCCCGTCCGTGCGTCCCGTGCGCCTCACGGACACCACGGCCGCACCGGTCGGCCTCCCCGGCGGCACCGAGCGCCCCGCGGCCGTCACCCCGGTCCCGCTGCCCGTACCCCGCCCCGCCACGCCCATCACACCCGTCACGCCCATCACACCCGTCACGCCCATCACACCCGTCACGCCGATCACACCCGTCACGCCCGCCGACACGGTCACGCCCGCCGGCCACACCGGCACCGTCACCCCCGCCGTCCCCCCATCGACCGAGAGCCGTACCGAGGAGCCCCAGCCGTGAGCGAAACCCACGCCGAGTACGCCGACGCGTGGGGCGAGCAGGAGCCCCCGCAGCCCCCGGCCGCCTCCACGGGCGTCGGTGCCGCGCCCGCCGTCACCCCCGCCGACGCCTCCGACGCGGCCCGCCTCGTCGCCTTCGGGCTGCAGCCCAAGCTGCTCCCCGCCCGCGACGCCGAGTACGCGGAACTGCTCCGGCGCTACCGCGAGAACCCCGCCTTCGCGCGCCTCGCCGATGCCGTCGCGACCGGTCTCGGGCTCATCGTCCTGGAGGTCTCCCCGCGCGCGGGGATGGCCGTCACCGCCGGCGAGGACTCCGTCTTCGCCGTCCGCATGGGTGACTACGCGCGCCGCGCCTCCACCGACTCCGCCGACCGCTTCCTGCACGGTCTGGCCCATCTCGCCGTCGCCGCCATGGCCTTCCCGCGCCCCGAGGACCTCGCGGACGACGCGTACATCGGCCGTCTCACCGTGAACGGCGTCGACGCGTTCGTACGGCAGGCGTGTCTGCGTCTGGAGCAGCGCGCGGAGGAGGAGGGCGAGAACACCGACCCGGCGTCCGACGCCCCCGGCCTGGAGGCCGCCTGGCGGATCTACGCCCGCCGCAGCGCCACCGGCGCCACCAAGGACGCCCGCCGTCTCGCCGGATCCACCACCGGCATCGTCGGCAAGGCGGCCGCCTTCCTCACCGACTCCGGCTTCCTCCAGCGCACCGGGGACGAGGGCGGCGGCTCCTACCGCACCACCGCCCGCTATCAGCTCCAGGTCCGCGACATGGCAGGCTCCGCCGCCATGGCCGAGCTCCTCGAACTCGGCGTCGTCCCCGTCAGCGACGGCTCCGCCACCCTCCTGCCGCCGCCCGAGGGCGACGATCTGGAGATCGCGGCCGACGCGGGCCTGCCCTTCCACGCGCCACCGTCGGCGTAACCGCCCCGCGCAATCGCCCCGCGCGACCGTCGGCGCAACCGCCCACCCCGCGTAACCGTTCTTCCCGAGCACGAGAGCACGAGAGTCCCTCGCCATGTACGAGCTGTCCCGGGTCCGCCTGTACTCCATCGGTCCCGCCGGTGCGCGTTACGCCGACACCGTCCTGGACCTGCGGGGGGTCGGCGCACCCGTGCCCCACCCCGCCCCCACCCAGGCGGAGTTCTTCGAGGAGGAGCCGGTCGGCCCGCCGCGCCGGCCCGCCCCCGCGGGCGTGCTCTTCCTGGAGAACGGCGGCGGCAAGTCCGTCCTCCTCAAGCTGATCTTCTCGGTCATGCTCCCGGGCCACCGCAACACCCTCGGCGGCGCCAGCTCCGGCGTACTGCGCAAGTTCCTCCTCGCCGACGACTGCGGTCACGTCGCCCTGGAGTGGCAGCACACCCTCACCGGTGAACTGGTCGTCGTCGGGAAGGCCAGCGAGTGGCGCGGCCGGCAGGTCTCCTCCGACCCGAGGAAGTTCGCCGAGGCCTGGTACTCGTTCCGTCCCGGCCCCGGACTCAGCCTGGACAACCTCCCCGTCGCCGAGGCGACCTCCGTCCGCGCGCCCGTCGAGGGCGCCTCCGGCGCGACCGGCCGCCGCCGCACCATGAAGGGCTTCCGCGACGCGATCACCGAGGCGGGCAAGGCGTACCCGCACCTGGAGGTCTACTGGGAGGAGATCCACGACCGCTGGAACGAGCACCTCGGCGAGCTCGGACTCGACCCGGAACTCTTCCGCTACCAGCGCGAGATGAACGCCGACGAGGGCGAGGCGGCCGGCCTCTTCGCGGTCAAGAAGGACTCCGACTTCACCGACCTGCTGCTGCGGGCCGTCACCGACACCCGGGACACCGACGGTCTCGCCGACCTCGTCGGGGGCTTCGGCAACAAGCTCGGGCGCCGCGCCGAGCTGACCGCCGAGCGTGAGTTCACGGCCGGTTCCGTGGACCTCCTCAACCGGATCGTCGAGGCCGCCGGGACCCGCGCCTCCGCGCGAGAGCTCCACACGGCGGCCGAGCGCCGCACCCGTACCCTGGCCCGCCGGCTCTCGGCCCGCGCCGCCGTGGAACGCGCGCGTGGAGCCGAACTCGCCCAGCAGGTCACCTCCGCCGGACACGCCGTCGCCGAAGCCGAGACCGCGCGCGGGCGCGCCGCCCTCATCGCCGCCGAACTCGCCTACCGGCACGCCTCCCTGGCGCTGACCGCCGCGGAGAAGGGCGCCGCGTCCCAGCGCCGCGAACTCACCGACGCCCGCACCATGCACTCCGCCTGGCAGGCGGCCGAGGTCGTCCTCCGCCACCGCGCCGCCGGCGACCGCTCCGCGCGGGTGGCCGCCGCCATCCGCGAGGCCGAGCGGGACGCCGCACCGGCCCTCGCGGCCCGCGCCGAGGCCGCCGCCGACCTCGTGCGGGCCCTCTCCGCCGCAGCCGAGGAGGGCGAGCGGCACGCGGCCGAAGAGGAGGAACGCTCCACCGCCCTCCAGGAAGCCGGCGAGACCGCTCACCGCGACGCCACGGCCGCCGCGACCGAGGCCCAGCGGGCCCGCAGCGAGGCCGGGCACCTGCGCCAGCGTCTCGCCGAGGTCGAGCAGGAGACCGCCGAGGCCGTACGGGCCGGCTGGCTCGACGACACCGCGCCCGACGCCGACCCCGCCCGCGCCGCGCTCGCCGCCAGCGACGCCGAGAAGACGACGGTCGCCGCCTGGGACACCGCGCGCGAGGCCGCCCGTACGACGGCGGACCGCGCGCGTGAGACCGCCGGGGCCGAGGCCCGCGCCGAGCTCGCCGCGGCCCGCGCCGCGGACGCCGCCGAGGCCGCGGGGAACGCCTACGACGCGGAGCGCCGCGCCGCCGAACTCCTCGCCGGCGAGGAGCGCCTCGCCGAACTCCTGAGCCTCCCGGCCACCGGCTCGCACCTCCCGGCCGGCGGCTCGCCCCTGCCCGGGCAGCGCGCCGCCACCCCCGGCGCCGACTCCGAGGAAGCCGCCCGGACGGACACCTGCGGCGAGCCCCACGGCCCGCTCACCGTCACCGAGTTCGACCGCTACGCCGACGAACTGCGCGGCATGCTCGACCAGGCCGTCACCTCCGCCGAGCGCCAGCTCTTCGAGCTGCGCACCGCCGCTGCCGACGACTCCCGCATCCTCGGCGCCCTCGGCGACGGCGGCCTGCTGCCGCCGGGCCCCGACGTCCTCGCCACCGTCGAGTACCTCGGCGAGCACGGCATCCCCGCCCTCCCCGGCTGGCGCTACCTCGCCCAGGCCGTCGACCCCGCCGACCACGCGCGCGTGCTCACCGCCCGCCCCGAGCTGGTCGACGGCGTCGTGATCACCGACCCCGTCTCCTACGGCCGCGCCCGCGAGGTCCTCGGCACCGCGGCCCTGCTGCCGCGCTCCGCCGTGGCCGTCGGCACTGCCGCCGCCCTGCTCGCCCCCGTACCGGCGCAGGACAGCGCGGACGACACCGGCGTCTTCCTCGTCCCGCCGAACCCGGCCATGCACGACGAGCACGCGGCCGACGAGGAACGGCACGCCCTGCGTGCCCGCGCCGCCGCCCGTGACGAGGAGATCCGTACCCTCGCCGCCCGCCTCGCCGGCGACCGCTCCCTCGCGGCCCGGATCGGGGCGTGGCGCGCCGACTGCCCGCCCGGCATGCTCGCCGAACTCGCGGCCGTCGCCGCGACCGCGCGAGAGACCGCCGAGGCCGCGACCGCCACCCTCGACGAGGCCCGCACCGCGCGCGCGGAGGCCGACGAGGCCGCCGCCGAAGCCGCCCGGGTACGGGACGAGCGCCAGGAGGCGGCCCAGCGCGCCCGCCGGGTCGCCGACGCCCTGGCGGGTCTCGCGTTCCGGCTGCGCGAGCGGTCCGCCTGGCAGGCCAAGCTCCGTGAACTCGCCGACGACGCCGCCGAGGCCGAGGCCCGCGCCCAGACCTGTCTGGAACGCGCGCGTGCCGCCGACGAGGACCGCCGCGCGACCCAGCGCTCCGCCGACGACGCCCACCGCACCGCCCGCGCCCTGCGGGCCGAGCGCGCCGAGATCGCCGGCGCCCCCGACACCCTCCCCGAAGGCGACGCACCCGCGCCCCGCGCCGCGCTGCCCACCCTGCGCGAGGCCTACCGGGCCGCGTCCCAGCTGTACGAGAAGGTCGGCGTCGGCGCCGACCTGCGCGCCGAGCAGGCCCGCGCCGAGGGCGACGAGTCCGCCGCCCTCGCCGAGCTCGACCGCCTCACCAACAAGGTCCGCACCCGCGCCGAGCAGCTCCTGGAGTCCACGGACGGCGCCGACGGCCCGTCCCGGCAGGCCGCCGCCGCCCGCGCCGAGTCCCTGGTGCAGATGTTGGAGACCCGCGCGTCGGAGGCCAGCGAGAAGCTCGGCCGCCTGCGCGGCGAGGCCGAGCGGCTCGCCCCCGAGGACGGCGAGGAGCACACCGAGCTGCCCGAGGACCTCGTCCCCGCCGACGCCGAGCGCGCCCAGGTCCTGCTCCGTACCGCCACCGCCGAACTCGCCTCCCGCACCGACGCCCTGGAGGCGGCACGCGCCGCCCACACCGGACTGCTCCGGGACCACCGGGCCGCCGAGGACGCGGCGGGCGGCTTCGACGAGACCGCCGCCCTCCTGCGCGACCTGCTCCGCGACCACACCGACGAGGAGCGGGAGGAGACCGAGCCGTACCCCGGCAGCCTGGAGGAGGCCCGTACGACGGCCGCCGAGGCGCGCCGCTCGCTGCGCTCGTTCACGGCCGATCTCTCGGCGGCCGACGCCGCCGTGCGCGAGGCGAGCGACATCCTCGTACGGCACGCCAACTCCACCCGCTACGAGCAGGTCCGCACCCCGGCACGCCAGCAGATCCGCGAACTCCCGGCGTCGGCGCTGCCCGAGCACGCCGCCAAGTGGGCCGAGGCCTTCGCTCCCCGCCTGCGGGTCCTCACCGACGAGCTGGAACAGCTGGAGCGCAACCGCGACTCGATCGTCGACCGGCTGCGCGGCCTGGTCGAGTCCTCGCTCGCGACGCTCCGCTCGGCACAGCGGCTCTCCCGGCTCCCCGAGGGCCTCGGAGAGTGGTCGGGCCAGGAGTTCCTGCGGATCCGCTTCGAGGAGCCCGACCAGGCCACCCTCGCGGAGCGGCTCGGCGAGGTCGTCGACGAGGCGACCCGCGCCGCCGTCAGGAAGAACTCCGACCTGCGCCGCGACGGCATGTCCCTGCTGCTCCGCGGAGTCCAGGCGGCGCTCGAACCCAAGGGCGTCTCCGTCGAGATCCTCAAGCCGGACGCCGTGCTGCGCGCCGAGCGGGTGCCCGTCGGGCAGATGGGCGACGTCTTCTCCGGCGGTCAGCTGCTCACCGCGGCCATCGCCCTGTACTGCACGATGGCGGCGCTCCGCTCCAACGACCGGGGCCGCGACAAGCACCGGCACGCGGGCACCCTGTTCCTGGACAACCCGATCGGCCGCGCCAACGCCACGTACCTCCTGGAGCTCCAGCGGGCCGTGTCGGACGCCCTCGGCGTGCAGCTCCTGTACACGACGGGTCTGTTCGACACGACCGCGCTCGCCGAGTTCCCCCTGGTGATCCGGCTGCGCAACGACGCCGACCTGCGGGCCGGTCTCAAGTACATCAGCGTGGAGGAGCACCTGCGTCCGGGTCTGCCGCAGACCGCGGCGGAGGGCGAGACGATCCACGGCGAGATCACGGCGACGCGGATGTTCCGCCGGCACACGTCCGACGACCCGAGCCGGCCGGCGGCCCACTAGCGCAACAGGCGAGCGGCCCGGCACCCCTCTCCAGGGGGTGCCGGGCCGCTCGCTTTCCTTCTGTCCTCGTTCTGCCCTTGTCCGGCCTTCGCTCCGCTTCCGTGCCGCCGGGTCAGGCCGCCTCGGACAGCGACGCCGCCTCCGCCCGGTCCTCCTCGCGCTTCGCACGGAGCGGCGGACGCGCCGTGCTGCTCGGCTCCGACACCACACCGTTGCGCTGGCGCCACACCTGACGGGTGATCCAGATGTCGAGCACACTCCAGGTCGCCACGACGGTGAAGACCACCGCGCTGACGGTCACCGGGAACGCCAGCCATGAACCCGTCACGGAGCTGAAGAACGCCACGACCGCCTGGACGAGCGTCACCGATGTGATCATCACGGCCCTGACGGCGGAGGTGCGCACCGCGTCCGGCATCCGCCGTCGCGCCCGCTCGTCCTCCACCCACAACTGCCGCGCCGACCGCGCCTCGTGTTCCATTGTCCCGTCACTCCCCACCACTGACCGTCTTCAGGAACGGTTGCCCGTCTTGAGCGCCTATACACGGACAGAACCCGCCCCGTACTTATTGACGCACGAGTGAGGGAAAAGGTTTCGCCCGACCTGGGATGAACGTGAGCGGGATGGGACCGGAACGAACAATTCCAGCCATCTCCGCAGGCCGGAGAAATGGCGCATCGTCAGGTGTCCTACGCCACATTGACCAACCCCAACTCCCCGAATACCAGGACATCTCATGATCAAGACTCACTCGACAGGCTGAAAATAGCCCGGACATGCCTTCGGGATGGCCGCGATGCAGTAGTAGGCTCACGCCGCCGTTTGTTGAATCTCAAGGTTGACGCCGCGTGTTGACGCTGGACGTCACGAACGTGAAGGACCTCCGGGGCCACGGAGGTCGAGCTGGGGGAGGCCATGCGCTTTCGCGGGAAGTCCATCCGCCGGAAGATCGTGGCGTTGCTGCTCGTACCGCTCGTCTCCCTGACGTGCCTGTGGGGTTTCGCCACGGTCCTCACCGGACGCGAGGCCGACCAGCTCCTCGACGTCGGTTACATCGTCGACAAGGTCGGCTACCCCCTCGAGGACACCGCCCGGGTCATCCAGCTCGAACGGCGCCAGTCCCTCATCTATCTCGCCGACCCCCGGGGCTCCGACACCCTCGGCTCCCTCAACGAGACCCGCCGGGCGACCGACCGTCAGATCGCCCGCATCCGCGCCAACGCCGCCGACCCCGGCGTACGCGAGGAGATGCGACCCGTCACCGCCCAGCGGCTCACCTCCCTCCTGGAAGCGCTCGAAGGCATCGCCTCGCTGCGCCGCTCGGTGGAGAAGCGTGACATCGGCCGGATGCAGGCCCTCGAGTTCTACAACCGGCTCGTCGACCCCTGCTACAGCTTCCTCGTCACCCTCCACGCCCTCGAGAACGTGGAGATGGACAAACAGGGCCGCGCCCTGGTCGGCATCACCCGCGCGCGTGAGCTGCTCTCCCGGGAGGACGCGCTCGTCCTCTCCGCGCTCGTCGCGGACCGGGTCACCGCACAGGAGATCCGCGCGATATCCGACCTCGTCGCCAACCGCAAGCAGTTCTACGAGGTCAACCTCGAACTCCTGCCCACCGCCGAGCGCAGCCGCTTCGAGAAGTACTGGCGCAGCCCCGACACCCAGCCGCTGCGCACCGCCGAGAACGCGATCATCGAACAGGGCCCCACCGACAGCCCGCGCGCCGTCACCCCCGTCTACTGGCAGGACAACGCCAGCCCCGTCCTCGACGACCTGGCCAGGGAGAACACCGCGGCCGGCGACCGCTACCAGGACCGCGTCCAGCCCGCCGCGTACAGCGTCCTCCTCAAGGTCGGCGTCGCCGGAGTCCTCGGCTTCCTCGCCCTGCTCGCCTCGATCGTCATCTCCGTCCGCATCGGCCGCGAGCTCGTCCGCGACCTGCGCCGCCTCCAGAAGGAGGCCCAGGAGGTCTCCGGCGTACGCCTGCCCAGCGTGATGCGGCGACTCGCCGCTGGCGAACAGGTCGACGTCGGTACCGAGGTCCCGCACCTGGGATACGGACAGGACGAGGTCGGCCAGGTCGGCCAGGCCCTCAACACCCTCCAGCGCGCAGCCGTCGAAGCCGCCGTGAAGCAGTCCGAGCTCCGGCGCGGCGTCTCCGAGGTGTTCGTCAACCTCGCCCGCCGCAACCAGGTCCTCCTCCACCGCCAGCTCACCCTCCTCGACACCATGGAACGGCGCACCGAGGACACCGACGAACTCGCCGACCTCTTCCGGCTCGACCACCTCACCACCCGCATGCGACGGCACGCCGAGGGCCTCGTCATCCTCTCCGGCGCCGCGCCCTCCCGTCAGTGGCGCAAGCCCGTCCAGCTCATGGACGTGGTCCGCGCCGCCGTCGCCGAGGTGGAGGACTACGAGCGCATCGAGGTCCGCCGGCTCCCGCGCCTCGGCGTGGGCGGCCCCGCCGTCGCGGACCTCACCCACCTCATCGCCGAACTCCTCGAGAACGCCACGGTGTTCTCGCCCCCGCACACCGCCGTCCAGGTGCTCGGCGAGCGGGTCGCCAACGGCTTCACCCTGGAGATCCACGACCGCGGCCTCGGCATGAACCCCGACGCCCTGCTCGACGCCAACCTCCGGCTCGCCGAGACCCCCGAGTTCGAGCTCTCCGACACCGACCGGCTCGGCCTCTTCGTGGTCAGCCGGCTCGCCCAGCGCCAGAACGTCCGTGTCTCGCTCCAGACCTCCCCGTACGGCGGGACCACCGCGGTCGTCTTCATCCCGGCCGCCCTCCTCACCGACGCGCCCGAGACCCAGGGCGCCGGCTTCCGCCTGGACCGCAAGACCCTGGAGCGCCCCGGCCCGGCCGACGGCGGGACCGCCGACGACGGTGTCCTGCCGAGCCGTCGCCCGGCTCTCGCCAGGGTCCCGGACGTGACCGAGGCACCCGGTCCGCTCGACGGGCCCGTCGAGCTCGAGGGGCCGCTCGGCAGCGAGGAGTTCGACGTGCTCCTCGACGGAGCGGCGGACCTCCTCGACACCGAGAGCGAGCGGGGCGGCCTCTTCCTGCCCCGTGGCCGGCGTCGCGCCGGACTCGCGCCGGCGGGCGAACAGCACCAGCAGGCCTCGGACCGGACGAACGGCCACAGCGAGGAGGAGAAGCCCGCCGACGCGGGCGTCCTCGGCCCCGTACCGCTGCCGCGCCGCCGCACTCCGACCCTCGTCGTGGACCACGGCCGTCGCCTCGACGAGCCGGACCGCGGCCGCGGCGCGGACGAGCCGGGCGGAAGCCGCCGTCTCGACGAGCCGGACCGCGGCCGTGGGGTCGACGAGCCGGGCCGGGGTCCTGGCCTCGACGGACCGGACCGGAGCCGGGGTACCGAGGAGCCCGACCGTACCCACGCGCTTCCCGGCCTGGACCAGCCGCTCACCGGCCGGGCGCACCCCGCCCCCGGCCGGGTGACGGACGGCCCCGGCGTCGCGGACCACCACGCCTACGGCACCGGGCCGGACGAGCGGCCGGTGCCCCCCGGCGGAACCGGCAGGCCCGGCGGCCGGCCCGTACCCCCGCGCGGCACCGGCAGGCAGCACGGTCTGCCCATCACCCCGCGGGGAACCGGCCCCACCCTCGTCCCCGTACCACCGGACGGGCCCGTACCGCCGCCGGCGAGCCCCGAACCGTTCGGCGGACTGCCCCGCCGCGTCCGGCAGGCCAGCCTCGCGCCCCAGCTGCGCGCGACCGACGGCCCGGCCGAGCGCGGTACGGGCGGGCGCGCCGACGCCCTTACGAGCGGTGGCGCCGCGCCCGCGGACGCCGACTCCTTCGAGCGCGACGCCGAGGAAGTACGCGCGCGCATGGCCGCCATGCAGCGTGGCTGGCAGCGCGGACGACAGCACAACGCCGACCCTGACGACCCGACAGCACCTGGAACGACACCCGAGGGGGACGGTCGATGACCGCACCGAACGCCGCAGCATCCAGCACCACCTCCGGCCACGGAAACGGCAACGGCGAGCTGAACTGGCTCCTGGACGAGCTCGTACAGCGCGTCGCGTCCATCCGGAAGGCCCTGGTGCTCTCCAGCGACGGCCTCCCCACCGGCGCGTCCCAGGACCTGACCCGGGAGGACGGCGAGCACCTGGCCGCCGTGGCCTCCGGCTTCCACAGCCTCGCCAAGGGCGTCGGCCGGCACTTCGAGGCGGGCAAGGTCCGCCAGACCGTCGTCGAGCTGGAGGACGCGTTCCTCTTCGTCACGGCCGCGGGCGACGGCAGCTGCCTGGCCGTGCTCGCCGACGCGGACTCCGACGTCGGCCAGGTCGCCTACGAGATGACGCTGATGGTGAAGCGGGTCGGGGTCCACCTCGCGACGGCGCCCCGGACCGGTCTGCCCGCGGGAGGGTGAGTGGGGACGGCATGAGTGACGCAGTCGAGCGGAACCAGCTGAACCGGGCGGACCGGCGCACGGAGCCGGACCCGAGCCCCACCGCGGCGCACCACCACTGGTTCGACGACGAGGCCGGGCCGGTGGTCCGTCCGTACGCGATGACCCGCGGCCGGACGAGCGCCGCGACCCGCCACCGGCTCGACCTGATCGCGGTGGTCGTGCCCGAACCCGCCGCCGACGACCCCGGCCGGGACCAGACGCTCTCTCCCGAACACGTGGAGATCGTCGAACGCTGCTCCGAGCAGCCCCAGTCGATCGCCGAGCTCGCCGCAGGACTCGACCTCCCCGTCGGGGTGGTCCGGGTGCTCGTCGGTGACCTCGTCGAGGACGAACTCGTCCATGTGACCCGCCCCGTTCCGCCGGCCGAGCTGCCGGACGTGAGCATTCTCCGCGAGGTGATCAATGGCCTTCGGGCGCTCTAGCCGCAAGAAGCCGTACGTCGAGCCGGTGACCCTGAAGATCCTCGTCGCGGGCGGGTTCGGGGTCGGCAAGACGACGCTGGTGAGCGCGGTCAGCGAGATCCGGCCCCTGCGGACCGAGGAGATCCTCAGTGAGGCGGGGCGGCCCGTCGACGACCTGCACGGCGTCGAGACCAAGACGACCACCACGGTCGCCATGGACTTCGGCCGGATCACCCTGCGCGAGGACCTCGTCCTGTACTTGTTCGGCACCCCCGGCCAGGACCGCTTCTGGTTCCTCTGGGACGAGCTGGCGCAGGGCGCGCTCGGCGCGGTCGTCCTGGCGGACACCCGCCGCCTGGAGGACAGCTTCGCGGCCATCGACTACTTCGAGCGGCGCGGCATCCCGTTCACGGTGGCCGTCAACTGCTTCGAGGGCGCGCAGCGGTTCCCCGCGGAGAGCGTGCGCGGGGCGCTGGACCTGGACCCGGAGGTCGAGCTCCTGATGTGCGACGCCAGGGACCGGGAGTCCGTGAAGAACGTCCTTGTCGCCGTCGTCGAGCACGCGCTCGTCCTCGCGGACCGGAGCCACGCGACGGTGGGCCCCTGAGGCGACCCGCCTCAGGCGACCACTCAAGGCGACCCGCCGCAGGTGACCCCTCAAGGCGACCCGCCGCAGGTGACCCCTCAAGGCGACCCGCCTCAGGGCGCCCCCTCCAGGCGACGCCCTGAGGCGGCCCGTCTCCGCCCGAGGAGGCCCCTCCCCTCTCCGAGCATCCTCAGCGCACCGCCACCACCGCCGAACCGTGCCCGAACAGCCCCTGGTTCGCGGTGATGCCGACCCGCGCCCCCGGCACCTGCCGGTCGCCCGCCGTGCCCCGAAGCTGCCAGGTCAGCTCGCAGACCTGGGCGATCGCCTGGGCGGGCACGGCTTCCCCGAACGAGGCCAGTCCGCCGCTGGTGTTGACGGGCAGACGTCCGCCGAGCGCCGTCGCCCCGTCCCGCAGCAGCTTGGCGCCCTCGCCGGCCGCGCACAGCCCGATGTCCTCGTACCACTCCAGCTCCAGAGCGGTGGACAGATCGTAGACCTCCGCGAGGGACAGGTCCTCGGGCCCGATCCCCGCCTCCTCGTAGGCGGCACGCGCGATGGAGGCGCGGAAGGAGTGCGCGGCCGGGGCGACGGCCACCGCCGAGTCGGTCGCGATGTCCGGGAGGTCGAGCACCGCCTTGGGGTACGTGGGGGACACCGTCGACACGGCACGGACCCGCACCGGGTCGGGGTGCCCGTGGCCGCGGGCGAACTCCATGCTGGACAGCACGAGCGCGGCGCCCCCGTCCGAGGTGGCGCAGATGTCCAGGAGCCGCAGCGGATCGGCGACGACCGCCGAGGCGGCGACCTGCTCGGCGCTCACGCGCGCGCGGTAGCGGGCGAGCGGGTTGAGCGCCCCTGCCGCCGCGTTCTTCACCTTCACCTGGGCGAAGTCCTCGGGCGTGTCCCCGTAAAGGGCCATCCTGCGGCGCGCGTAGAGCGCGAAGTAGGCGGGATTGGTGGCTCCGAGGATCCGGAACCGCAGCCAGTCCGGGTCGTCGGGACGCTCGCCGCCCGCCGGGGCGAGGAAGCCCTTGGGGGTCGCGTCCGCGCCGACGACCAGGACCACGTCCGCGAGCCCGGCGAGGATCTGGGCCCGTGCGGTCGCGATCGCCTGGGCGCCCGAGGCACAGGCCGCGTACACGCTGCTGACGCGCGCCCCCTGCCACCCGAGGGCCTGCGCGAACGTCGCCCCGGCCACGTACCCCGGGTATCCGCAGCGCATGGTGTTCGCGCCGACGACGGAACCGACGTCCGACCAGTCCAGGCCGGCGTCGGCGATGGCGGCGCGGGCGGCGGCCGTCCCGTAACTGATGAAACTCCGGCCCCACTTGCCCCAGGGATGCATGCCCGCCCCGATGACGGCGATGTCGTTCACGACCGCTCCTCCTGTCCGACGGGCCGCCAGTTCCAGGTGGTCCAGATGTGCTCGTCGTCCTCGTCGAGGACCCCGGGCACCACCTCGACCTCCGCCCCGATCGCCAGATCGGCGGTCGTCACCCCCGGCGCGGCCTGCCCGAGGACCACCATCGCCTCGGCCGCCAGCTCGACGGCGACGAGGGTGTACGGCTCCCAGGGCGTGTCCGGATCGGAGACGTAAGGGGCGGGCGGACGGTAGCGCCCGTCGGTGTACGACCAGACCCGGCCGCGCCGGGAGAGCGGGAACTCGGCGAGCTCCCCGCCCCCGGGGCAGACCGGATTGCGGCAGCCGTCGTCCGCGCGCGGGAAGAAGACCGAGGCGCAGGCCGTGCAGCGGCTTCCGAGAAGCCGGAACTCCGCCTCCGGCACGGAGTCGTCGGTGAACCACCCGGCCACCACCGGTGTGCGTGTCCGTGCCATCGCGGCCTCCCGTGCCTACCGTCGACCACCCTGATCTGACGATCCGTCAGGAGTGTGGCACGGGAGCCCCGCGGGCGAAAGGCTCAGTGACCCGCCACCGACCTCCGCGCCACCGGGAAGTCGAAGAACGTGCTCGGGAACGGCTCCGGCTTGAAGGTGAAGTGCCACCACTCCTCCGGCAGGTTCACGAAGCCCTGCTCGACGAGCGTGCTCCTGAGCAGCTGCCGATGGGCCCGCTGCGCGCCCTGGACCCGCGGATCGTCGGTGTGCGAGAGCGTGTCGAAGCAGTCGTACCCGGTCCCCATGTCCACGGAGTTGTCCGGGAACCGCTCCGCGCGCGGCGCGTAGCACTCCGTCAGCGGCTCGCCCGGCACGTACGCGCGCGTGCGCGCCGCCGGCAGCCGGACGATCGTCAGGTCCACCGTCGAGCCACGGCTGTGCCCGGACTTCTCCGCGATGTAACCGTCCGCGAACAGCCTCGACTTGTCGACGAGCGGATAGAACTCCCCCTTCATCCGCTCGTCCTCCAGATCCTTCGCCCAGCGCACGAAGTGGTCCACGGCCCGCTGCGGCCGGTAGCAGTCGTACACCTTGAGCGTGTAGCCGCGGGCCAGGAGACGCACCTGCGCGCGGTGCAGGGCCTCGGCGGCCGGCCGGGTCAGGATGCACAGCGGCTGCCGGTAGCCGTCCACCGGCACGCCCACGAAGTTGTGCTCCGTCGTGTAGCGCATCTCCTGAATGATCGTCCGGTCCACCGAGCCGAGCGCCACGAACTCCCGCGGCGCCTTCGGCTCCGGCGCTGCGGAGACCGGGGGAGCGGGAGCGGCGACGGTGCCCGTGACGGCGAGCAGCCCGGCCGCGGCCGCGCCCGCGACGGCGAGGGTACGGAAGGCGGAAGCAAGTCCTGTCATGCGGACCGTCTATCAGTTCCGGCAGCGCCGGGAAAGGGTGATCGCATACGGTCGGCTCGTGAAGGACTCCCACTGCACGTTCTGCGGCGCCGCCCACTCGGCCGACGCCGGCTGGCCCCGCACCTGCCCGGCCTGCGGCCGGACCGCCTACCGCAACCCGCTGCCCGTCGCCGTCGCCCTGCTCCCCGTCACGGACGGAAAGGACACGGGCCTCGTCGTCATCACCCGCACCATCGAACCCGCGCGCGGCGGAGTGGCCCTGCCCGGCGGCTTCATCGACCACGGCGAGGACTGGCGCGCCGCCGTTGCCCGCGAACTGCGCGAGGAGACCGGGATCGTGGCCTCCGCCGACGAGGTGCTCCTCGCCGACGCGCTGAGCTCCCCGGCGGGCCACCTCCTCCTCTTCGGTCTCCTCCCGCCCCGCCCGGCGGCCGCGCTCCCGCCCTCGGTCCCCACGGACGAGACGAGCGGCCACCACGTGCTCCACTCGTGCGGGGAACTCGCCTTCCCGCTCCACACGGAGGCGGTACGGAAGTGGTTCGCCGGCGCCTACGGGTGAGATCGCCTGAGGTGTCCCGCGGCCGAGTCGTGGGGATGCCTGTCGTGCCGGCGCCACAGGAGACGCCGGCAGACGGGAGAGCGCCCCGTCTGGCCGCAGATCGTGTCCCTCCTGGCGGCCGGCGGCCTGGGCGTGGACAACATCCCGAAGAACCGCGGCGACCAGCCCGGGCCGGACCGACGAGGGCGGACCAGCCCGGGCCGGACCGACGGGGGCGGACCGGCCCGGCCCGAGCGGATCACACCCCCCGCACCTGCACCGGCAGCCCCGCCTCCTCCACCCCGTCGTCCGTCACACGCTCCACGACCACCCGGCCGTCCACGAGCCGCGACTGGTACCGCTCGATCTCGGCCGTCTCCCAGCCGTCGCCCGTATCCCGTACGACGAGCCCGCCACCCGTCCGCCCGGCGGCGGGCGCCCACACCTCCAGGGCCGGCTCCCCGTCGTCGCCCCGGACCGCGAGCACCGCCCCCGCCCGCGCCAGGACCGGCACCCGGGAGAGCGGCGCGTCGAGCAGCACCTGCCCGGGACCCTCGTACGCCTGCTCCGTCGTCGTGTCGTACCAGCGACCGCGCGGCAGCCGCACCGCCCGCCGGTCGGCGCCCCGGGTCAGGACCGGCGCGACGAGCAGCGCGTCGCCGAGCAGGAACGCGTCCTCGCAGTCGCGCAGCACCCGGTCCTCGGGCGTCCCCCACCACAGCGGGCGCACGTACGGCGCGCCCGTCATCCGGGCGAGCCGGGCCAGGGTCGTGAAGTACGGCCGCAGCCGTTCCCGTTCGGCCAGAGCCACGCGTGCGTGCTCCAGGACCTCCGGACCGAACTCCCACGGTTCGCGCCGTCCCGCGCCGATCGCCGCGTGGGTGCGGAACAGCGGCAGCCACGCCCCCAGCTGGTACCAGCGCAGGAACAGCTCCGGTGTCGGACTGCCGTCGAAACCTCCCACGTCGGGCCCCGAGTACGGCACCCCGCACAGCCCGAGCCCCAGGACCAGGGAGAGCGAGGCCCGCAGCCCCGGCCACCCGGTCGACACATCGCCCGACCAGGTGCCCCCGTACCGCTGCATCCCCGCCCAGCCGGAACGCGAGAAGAGGAAGGGCCGCTCGTCGGGCCGCAGCCGGCGCAGCCCCTCGTATCCGGCCCGCGCCATCGTGAGGCCGTACACGTTGTGCGCCTCGCGGTGGTCGCCGCCCCGGCCGTCCAGGTCGTGCCGTGCCGAGCGCGGCAGCGTCGTGTCACCGAAGGGCGCGAAGGACACGGGCTCGTTCATGTCGTGCCACACCCCCGCGAAGCCCTGCCCGAGCCGCTCCTCGTACAGCTCGCCCCACCACTCCCGTACCGCCGGATCGGTGAAGTCCGGGTAGGCGCACTCGCCCGGCCACACCACCCCGTGGACCTCGTGGCCCCGCGCGTCCCGCACGAAGGCCCCCGCCGCCCGCCCGCTGTCGTAGACCGCGTTCCCCGGTTCGACCTTCACCGCCGGGTCCACGATCGACACCAGCCGCACGCCTTGCTCCCGCAGCTCCTTCGCGAGGCCCGGCAGATCGGGGAAACGCTCCCGGTCGACGGTGAACACCCGGTGCCCGTCGTAGTGGTCGATGTCCAGATGGACGGCGGACAGCGGCAGACCCCGCTCCCGGTATCCGGCCACGATCCGCCGCACCTCGCGCTCGCTGCCGAACCCCCAGCGCGCGTGCTGCGGTCCGAGCGCCCAGTCCGGCGGCAGCGCCGGAGCGCCGGTCAGCGCCGCCCAGCCGTGGAGCACGCGCGCGGGGGTGCCGACCACCACCCAGCAGCGCAGCGGACCGCCGCCCATCCGGACCTCGCTGGTCCCCGGCCGGTCGTGCCCGGACCCCGCGCCCTCCTCGCCCTCGGCCAGGGTGACCCGGCCGTCCCAGGAGTTGTCGTGGAAGGCCAGATGCGTCCCCGCGTCCGAGACGACGAACTGCACGGGCATGGTGAGGTAGAGCGGATCGTCCCCGGGACCGAAGCTCCCCTTGGGGTCGGTGTTCCAGAGCCGGTACGAGCCGTCCCGCAGCCGGGGCCCCGCCGACCGGCCGCCCAGCCCGAAGAACCGCGCGTCCGCCGGCACCTCGCTGCGCTGCACCCAGCGCGCCGACCCACCGGACACCCCTTCGCCCGCCGCCGGCGGCCGAGCACCGTCGACCGGCCGAGCACCCGAAGCCGGCTTCGCACCCGGAGCCACGACCTGCGCCACCGGCTCCCACCAGCGCGGCGGCAGGTCCCGGCGCAGCATCACCCCGCCCGGCGTCCGGATCTCCACCGCCCCGTGCCGGGAGACCGCCACCGTCACCCGCTCCGACACGATCCGCCAGCCGCCGTCCGTGTCCGGCTCGAGGGAGGCCCGGAGATCAAGCTCCGGCGCCTCACCCGCCAGGGCGTACGAGGGAAGCGGCTCGGCCCCGTCCCACCCCCAGAACACGGTGCCGCCCGAGGAGACACGGATCCGCAACGACGACCGCGCGAACCTGATGGTCCCCCCACCGGGCGCGGCCTCCGCGCCCGTCGCCGACCCCGGCACCCGGGCCCGCTCCGCGCCCTTCGGCGGCAGTGCCCAGGTGTCCGTACGACGCTGCCGCCACGCCGCACGCACCGTCCGCAATCCCCGCACCGAGCCGAACACCTTCATCGAACGCACCAGTTCACGACCGTCCATGCAGCTCAGACTGCCACCCGGCCGGGGCGGAAAAGGCTCCGTTCAACTGGCGTTCACCCGTGGTGGGAGCACATATTCAACTGCCCGACCATGGGCGGTCAGACCTGGTGCGAAAGACGATCACATGGCATCGTCCTGTCAGCCGCGTCACGCGCACACCCCAGCACGTGCGCGGGACACACGCCGACCCCGCGTACAGCCAGGGAGCAGCCCCCATGACATCAGCGCAGACCGAGCCGCTCTGGCAGCCGGACGAGGAACGCATCGCCACGGCCGCCGTGACCCGCTTCCAGACGTGGGCGGCCGAACACCACGGCGCCCCGGCCGAGGGCGGATACCCGGCGCTCCACCGCTGGTCCGTCGACGAGCTCGAAGCCTTCTGGAAGGCGGTCGTCGAGTGGTTCGACATCCGCTTCTCCACCCCGTACGAGCGCGTCCTCGGCGACCGCTCGATGCCCGGCGCCGACTGGTTCCCGGGGGCCACCCTCAACTACGCCGAGCACGCCCTGCGCGCCGCCGACGAGCGCCCCCATGACACGGCCCTGCTCCATGTGGACGAAACACATGAGCCCACGCCGATCACCTGGGCCGAGCTCCGCCGCCAGGTCGGCTCCCTCGCCGCCGAACTCCGAGCCCTCGGCGTCCGGCCCGGTGACCGGATCAGCGGCTACCTGCCCAACGTCCCGCAGTCCGTCGTGGCCCTCCTCGCCACCGCGGCGGTCGGCGGCGTGTGGACCTCCTGCGCCCCCGACTTCGGCGCCCGCAGCGTCCTCGACCGCTTCCAGCAGGTCGAGCCCGTCGTCCTCTTCACCGTCGACGGCTACCGTTACGGCGGCAAGGAGCACGACCGCCGGGACACGGTCGCCGAACTGCGCGCCGAGCTCCCGACCGTCCGCGCCGTCGTCCACATCCCGCTGCTCGGCACCCCGGCCCCCGAGGGCACCCTCGCCTGGGCCGATCTCGTCGCCGCGGACGTCGAGCCGGTCTATGAGCAGGTCCCGTTCTCACACCCGCTGTGGGTCCTGTACTCCTCCGGTACCACCGGCCTGCCGAAGGCGATCGTCCAGTCCCAGGGCGGCATCCTCGTCGAGCACGTCAAGCAGCTGGGCCTGCACTGCGACCTGGGCCCCGAGGACGTGTTCTTCTGGTACACCTCCACCGGCTGGATGATGTGGAACTTCCTCGTCTCCGGCCTGCTCACCGGCACGACCGTCGTCCTGTACGACGGCAGCCCCGGCTACCCCGACACCGCCGCCCAGTGGCGCATCGCCGAGCGCACCCGCGCCACCCTGTACGGCACCTCAGCCGCGTACGTGATGGCCTGCGCGAAGGGGGACGTGCACCCCGGCCGCGACTTCGACCTCTCGGCGGTGAAGTGCGTCGCCACCACCGGCTCCCCGCTGCCGCCCGACGGCTTCCGCTGGCTCCACGACGAGGTCCGCGAGAACCTCTGGATCGCCTCCGTCAGCGGCGGCACCGACGTGTGCTCCTGCTTCGCGGGCGCCGTCCCCACCCTCCCGGTCCACATCGGCGAACTCCAGGCGGCCGGCCTCGGCACCGACCTCCAGGCCTGGGACCCCTCCGGCAAGCCCGTGATCGGCGAGGTCGGCGAACTCGTCGTCACCAACCCCATGCCGTCCATGCCGATCCGCTTCTGGAACGACCCGGACGGCAGCCGCTACCGCGACAGCTACTTCGAGATGTTCCCCGGCGTCTGGCGCCACGGGGACTGGATCACGATCACCGATCACGGCTCGGTCGTCATCCACGGCCGCTCCGACTCCACCCTGAACCGTCAGGGCGTCAGGATGGGGAGCGCCGACATCTACGAGGCCGTCGAACGCCTTCCGGAGATCCGCGAATCCCTCGTGATCGGTCTGGAGGAGCCGGACGGCGGCTACTGGATGCCGCTCTTCGTCCACCTCGTCGAGGGCGTGGCCCTCGACGACGAGCTGGTCGCCCGCATCAAGCGGACGATCCGCTCCGAACTCTCCCCGCGTCACGTACCGGACGAGATCATCGAGGTCCCGGGCGTCCCGCACACCCTCACGGGCAAGCGCATCGAGGTCCCGGTGAAGCGCCTCCTCCAGGGCACCCCCCTGGCCAAGGCCGTCAACGCCGGCTCGGTCGACGACCTCGGCCTCCTGCGCTTCTACGAGACGCTGGCGGCCGACCGCCGCCGCTGAGCGCACGGCAGGGGAGGGGGGGGGGGTGGGGGGGGGGGGGGCCCCCCCCCCCCCCCCCCCCCCCCTCCCCCCCCCCCCCCCCCCCCCGTTCCCGTCAGCCCTTCGTACGTACTCGGCGCACGCCTCCCGGTTCAGCCCGTCGGCAGCACGCCGGGCGCCGGGGCGGACGCCTTGGCGAGCACCGCCGAGACCCCGAGGACCGTGCCGGCCCGGCCTGCCGAGGTGGTCTCGGCGAGGACGGTGCGCTCGCCCAGGAACGCCGACGTCGACCGGTCGAAGATCCACTGCGTCTGCTCGCCGTGGGCGGTACGGGCCACAGCGACGCCCTCCCGGCCGGCCGCGTCCTTCGCGGACGGCAGGACGGTCACCCCGGGGATCCGCGCCGCCGCCCCGTACAGCGCGGCGGTGACCTTAGGCGGGGCCCAGGTCTCGGCGAGCAGCGTCCCGATCGCCGTGAACGCCCGCTGATCGGCGTCGCCCTCGCCCGTCCGCGTCTGCTCCCGGACGAGGCGCAGCAGCGCGTCCTGATCGGTGGGGAGCGCGGCCACGTACGTGTGGGTCGGGTTCGTGACGGAGGGCGCAGCCGTCGCGAGGGTGGTCTTCCGGGGGGCGGCCCCGGGCCCGTCCAGCTCGTACACGGGCAGCTCGGCGCCGAGTTCCGTGTCGGCGGCACCGGGCTCGCGCAACAGCCCCGGGCGGCTGCCGTCGACGGAGAGCCACACCTCGCGCCGGTGCGCGGGCGGCAGGGTGGCGGGGCCGCCGGCCGCGTCGCGCCCCGCGTGGGCGACGAGGCTCCTGACGTAGACGTACCCGCCGGGCCGGGCATCCGGCGCGGGAGCGGCGGCGGCGGCCAGCGCGGCACCGGACAGGATGCGCACGGCCTCCGGGGCCGCGGGCCGCCCGGTCGAGACGCGGCCCGGAGACCCGGCCGGTCCCTCCTGGGGTGCGACCACGACGACACCGGCCACGACCGCGCAGGCGGCCACCGGCGCGGCGATCCAGCCGAACGGCAGCCCGCCGCGCGAACGGCGTTCACGAGCCGGGTGGGACACGGAGCCGTCACCTGCGGCGAGGGCGGTCCGCAGGACGGTGTGCCGCAGCTCGCGGTCCTGCTCCGGCGCGAGCTCGGGCACCGGCGGCGGGGGCAGCAGTGCGGTGAGCTCGGCCCGCAGCAGGGCGTCCGCGTGCGCGTCGGCCTTGCGGTGATGCGGTGTACGAGGGGCGAAGGCGTTCATGCCTGGTTCTCCGGGATCGGTCGGGGCACGAGGGCGGGACGGACGGGGGACGACGCCGCGTCGGCTCGGCTTGCGGCATCGGATGCGGCGGGCCGGCTCACGGCATCGGGCGAGGCGACCTGGCGCAAGGGTTCAGAGCCGGTGACCGGGCGCAGCGCTTCGGAGCCGGCGGCCGGGCGTATCGCGTCGGACGCGGTGGCCGTACGGGAACGGGTGCCGGCGCCGGGCCCCGCGGCAGGCCCCGCCACTCGGCCGGACGACCGCACCGCGGCGGCCGCCGCCCGCTCCTCCCTGCGCGCCGTCCGCAGTTCGGCCTCGGCGAGCTTCCGGAGTCGTTCACGCGCCCGCGACAACCGCGACCGAACCGTCCCGACCGGGACGCCCAACGCCTCCCCGGCGGCCGCGTAGTCGAGCCCGGCCCACACGACGAGCGTGAAGACCTCCCGCTCACGCCGCCGGAGCTTGCCGAGGGCGGCGCGGGCGGCCCGGATCTGCTCCCCGTCGGCCATCCGGGCGAGGACGTCGTCGGCGAAGTCCGGCAGGACACCCCGCTCGGGCATCCGGGCCAGCGCCGCGTCCCGCCGCCGTGCCTCGCGGGCGGACCCGCGCATGATGTTGGTCGCGATGCCGAGCAGCCAGGGGCGCAGACTGCCGCCCTCGGCGTGCACCTTCCCGCGACAGCGCCAGGCTTCGAGGAACGCGGCGGAGACGACGTCCTCGGCCGTCGCCCGGTCCCCGCACACCCGGAAGGCGTAGTGGTACAGCACGCGTGCGTGCTCGTCGTACGCCTCACCGAGCGCGGAGGGATCCCCGGCGCGGAAACGATCTCTCATAGGTGATTCCACACAAGGCACTGGGCGGCGGTTCGTCCGCGTTCCCGTGACCCGCACCACACCGCGAACGGGCCCTGCCCCCGGCGACCGCCGGTGTGGCCCAGGTCACCGGAACGCCGGGCCCGCGATGTGCAGTGCTGGACATGAACGCATCCTCGACACCCGGCGGTACGCCCCGGGGCGCAACCCGCCGCACGGCCCTCCGCACCCTGGCCGTGGCCGCCGTCCTCGCGAGCACGGCCCTCTCCGCCCTGCCCCCGACGGCGACCGCGGCGGCCGCGGCACCGGAGACGTACACGCTGACCATCCGCCATCTCGATCGCGCGGGCGCCGCCACCGGCGACTACCGGACGAACGTCACCGGCATCTCTGGCCCCGGCGCCGACACCTCCGCCACGCCCTACGACGCGTCCGGCACGGTCACCGTCCGCCTGCCCAAGGGCCGCTACCTGCTCGACTCCACCCTGACGGGCGCCGACCGGGACAAGGCCGGCGGAACCGACTGGGTCGTCCAGCCCCGGCTGGACCTCGACCACGACACGACGGTCACCGTCGACGCCCGTACGACCGAGCCCGTGGACGTCCGCCCGCCGGAGTCCGGCGCCCGCTACCTGCACAGCATGGCGTACGTCGAGGCCGGCCACGCGGGCACGACCCGTTCCGCGAACATCATGATGTCGAGCGCGGACCTGCGCGTGGCCCACCTCGGACCCGCCGCCGAGTCCGGTTCCGTCAAGCAGTGGATCGACACCTACTGGTCCGGCGCCCGCGCCGACTACGCGCTCGGCTACGTGTTCACCTCCGCGCGCGCCCTGACCGGCCTCGTCCGTCACCCCGCCGCCACCTCCCTGGCCACCGTCAAGGTCCGCGCAGCCGCCCCAGAGGGCACGGCCGGAAGCGGGTTCGTCGACATCCAGCCCGGCGCGGGCCCCACCGTCGGCCTCGTCCGGCCGCTCCCGCTGCCCGGCACCGCCACCTTCCTCGTCACCCCGGAACGCGGCCTCTGGGACGTCGGCTACGCCGGACCCGCGGCCCCCGAGACCCCGCCCAACCGCTACTCCGCCGACGGAATCGCGGTCCGCGCGGGTGCGACCACCACCCACACCTTCGACAACGCCGTCTTCGGTCCCGCGCTCGACACGGCACCCGGTGCCCGCCCCGCAGGCGTCCGCGACGGCGACCGGATCGCCCTCGACATCCCCCTGCTCGCCGACGGCGAGGGCCACGCCCCGACCGCCCCGCGCTTCCACGGCGCCACCACCACGCTCCACCGCGACGGGGTCCTGATCGGCACCCGGCAGGGCGACCCCGGCCGCGCGATGTTCACCACCACCCCCGGGCGGGCCTCGTACCGGCTGACCGCCACCGCGACCCACGGCGAGGGACCAGCGCGCGGACGGGTCACCGCCGCCTGGACCTTCCCCTCGGCCGCCGCGTCCCGTCCGGCCGCCCTGCCCCTCAGCACCGTCCGCTTCGCCCCGGCCCTCGACCTCGACGGCACCGCCCCGGCGGGGACCCCGGTGCGCGTACCGGTCACCGTCCAGGGTGCGGCCGCCGAGACCGGAGTCCGCTCCCTCACCGTGTCCCTGTCGACGGACGACGGCACGACCTGGACCCGCGTCCCCGTCGTGAACGGCCGGGCAGGCTTTCGTACCCCCGGCCCCGGCGGGTCCGTCTCGCTGCGCGCCGCACTCACCGACACCCGGGGCGACACCGTCACGCAGACCCTGACGAACGCCTTCCGGACCCGATGACCTGACCGCACGCGTGAGCGCTCCGGGGAAGGGACCACCCTCCCCGGAGCGCTCACGCGTGCCCGCCGCCACCCGCCCCTGAGGCCGCCCTCCGGCGGCGAACCCCCGACGCCGTCAACCGCCGTACGTCGCCTGCGCGTCCCCCAGGACCTCCGCGAAGTCCGCCGCCAGACGCGGCGCGTCCTCGGGCGCGAGCGCCGACGTGGTGATCCGCACTGCCGGCGGGGCGGCGATCCGGAACCGCGCCCCCGCGGCCACCCACCAGCCCTGCGTCCGCAGCCCGTTGACGACCGCGGACTCGTCCCGCACCGGCACCCACACGTTCAGCCCGCTCGCCCCGACCGCCCGGATCCGGTGCGCCCCGAGCGCGTGGATCAGGGCCGCGCGCCGCTCCGTGTACGCCGCCTCGCCGTCGGCCACGAGCGCGCGCACCGCGCTGTCGCGGAACAGGCCGACCACCGTCTCCTGCAGGACGTGACTGACCCAGCCCGAGGTCATCAGCATCCGTCCGTCGTGCCGCGCGAGGGTGATCGCGTCACACGCCACCCCGGCCCAGCGCAGGTCGATCCCGAGGTGCTTCGACGCGGTCCGCACCTGCGCCCACCGTTCGAGCCCGGCCGCCGCCAGTGTGTACGCCGCGGCGCCGCCGATGTCCGCGTTGTGGTCGTCCTCCACGACCAGCACGTCGGGGAAGTCCCGCAGCACCGTCACCAGTTGGTCCCGCCGCGACCGGGTGAAGAATCCGCCGGTGGGGCACTGTCCCCGCGGGCTGCACACCACCGCGCGCACCCCGCCCCGCAGCGCCGCCCGCAGCGACTCCGGTACGAGCCCCTCGTCGTCCACGGACACCGGGACCATCCGCAGCCCCAACGCCGGCACGAGATCGAGCAGATGGTGGAAACCGGGGTCCTCCACGGCCACCGCGTCACCGGGCCGCAGCTCCGTCGAGAGGAGCCGTGCGATGCAGTCGAGTGCCCCGTGGGCGAAGGTCACGTGCCGTGTCGGCACCCCGTCGCGCCCGAACCACTGCCGGGTCAGTTCTTCGAGCGCCGCGAGCCGAGGGGCCGCGCGATGGGACCCGTACACCGGCGTGACCGACGACGGGGGACGCAGCACGGGGAGGAAGGCCGGGTCGGGATGGCCGCCTGCCAGGTCCACCAGGCCCTGGGGGACCCGCGGCGGTCGGCGGGAGGCCACCGACGGCGCCTCCGCGACGACGGTCCCGCCCCGGCCCCGCGTGACGATCAGGCCGCGCTGTCGCAGCTCCTTGTAGGCCGTCGCGACCGTCCCCGGACTGACTCCCAGCTCGTCGGCGAGCCGCCGCACGGGCGGCAGTGCGTCACCGGGGGAGAGCCCGCCCTCGGTGACGCCCCGCTCCACGGACGCGGCAATCCCCTTGGCCGTCGTGCCTTCGATCGAATATTGTGCTGCCACGTAATCAATTATGTATCAATACAAAGCAGTTCGCAAGGGGGACCCATTGAGCCGCTCCACCCACTCCACCCGAACAGCCCTCAGGGACCGCGTCCCCGGCGGCCGGGACGGCCGCCGCATGCTCGTCATCGGCTTCATCGACAAGTGCGGCACCGGACTCTGGTCCACGGCCATGGCCCTCTACTTCACGTTCGTCACCGGCCTCGACCTCGGCCAGGTCGGACTCCTCATCGCCGTCTCCGGCGCCGCCGGCATCGCCGGCGCCCCCCTCGGCGGCCGACTCGCCGACCGCTTCCCCCTCGTCCGCGTCATCATCTGCACCCAACTCCTCCGCTCGGCAGCCCTCCTCGCCCTCCTCACCACCGACGACTACCTGCTGCTCGTCCTCTTCTCGGCCGCAGGCGCCCTCCCCGACCGCGCCACCAACGTCCTCACCAAGCTCTACGCCGCCCGGGTCGCCGGCCCCGACCGCGTCCGCTACCAGGCCATCAACCGCACCACCTCCAACATCGGCTGGACCCTCGGCGGCCTCGGCGCCGCGGGCGCCCTCGCCGTCGGCAGCACCACCGCCTTCCAGCTCCTCCTCGTCGGAGACGCCCTCTCCTACCTCGTGATGGCGGCGCTCACCCTCCGCTGCGCCGAACCCCCGGCCCCCACCACCTCCCGGATCGCCGCCGCCTCCACCGACACCACGCCCGCGGCCAAGCCCTCCAGTCCTTGGCGAGACCGCGGCTTCCTCGGCTTCACCGCCGCGGAATCGGTCTTCTTCCTCCATGACTCGATCCTCCAGGTCGCCCTGCCGCTCTGGATCGTCCACGCCACCGACGCCCCGGTCGGCCTCGCCCCGCTCCTGATGGTCGCCAACAGCGCGCTCGTCGTGATCTTCCAGGTCCCGCTCTCGCGCTTCGGCTCCTCCACCGAAGCCGCCCGCCGCCTGCTCGCGCCCCTCGCGGTCCTCTTCGCCGTCGGCACGCTCGCCCTGACCGTCTCCGCCCTCGGCGGCCGGCCCCTCGCCATCGCCGCCCTGATCACCGCGGCCGTCGTCCTCACCTTCGCCGAGATGATCCACACCATCGCGTCCTGGGAGATCTCCGTCGCCCTCGCCCCCGACGACGCGCAGGGCGCCTACCTCGGCGTCCACGGCCTCGCCCAGTCCACCCAGCGCTTCGTCGGCCCCCTCCTCATGACCGGCCTCGTCTCCGCCGGCCCCCTGGCCTGGCCCTTCCTCGGCGCGGCGCTCGTCGCCACCAGCGCCGCCCAGAACCGCCTCGTCCGTCGACGCCTCCCCGAACCGTCACTGTCAGTGGCGAAGGTTACGGTGAGTGAGCATTGATCGGAACGCATTCCAGGGGGAGACATGACACGGACCGACACCACCCCGGCGAACCTCCGCCGCGCCCTGCGCCGCGAAGTCCCCAGCACCGTCGGCCTCCTCGCCGACGAGCACGACTTCACGGCCATGCGCCGGTACCGCACCTTCGCCTTCGACGACCACACCACCTATCTCCGCCAGGTGGAGGCCCTCCTCAGGTCCCTCGCCACCCAGGGCGGCCACACCACCGTCACCCTCTTCGACCCCGAGGAGTACGCGGCCTATTGCGCCGAAACCGCCCTCGACCCGGACCACCCCGCCAGCCGCAGCCGCTTCACCGCCCACCTCGCCGCCACCGGCGCCCGGGTCACCTACACCGGCCAACCGCTCAGCACCCTCCTCCCCGAACTGGTCGACACCGCAGTCCGCCACGCCACCTGGGAGTACGCCACGACCGTCCTCGCCACCGCGGGCGACTGCGCCACCTGCGGCAAGGACATCGGCAGGGCCGCCTTCGAGCGCGCCGCCCGGCTCCTCGCCCGGCTCCTGGACGCCGCCGGCCCCGGCACCCACCACCTCGTCTGCAGCGTCCCGGCCGCCGACGACCACCTCCTCGCCGTCCTCCACGCCGACGCCACGACCTCACCCACGGACGTCGAGGACACCGCAGCCGCCGAGTTCACCGCCGTCCTCGCCGCGGGCATCGCCCTCGGAGCACCCGGCGGACTCGTCCTGCGCACCTCCACCCCCGGCGCCCGCGACCGACTCCACGGCTGGCGCCTCACCGCCGGCACCCTCACCCCCCTCACCGAGGCCGAGGTCTTCGCCGCCTACTGCACCGACGCCCGCACCGGCGAACCCCTCTCCCCGGAACCGGGCGTCGACCACCGGGCCGGCTTCCCCCTCACCCCCGACCCCGACGACGACTGGACCACCCACCACTGACCCCGCACACGCCGAAGGGGCTCCCCGCCACCTCGGTGACGGAGAGCCCCTTCGTCAAGCACGCCCGGGAATCACTCCCCGGACAGCACCGCCTGCGCGGCCACGCGCGCCTCGTGCGCCGTGTCCGCGGCACGTGCCGCGGCCGCGGCACGCTCGCACTGCGCCAGCGTGTACTTGGCCAGCGTCGCCCGCACATACGGAATCGAGGCAGCACCCATGGAGAGGGAGGTGACCCCCAGACCCGTCAGCACACAGGCGAGCAGCGGGTCGGCGGCTGCCTCACCACAGACACCACAGCTCTTGCCCTCGGCCTTCGCCGCCTCGGCGGACAGCGCCACCAGGTCGAGGAGCGCGGGCTGCCACGGGTCCTGGAGCCGCGACACCGCACCGACCTGACGGTCGGCCGCGAAGGTGTACTGCGCCAGGTCGTTGGTGCCGAGCGAGAGGAACTCGACCTCCTGGAGGATCGAGCGCGCCCGCAGCGCGGCCGAGGGAATCTCGACCATCGCACCGAACTTCGCCCGCAGCCCCGCCTCACGGCACGCGTCGGCGAAGGCCTTCGCGTCCGTACGGTCGGCCACCATCGGCGCCATGACCTCGAGGTAGACCGGCAGCCCCTCGGCCGCCTTCGCCAGCGCGGTCAGCTGGGTCCGCAGCACCTCCGGGTGATCCAGGAGCGACCGCAGACCCCGCACACCGAGCGCCGGGTTCGGCTCGTCCGCCGGGGTCAGGAAGTCCAGCGGCTTGTCCGCACCGGCGTCGAGCACCCGCACGACCACACGGCCCTCGGGGAACGCCTCGAGCACCTTGCGGTAGGCCTCGACCTGCTTCTCCTCGGACGGAGCCTTCGCGCTGTCGTCCAGGAAGAGGAACTCCGTACGGAACAGACCGACACCCTCGGCACCGGCCTCCACCGCCGCCGGCACGTCCGCCGGACCACCGACGTTGGCGAGCAGCGGCACCTTGTGCCCGTCCGAGGTGGCGCCCGGACCGCTGGACGTCGCCAGCGCCGCCTTGCGCGCGGCGGCGGCCTTGGTCAGCTCCGCCTTCTTCTCCTCGCTCGGGTCCACGAAGATCTCGCCGGTCGAACCGTCGACCGCGATCATTGTACCCTCGGCGAGCTCACCCGCACCCGGCAGCGCGACGATGGCCGGCACACCCAGCGCCCGCGCGAGGATCGCGCTGTGGCTGGTCGGCCCGCCCTCCTCGGTCACGAAGCCGAGGACCAGGGTCGGGTCGAGCAGCGCCGTGTCGGCGGGCGCCAGGTCCCGCGCGATCAGCACGTACGGCTCGTCGCTGTCCGGCACACCCGGCATCGGCACGCCGAGGAGGCGCGCCACGATCCGGTTCCGCACGTCGTCGAGGTCGGCGACCCGCCCGGCCATGTACTCACCGGCACCGGCGAGCAGCTCGCGGTAGTGCGAGAACGCGTCGTAGATGCCGCGCTCGGCCGTGCTGCCCACGGCGATACGGCGGTCCACATCGGCGATGAGCTCCGGGTCCTGGGCGATCATCGCCTGGGCCTCGAGCACGTGCTGAGCCTCGCCGCCGGCCAGGTTGCCGCGTGCATTGAGGTCGGCGGCGACAGCCTCGACGGCCTGACGGGCGCGCCCCTGTTCGCGCTCCGCCTCGTCCGCCGGAATCTGCTTGGCCGGCGGCTCGAGAACCGCCGTGCCCATGTGCCGGACCTCGCCGATCGCCACACCGTGGCTGACGCCGACGCCTCGCAGCGTTGTCTCCATCTCACCCGTCTCCGATAGAGCGGCGGCACCTGCCGCCGCGTTGAATGTCGAACTCGCGGTCGTCACGGGGACGATCCGGCTCAGCTCCAGCCGAAGAGCTGGTCGCCGGCCTTCACTTCGCCGTCCTCGACGACCTGGGAGAGCGAGTCCGCAGTGGCCTCGAGGGCCACGATGGGACAGATGGGGGACTTGCCGGCGGCCTCGACCGCGGCGGGGTCCCAACGCACGACAGCCTGTCCGCGCTGGACGGTGTCGCCCTTGCTCACGAGGAGCTCGAAGCCCTCTCCGTTGAGCTGAACGGTGTCGATACCGAGGTGGGTCAGCACACCGTGGCCCTCACCGTCGACGACGACGAAGGCGTGCGGGTGCATGGAGACGATGACCCCGTCGATGGGGGAGACGGCCTCCGAGGGCTCACGTACGGGATCGATGGCGGTGCCGGGCCCGACCATCGCACCGGAGAAGACCGGGTCGGGAACTGCGGCGAGACCGATGGCGCGTCCGGCAAGCGGCGACGTCACGGTTGTCATGGGAAGCCTCCCAGGGGCGGAGATTGTGTGGCGCCGTCACTACCTGTCCTGGACGGCGTACTGTTCAGAAGCGTAAGTCATAAGAAGTCCTAGTTCCGCACGAGACGTACCAGTTGGGCGGAGCTAGGGACTACCGGAAACGATTTGCCTCAGCTGACGGTGGGATGTACTGTCGTACTCCTGCTTGACCCCAACGCGGCCTTGAGTCGCGGGTCGGCAGCACCTATCAAGCCAGATCCTAACCCCAGTGGTCTACACCTCTGCATGCTCGCAGGGATGTGGTCGGGGGGACCGAGAAAGCCTGGTAATGTTCAACCCCGCCGGGAACGGAAAACACGAAAGTGAATTCCTGCCCAGCGAACCCGCTCCAGCGGGTGGCAGAAACGGGAAATCGGATCTGCTAGGCTGGAAACACGAAATACCGAAGGGAAGCCCGGAGGAAAGCCCGAGAGGGTGAGTACAAAGGAAGCGTCCGTTCCTTGAGAACTCAACAGCGTGCCAAAAATCAACGCCAG
>NZ_JBVHZJ010000061.1:0-53245 GCF_055574655.1 Streptomyces sp. NPDC029956 | reverse complement strand
GGGGGAGGGGGGCGAGGGGGGGGGTGCGGGGCGGCGGGATGTGGGGCGTGGGGGGGGGGGGGGGGGAGGGCGCCCCCCCCCCCCCCCCCCCCCCCCCCCCTCCGGGCATGCCTGTGAGCATCGACACGAAACGGGCAAACGATCACGTTTGCCTGCCACAGTGGGCGCACGTAGGTCAAGCGTTCTTTTTCGGGCTGTTCCCGGTGAAGATCCTCGAACCACCCAGGGAGCACGTCCTTTGGCAGCCATCGCACGGTGGTGCATCAAGCACCGCCTCGTCGCCGTCCTGCTGTGGCTCGTCGCCCTCGGTGGAGTCGGCACCGGGGCGGTCGTCGCCGGCACCGCGTACTCCAACGACTACGAGGTCCCCGGAACCGAGTCCGGCCGTGCCACCGCCCTCCTGGAGCGCGGCTTCCACGGCCTCGGCGGTGACAGCGACACCATCGTCTGGCACACCGACAAGGGCAGCGTCCGCGCCGACGCCGTCGAGCACCGCATGACCACGATGCTCGACAAGGTCGAGCAGCTCCCCGGCATCGCCACCGTGACCTCCCCGTACGGCGACGCCCGGGGCCAGGTCAGCGGGGACGGGCACACCGCCTACGCCACCGTCACCTTCCACGAGCAGGCCGACGACATCCCCGAGGCACAGGCCCGGGCCCTCGTCGACACCGCCAAGGCCGCCGCGAACGAAGCCGACGGACTCGCCGTCGAACTCGGCGGCAGCGCCGTCGCCCTCACCGAAGCCCCCGGCGGACACATCGCCGAGGTCGTCGGCGTCGCCGTCGCGGCCGTCGTCCTCTTCCTCGCCTTCGGCTCCCTCGCCGCCTCCGCGCTCCCCATCGCGACCGCGCTCGTCAGTGTCGGCATCGCCTACTCCGGGATCGTGCTCCTCGGCCACCTGATGACCGTCGCCGACTTCGCCCCCATGCTCGGCATGCTCGTCGGCCTCGGCGTCGGCATCGACTACGCCCTCTTCATCGTCACCCGGCACCGCAGAGGCCTGAAACGCGGGCTCTCCGTCGCCGAGGCCGCCGAGACCGCCGTGGCCACCACCGGCCGCGCCGTCGTCTTCGCCGGCGCCACCGTCTGCATCGCCCTGCTCGGCATGCTGATCCTGCGGCTCAGCTTCCTCAACGGCGTCGCCATCGCCGCCTCCCTCACCGTCGTCCTCACGGTGGCGGCCTCCGTCACCCTGCTGCCGGCGCTGCTCTCCCTCATCGGCATGCGGGCGCTGTCCCGGCGCGAACGCCGGACGCTCGCCGAGCACGGGCCGCAGCCCGAGCTGCCCACCGGCTTCGCCGCCCGCTGGTCCGCCTTCGTCGAGCGGCACCCCAAGCTCCTCGGGCTCGTCGCCGCCGTCGTCATGGGCGTCCTCGCGCTGCCCACCCTCTCGCTCCACCTGGGCACCTCCGACCAGGGCAACGGCCCGGCCACCGCGACCACGCGGCAGGCGTACGACCTGATCGCCGACGGCTTCGGCCCCGGCGTGAACGGTCCCCTCACCCTGGTCGCCGGGCTCGACGGCGCCGACGACCGGGTCGCGCTCGACCAGCTGCCGGCCGCCCTGTCGGCCGCCAAGGGCGTCGCGTCCGTCTCCCCTGTCACGTACAACAGCTCCGGCGACACCGCCCTCCTCACCGTCGTCCCCGACTCCTCGCCCCAGTCCAAGGCCACCAGCGAGCTGGTCGACCGGCTCCGCACGGACGTCCTCCCGGCGGCCGAGAGCGGCACCTCGCTCGATGTGCACGTGGGCGGCGTCACCGCCTCGTACGACGACTTCGCCGAGATCATCATCGGCAAGCTGCCGCTCTTCGTCGGTGTCGTCATCGCGCTCGGCTGTCTGCTGCTCCTGCTCGCCTTCCGCTCCATCGGCATCCCGCTCAAGGCCGCAGCCATGAACGTCGCCGCCGTCGCCGGTGCCTTCGGCGTCGTCGTGGCGATCTTCCAGTGGGGCTGGGGGAGCGAGCTCCTCGGCCTCGGCAGCGCCGGGCCGATCGAACCCTTCCTCCCGGTGATCATGGTCTCGGTCCTCTTCGGGCTCTCCATGGACTACCAGGTCTTCCTGGTCAGCCGGATGTACGAGGAGTGGCTGGAGACCGGCGACAACCGGCGGGCGGTCCGGGTCGGCCTCGCCGAGACCAGCCGAGTCATCAACTCCGCCGCCGTGATCATGATCGCGGTCTTCCTCGCCTTCGTCCTCTCCGGCGACCGGGTCATCGCGATGTTCGGCATCGCGCTCGCGGCGGCCGTGGCCCTCGACGCCTTCGTGCTGCGGACGCTTCTCGTCCCCGCCCTCATGCACATGCTCGGCGGGGCGAACTGGTGGCTGCCCAAGTGGCTCGACCGCCTCCTGCCCCGGATCAGCATCGAGACGCCGGAATGCCGCGAGGCCGCCGACGCGCGTGTGAAAATACCTGCTCAGCGTGTGACGGCAGGGACGGCAGGGACGGCAGGAGCGGTGGTCGCGGCCTCCGTCGCGGAGGAGAGGAACGACGATGTTCGCGATATCGCTGGGTGACGACGGCGCAGAGCTGAGGCCCCTGGAGCCCTCGAAGGCCGAGGAGTTCCTCGCCCACATGGACCGCGGACGCGAGTTCATCGGTGAGCACATCGTCCTCCCCGACGTCGTGGCCGACCTCGACTCCGCCCGCTCCTTCCTCGGCTCGTACGCCGAGAAGGCCGCGAACGACACCGGGCGCATCTACGGCATCTGGACCGGGGGCACGCTCGTCGGCGGCGTCCTCTTCCGGACCTTCGACGCCACCTACGGCACCGCCGAGGCGGGCTGCTGGCTGGAGCCCTCCGCCGCCGGGAAGGGCCTGATCACCCGCGCCTGCCGGGTCATCATCGACTGGGCGATCGAGGAGCGCGGAATCCACCGCGTCGAGTGGCACGCCTCCGCGAAGAACGGGCCGAGCATCGCCGTCGCCCGCCGCCTCGGCATGACCCGCGAGGGCGTGCTGCGCGAGAACTACCCGCACCGCGGCGTCCGCGCCGACACCGAGGTCTGGGCCGTCCTCGCCCCGGAGTGGCGCGCGGCGAAGGCCGCGTGACCCGTTTTCCTCATACGGTTCTCATACGGGGCGCCTAGCGTGCCGCGCATGGACACGAAGACGACGACAGAGAAGACCGGCGAGAGCACGGACGCCGCCGGGACCGCCGAGGCGGCCGCGCCCGTCGAGGAGAAGACCGCGGTCGCGCTCGACAAGAAGGACGCCGGGCCGGCCACCGCGCTGATCGACGAGGACTGGGACGGCGACGAGGACGAGGCCGACGCCGAGGACGACGGCGACGACCTCTTCGCGGAGGCTGCCACTCCCGCCTCCGCCGGCATCGGCGGCGCCGCCGCGGCCGTGGTCTCCGCCGCTCTCGGCGCCGTCGCGCTCACCGGCACCTGGACCGGCAAGGTCGTCTCCGAGCGAGAGACCCTCCTCGGGCAGATCAAGACCTCCGGGGCCGGCACTCCGGCTCAGCAGATCTCCGAGATCTACGGCGACGCCTGGCACAGCACCGCCCTGGTCAACGGCGTCTTCGCGCTGATCGCCCTGCTCGTCGCCGTCGTCGTGCTCGTCCTGCCGGGCCGGCCCGCCTGGGTCCGCTCGGTCGCCGTCGCCGGCGCCGTTCTCGGCGGCCTGGGGCTGCTCCTGTCGGTCGGTACCTACTTCGACCTGTTCCTGAGCCTGCCCACCGCCGGATCCTGACCCCCCTCCTAAGGCGGCCCGGGGTGACGCCTAAGTCCCCCCAGGACCCGCCTAAGGACCCCCGTAC
This sequence comes from Streptomyces sp. NPDC029956, assembly GCF_055574655.1. NCBI lineage: Bacteria > Bacillati > Actinomycetota > Actinomycetes > Kitasatosporales > Streptomycetaceae > Streptomyces > Streptomyces sp. NPDC029956. The sequence continues at coordinate 49,474 of NZ_JBVHZJ010000061.1, read as the reverse complement.
CCCGAACATGCGGCACACGCCCGATGTGGCCGCACCCCCTGGGAAACGAAGGTAGAGGCATCGCAAGGAGCGATGCCGAAACCGAGAAGAACCAGGGAGCACCCGATGTTCGAGTACGAACTCCACCGCATGAACCACGTCCAGCTCGTCCGTGAGGCCGCCGCCCAGCGACTGTCCCACGAGGCCGCCGAGACGGTCGGCTCCGCCCGGGGGCTGCGCCGCCTCGGCCGCCGGAGCGGGAACGAGGACGCGGAGGGGCGGGTGAGCGACGGGGGACGCAGTCGCTTCGTCCGGGCCGCGTGACCCCCGTATGAGCGACGGCATGGACGGCTGTGCGATGCTCGGCGCCGTGGAGACCAGGTCAGTCAGTCCCGTGTTCGTCGGCCGCGCCGGCGAGCTCACCGCCCTCACCGAGGCGCTCTCCCGCGCGACCGCGGGGGAGCCCCAGGCCCTGCTCATCGGCGGCGAGGCGGGGGTCGGCAAGACCCGGCTCATCGAGGAGTTCCTCGACACGGCCTGCGCGCAGGGCGCCGTCGTCGCGCTCGGCGGCTGCGTCGAACTCGGCGCCGACGGCCTGCCCTTCGCCCCCTTCGCCACCGCACTGCGCTCGCTCCGCCGGCGCCTCCCCGAGGAACTCGCCGCCGCGGCCGACGGCCAGCAGGCCGAACTCGCCCGGCTCCTCCCCGAACTGGGCGACCCCGGCAGCCACGAATCCTCGGACGAGGACTCCACCGCCCGCCTCTTCGAACTGACCGTACGGCTCCTGGAACGGCTCGCCGCCGACCGTACGATCGTGCTCGTCCTGGAAGACCTGCACTGGGCCGACGCCTCCACCCGGCACCTCCTCACCTACCTCCTCCGCACCCTGCGTCGCGGCCGCATCGTGGTCGTCGCCAGCTACCGCGCCGACGACATCCACCGCCGCCACCCGCTGCGCCCCCTCCTCGCCGAACTCGACCGGCTCCGCACCATCCGCCGCATCGAACTCGCCCGCTTCACCCGCACCGAGGTGCACCGCCAGCTCACCGGCATCCTCGCCGCCGAACCCGACCCCGGCCTCGTCGAGGAGGTCTTCGAACGCTCAGACGGCAACGCCTTCTTCGTCGAGGAGCTCATCGTCTCCCACGAGGCCGGCTGCGCCGCGGGACAGCTCAGCGACTCCCTGCGCGACCTCCTGCTCGTCCGGGTCGAGATGCTCCCCGAGGACGCCCAGCGGATCGCCAGGATCGTCGCCGAGGGCGGCTCCACCGTCGAGTACGGACTGCTCGCCGCCGTCGCCCGGCTCACCGAGGACGAACTCATCGAGGCCCTGCGGGCCGCCGTCGGCGCCAACCTCCTGCTCGCCGTCCCCGACGGCGACGGCTACCGCTTCCGCCACTCCCTGGTCCGCGAGGCCGTCAGCGACGACCTGCTGCCCGGCGAACGCTCCCGCCTCAACCGGCGCTACGCCGAGGCCCTGGAGGCCGACCCCGGGCTCGTCCGGGCCGACGAGCGCGCCAACCGGCTGGCCACCTACTGGTACCACGCGCACGACCCGTCCAAGGCCCTGCCCGCCGTCCTCAGCGCCTCCGTCGCCACCCGCAAGCGCCACGCCTACGCCGAGCAACTCCGCCTCCTCGAACGGGCCATGGAACTCTGGGACGAGGCCCCCGCCGAGATCCGCGGCTCGCTCCGGCCCATGGACTACGCCGAGGCCTACCCCGCCTGCGGCTGCGACCCCGAGACCGCCGCGCTCAGCTACCTCGACCTGCTCGCCGAGGCCGCCGTCGCCGCCCGGCTCAGCGGCGACCGCGAACGCGCCCTGAAGATCGGCAAGACGGCGCTGCGCCTCCTCGACGACACGGAACGGGGCGACCCCCTCCGCGCCGCCTGGTTCTGGACCGAGCGCGCCCGCCTCCAGTCCAACCTCGGCCGGGGCGACGGCTGGGAGGAGATCGCCCGCGCCCAGGAACTCGTCAAGGGCCTTCCGCCGTCCGCCGTCCACGCCGTGGTCCTCGTCGGCGCCGCCGGCTGGGGCATGCTCCGCAACCCCGGCCCCGACGCCCTCGCCGCCGCCGAACGCGCCGTCGAGTACGCCCGGCTCGTCAAGGCCGAGTCGATCGAACTCAACGCCCGGCTCACCCTCGGCACCCTCATGACCGCGGCCGGCGACGTCGAGGCCGGACTCGCCGAGATGCACGCGGTACGGGAACGCACCGCGGCCCTCGGCCAGTTCACCGAGACCGCCCGCGCCCACATCAACCTCTCCTCGGCCCTCGAGTCCCTCGGCCGCTCGGCGGAGGCCGTCGACGTGGCCGACACCGGCATCCGCGTCGCCCGCGCCTACGGCCTCGTCGACAGCGTCGGCTGGGTCGAGTCCAACCGGGCCGAGTCCCTCTTCTCGCTCGGCAGCTGGGGCGAGATCGGAGAGATCGCCAACCGGCTGCTCCGGTCGGCCACCAGCAGCAAGCCCCGCGGCTCGGCCTCCCTCCGCCTCGCCCAGCTCGCCGTCGCCCGCGGCGAACTCGACGCGGCGCGCCGCCACCTCGCCGACGCCCGCGCCGCCTACGGCAGCCGCGACACGATCCCGCAGTACGTCCTGCCCATGGCCCAGGTCGAGATCGCCGTGGCCGCCGCCGAGGGACGCATCGAGGACGTCCGGACCCAGCTGGCCGCCGCCGAACAGGCCGGCTTCCCGCCCAGCACCCACCGCTACGGCTGGCCCCTCCTCCTCACCGCCGTCACCGCCGAGGCCGACAGCCGGGGACTGCCCGCCGCCGACGAGGGCCGCGCCGAGGCGCTCGCCGTCGTCCGCCGCAGCGTCCGCGGCCTCGCCACCCCGGCCCCCGTCTGGGAGGCCTACTCCCGGCAGGTCTCCGAGGAGATCGCCCGCGCCGAGGGCCGCGAGACCGCCGCCCGCTGGGCCGAGGTCGCCGCCGCCTACGAACCGCTCGAACGCCCGTACCAGCTGGCCCGCGTCCGCCACCGCCACGCCGACGCCCTGCTCGTCGAGGGCGGCCGCCGCGAGGAGGCCACGGCGCTGCTCCGGCAGGCCCACGTCACGGCCGTCCGCCTCGGCGCCCGCCCGCTCCGCGAGGACGTGGAGCTCCTCGCCGCCCGCGCCCGCCTCTCCCTGACCGAGGAGAAGCAGGTCCCGGCCGCCGCCGAGCCGGGGGACGACACCTTCGGCCTCACCCCCCGCGAGCACGACGTCCTGCGTCTCGTCGCGGCCGGCCGCACCAACCGTCAGATCGCCGAGGAACTGTTCATCTCACCCAAGACGGCCAGCGTCCACGTCTCCCACATCCTCGCCAAGCTCGGCGTCGCCGGCCGGGGTGAGGCCGCCGCCCTGGCCCATCGCCTCCACCTCCTCGACACGCCCCTCTGACCCACCGGGCCCGCCGCCGAGCGCCGCGTGCCTACCCGCCGTGTCTTCGACCGCCGTGTCGCCGGCCGCCGCGTCCCCGGCCGCCCCGCCGCCCGCCGCTACCCCCGCGGCCGGACGGCGGGGGGCCCGTATCGTCACGCGGCCCGATGTCAGGTCTATCGGCCCCCGCGACGGGTCCGCGTCACCCGGGTCCTCCCTGGTCAGCGCCTGCCTGCGAAGCTCCTCCTCCGTGTGTCTGCGGCCGGGCGCGAACAGCTCCGCCAACGGGTCGAACACGGTCACCAGCTCCTTCAGCTCACCTCCAGCCGGAGAATCCTGTCGTCCCCGGGCCCGGGCGTCCCCCGGCCGTCGGTTTCGCTGGTCACCAGCCAGAGCCGCCCGCCGCCCCCCGCGAGGACCGTGCGCAGACGTCCGTACTCCTCCGAGAGGAACGCCTCGGGGTCTCCCGAGCGTTCCGCCCCGGAGAGCGGGATCCGCCACAGCCGCTCGCCTCTGAGCCCGGCCATCCAGATCGCGCCCCGCGCGTACGCGATCCCGCTGGGGGAGGCCTCCGAGGTCGGCCACTGGGCCACCGGGTCCACGAACCCGGCCTTCCCGGCCTGCCCCTCGGCCTCCGGCCAGCCGTAGTTCTTCCCGGGCTCCACCAGGTTCAGCTCGTCCCAGGTGTTCTGCCCGAACTCGGCCGCCCACAGACGACCCTCGTCGTCCCAGGCGATGCCCTGCACATTCCGGTGCCCGTACGAATAGACCACCGACCCGGGGAAGGGGTTGCCGGGCGCCGGCTCGCCCTCCGGTGTCATCCGGAGGATCTTCCCGCCGAGCGACTCACGGTCCTGGGCCAGACCGGTCCGGCCCGTCTCGCCCGTCCCCGCGTACAGCATCCGGTCCGGCCCGAACGCGATCCGTCCGCCGTTGTGCACGAGCCCCTTCGGGATGCCGGTCAGCACCGGCTGCGGCGCGCCGAGCCGGTCGCCCTCCGCGCCGCCGTACCGCATGCGCACGATGCGGTTGTCCGACTCGGCGGTCAGATACGCGTACACCCAGCCGTCCCGCACGGCGAGGCCCATCAGGCCGCCCTCCCCGCCCGGCACCACCCCCGGCACCTCGCCGAGCGAGGTCTTCGCCCCGGTCGTTCCGTCGACCTTCGTGATCGTCCGCTCGTCCCGCGAGGAGACCAGCAGGTCCCCGTCGGGCAGCTCGGCGAGCCCCCAGGGCGACTTCAGCCCCTCGGTGAGCGTGCCCGTCACCGTCACCCGCCCGCCGGCGGGCGCGGTGGCGGACCCGGACGGGCTCGCCGGGGCGGTGGCCGACGCAGGGGCCGACGTCGGCGGCGCCGTACCCGGCCGGTCCTCCGTACCCCCCGAGGAGCAGCCCGCCACCAGGACCAGCACGGCGGCGCCCCACAGGGCCTTCACAACTGCAGGACGGCTCATGGCACGGTCCCCTTCGACGAGTCGAGCGGCATCCCTTCACCCTTGATACACCGCCCGGCGCGATCAGGTTCCCGACCGCCGCGACAACCCGTGTCCCGCGATCCCGCGAGACCTTCAGTCCCAGGACCCGCGGGCCGCCGGAAGGGCCGCGATCTCCGCCAGGTCCGCCGCCGTCAGCCGCAGCCCGGCCGCCCGCGCGTTCTCCACGGCCCAGCACTCCCGCTTCGCCCCCGGCACCGGCACGACGTGCCGCCCCCGGCCGAGCACCCAGGCGAGCGCCACCTGCGCGGGGGTGACCTGCGCCCCGTGCCGCGCGGCCACCCGCCGCAGACCCGACACCAGCGGCTGGTTCGCCGCCATCATCTCCGCCGTGAACCGGGGGTGCCGGGCCCGCGGGTCCTCCGGCTCGAAGCCGCCGCCCGGAGTCAGCGTCCCGGTCAGGAAGCCGTTCCCCAGCGGCATCGCCGCCAGGAAGCCGACACCCCGCGCCGCGCACCACGGAAGCAGCCGCACCAGCGCCTCCTGGGACCACACCGACAGCTCGGCCTCCACCGCCGCCACCGGGAACACCTGCTGGATCCGCTCCAGTTGGCGGATCGTTCCCTCATAGCCGTCACGGCTGACACCGGTCGCGCCCCGGCGGGCCGAGCGGCTGCCGACGGCGCACAGCCCGAGCGCCCGCACCTTGCCGGCCGAGACCAGCTCGGCCATCGCTCCCCAGGTCTCCTCGACCGGAACCTCGGGGTCGGCCCGGTGCAGCTGGTACAGGTCGATCACATCGGTCTGGAGCCGTCGCAGCGAGGCGTCGCAGGCCCGGCGGACGTACCCCGGCCTGCCGTTGGCGACCACGTGCCGCCGCTCGCCGCCGTCGCCGACGAGCAGCCCGCACTTCGTCGAGACGAAGGCGTCCGCCCGTCGCTCCTTCAACACCCGCCCCACCAGAAGCTCGTTGGTGAACGGGCCGTACATGTCGGCGGTGTCGAGCAGGCTCACCCCGGCGTCCAGCGCCGCGTGCACGGTCCGCAGCGAGCGGTCTCCCCGCTGTTCCGAACGGCTGTACGCCCAGCTCATCGGCATGCACCCCAGGCCGACCGCACCCACGTCGAGCGCCGCCGCCCCGATAGTCCTGCGCTCCACCTGCCGGTACCCCTCCCTGTGCCGTCCCCCAAAGTAACCAATGACGCACGGGATTCTTCGCATAGCCTCCCGGTCATGAGATTCGAGAACACGACCGCTGACGTGTGGCTTCCGATTCCCGCGGACGAGATCGACGATCTTCCCGAACCGGGCGCGTCGGGCCTGAACTACCGCTTCTGGGACGGCGGGCCGGAGTTCCCGGCGGACCCGGCGCACTGCGCCTTCTACGTCGTCCCGTACATGAAGGGCTCCGAGATCGCCGTACGGCCGCTGGCCGCGATGTCCTCGCTGCGGATCGTGCAGACCCTCTCCGCGGGCATCGACCACGTCACCCCCGGCATCGACTCACTGCGTCCGGGCGTCGCCGTCTGCAACGCGAAGGGCGTCCACGAGGCCAGCACCGCCGAGCTCACGCTCGCGCTGATCCTGGCCTCGCTGCGCGGCATCCCCGGCTTCGTGCGCGGCCAGGACGCCGAGGAGTGGCGGGCCGGCTTCTACCCCGCGCTCGCCGACAAGTCCGTCCTGATCGTCGGGTACGGGTCGATCGGCGCCGCCATCGAGGACCGGCTCGCGCCCTTCGAGTGCGCGCGGGTGTCGCGCGTCGCGCGCTCCGCTCGCACCACAGCGCGCGGCGAGGTCCATCCCCTGACGGAGCTGCCCGCGCTGCTTCCGGATGCCGATGTCGTCGTGCTCTCCACTCCGCTCACGCCCGCGACCAGGCATCTCGCCGACGCCGGGTTCCTCGGCCGGATGAAGGACGGGGCGCTCCTCGTGAACGTCGCCCGGGGGCCGGTCGTCGACACCGCGGCCCTGCTCAAGGAGGTCGAGAGCGGCAGGATCACGGCGGCCCTCGATGTCACCGACCCGGAACCGCTGCCGGCCGGGCATCCGTTGTGGCACGCTCCCGGTGTCCTCATCAGCCCGCACGTCGGAGGTTCCACTTCGGCGTTCATGCCGCGGGCGAAGCGGCTGATCTCGGGGCAGCTGCGGCGGTTCGTGGCGGGCGAGGAGCCGGCCAACGTCCTGCTCACCACCGGCTGAGCGGCCGAGCTGGGCCGGTCGGGTGGTGCGCGCCCCCGACACGCGCCGCCTGCGACCCCCCGGACCGTCACGGAGAGTACTGCGACCCTGTCCCTGAGTGACCATCCTGGTGTATCGTCCCGGAGCGGGGGGACTGCGTCGAGTACGGGCTGACGCTGGGGAGCGAAGTGACGGGTCATCAGATTCCGAGGGGGGCGACGGGTGAAGCACGGCCGGAGGACCGACGATCCGACGCGGCGACGCCGCCGTCGGCGGGCCTTCCGAGCCTCGCCGCCGGCCTGGCGCGTTCCGTGCCGGACCAGGCCGCGCCGCACCGCGCGCCCCGAGCAGCCGAGCCTTCGGACGCCGGAACGGAGGCCGGGCCGGGCACCGGTACGGCTCCCGGCCCGACGCCCGGGCCGGGCACCGGACCACGCACCGGACCGGACCGCCGAGCCGAGGGTCACGGTGCCGAACCACCGGGCGCGGCCGCTCGGTCCGGCGACGCCGCGACCCCGGCCTCCCGCGCCGCCGCGCCGAAGGGCGCGCCCGCGGCGTACGCGCCTCATGGCGACTTCACGCCACACGGCGCCGGCGCCGCCGCCGCGCCGGAGCCGGCCGCCCGGGTCGGACGGAAGCCGGGCGCCGCACCGGAGTCGCTCGCCCCGGCCGCACGGAAGCCGAGCGCCGCACCCGAGCAGGCCGTCCCGGTCGTACGGGACCCCGCAGGTCCCCACGACTGCGACGGGCACGCTCCCGGCGGCGCCGACGAGCCGTCGGCGCGCCCGCACGACGCGGCCGGGTGCGGTGGCGCGGCGCCGGAGGGGCCGGTGAGCGCGCCCGGGGCGGTCCTCGCACGGCGCCCCGTCGGCGGGGCAGGCGACTCCGGACACCCGGACCCCGGGCGCCCCTGCTTCGGCTCCCTCCTCGCCCAGATCGCCCTGGTGGTGATCTGCGCGGGCTACACGACCGGCGCTTCGCTCGGCTGGGGATCACCGGAACTCGCACTGTTCATGGGTGACTTCGGACTCAGCGCCGCCGCCCTCACCGCCGCGGTCTCCTGCTTCCTCTACGGGCGCGCCCACCGCGGCAGCGCCCGCCCCGCCTGGCTCCTCTTCGCGTTCTCCTCGTTCATGGCCGCCGCGGGAAACGCCGTATGGGGGTGGTACGAGGTGATCCTCCGCACGGAGGTGCCCGACTCCTCCATCGCCGACCTCTTCTTCTTACTCTTCGCACCGCCGGCCATCGTCGGCCTGCTCGTCCTGGCCAAGAAGCCCGTCACCCGGGCCGGCTGGGTCTGCCTGGCGCTCGACGCCTGGCTCATCGGGGGCTCGCTGCTCACCCTCTCGTGGAGCCTCGCCCTCGCCCGTACCGCCCACTTCCAGAACGAGCCGGTCGCCCAGGCGGCACTGTCCCTCGCGTATCCGCTGCTCGACATCGTCCTGGTGAGCATGGTTCTGGTGCTGCACTTCCGGCGCTCGCAGGCGAACCGCTCGGCGACCAACACCGCGATCGCCGCCCTTGCCCTGACCGTGCTGTGCGACGCCCTGTTCACCTCGCCGCTGCTGCGGGAGAACTACGCCTCGGGCCAGCTGCTCGACGCCGGCTGGTTCGCCGGCTCCCTGCTGCTCGCCTACGCGCCCTGGGGCGTGCGCCGCGTCCCGGACAGCGCCACCCCCGCGCGCGGGCCGTGGCTGCACAGCCGCCCGGTCGCCGGCTCGCTCGCCGCCCTCACGCCGTACCTCGCCGCCGCGGTCTGCACCCTCGGCATCCTGTACAACGTCGTGGAAGGGCGCAGGGTCGACCGCGTCGTCGTCCTCACCGGCTGCACGGTGGTCCTCGCCCTCGTCGTACGGCAGGGCATCATGCTCCTCGATAACATCGCCCTGACCCATGAACTGGCCCAGAAGGAGAACCACTTCAGGTCCCTCGTGCAGGGCTCCAGCGACGTCATCATGATCGCCGCGCCCACCGGGATCCTCCGCTACGTCAGCCCGGCCGCCTCCGGGGTGTACGGACGGGACGCCGAGGAGCTGATCGGCTCCGAGCTCGCCTCGCTCATCCATCCGGAGGACCTCGGCGCCGTCGTCCACGAGGTACGGCGCTTCCTGGCCGTCTCGCCCGCCGAGGAGCCCACCACCCGGATCGAGTGCCGCTTCCGCTCGGGCCATGGGGGCACCTCCCGCTCCGGGGGAGAAGCCGGGGGTGGGGGAGACTGGCTGAACGTCGAGTCCACGGTCAACCGGCACCAGGGCGGACTGATCTTCAACAGCCGGGACGTCACCGAGCGCGTCCGGCTCCAGGCCCAGTTGCAGCACAACGCCGAGCACGACCCGCTCACCGACCTGCCCAACCGCGCCCTCTTCACCCGGCGGGTCCGGCAGGCCCTCAGCGGCCGCCGCGCCTCCGACCCCGGCACGGCCGTGCTCTTCATCGACCTCGACGGCTTCAAGGGCGTCAACGACCGCCTCGGCCACCAGGCGGGCGACGACCTCCTCGTCCAGGCCGCCCGCCGCCTCCACGACTCCGTCCGTGCCGGGGACACCGCCGCCAGGCTCGGCGGCGACGAGTTCGCCGCCCTCATCCTCGGCGACGGCGGCCGCGACCAGGCGGCCCGCACGCAGCAGGTCCAGGAGATCGCCGACCGGCTCCGCCTCACCCTCTCCCGGCCCTACCGCGTCGACGGGGGCAACGAGGTGCGGGTCGCCGCCTCCATCGGCGTCGCCTTCGCCGAGCCCGGCATCGAGGCCGGCGACCTCCTGCGCAACGCCGACCTCGCCATGTACCGAGCCAAGGCCGCCGGCAAGGACCGCGTCGAGCTCTACGCGCCCCAGATGCAGGCCGAGGTCGTCCGCCGGACGGAACTGGCCGCCCGGCTGCGCACCGCCCTCCACGACGGCGAGTTCGCCCTGCTCCACCAGCCGGTCGTGGACCTCTCCACCGGCCGGATCGCCGCCGTCAGCGCCCAGGCGCGCTGGCGATCGGCCCAGGGCATCCTCTTCACCCCCGCCGAGTACCTCCGGGTCGCCGACGACAGCGAGCGCACCGCCGAGCTCGGCCGCTGGCTGCTCGAAGAGGCCGTCGAGCAGGCCGCCGAGCGGGCGGGAATCGGCCATCGCGCCCCCGTGTCCGTCCGGCTCTCCGCCCGCCGGCTCCTGGACCGCTCGCTGCCGCTCGGCTCGATCGAGTCCCTGCTCACCCGGTACGGGCTGCCGTCCGGGTCGCTGATCGTCGAACTCGCCGACAGCGACGCCCGCATCCCGCTCGACGAGCTGGAGCAGCGTCTGGCCACCCTGCGCCGCCTCGGGGTGCGGATCGCGCTCGACGGATTCGGCAGCGGACATCTGGCGATCAACGCCCTTCGAAGGCTTCCCGTCGACATACTGAAGCTGGACCGCGGACTCGTCGAGGGCGTCGTCGAGTCGGCCCGGCTCCGCAAGATCACCCGCGGGGTGCTCCGTATCGCCGACGAGCTCGGGATGCAGACCGTCGCCGAGGGTGTCGACGTACCGGAGCAGGTGATCGCCCTGCGGGCGATGGGCTGCAGCCACGCTCAGGGCATGGCCTTCGCGGGCCCGCTCGACGAGTACCGGCTGCGCAGGGCGCTCGTACGGGACGAGTACCCGCTGCCCGGAGCGGTCCCCGTTCGTGTCGGAAACCGTCCCCCGTTCCGCTCAAATACTGAGACGCCCGTCCCACCCACTTGACAGTGGTGAGGGCTGAGAGGGAGGGTCAATGCCATGCGCACCCGAATTCTCGTACTTGGAAAGCGCGTCGGCTGAAGCAGGGCCACGGCAGGCCCCGCTTGAAACGCACCCGACGCGCTCCCCTCGCTTGCCTCACGGCACGAGGGGTTTTTTGTTGCACTGGCTCACCCCAAAGTCGTCCCAAACCCTCGTAAAACCCTCTGCTTCGAGAAGAGATGCTGATGACCGACCAGGCCACCGGGCACCATCCGCAGCCGCGGCCCCGTAACGGCGCGCAGCCCGCCACCGCCGTCGAGCACGTCACGGGCGCGCAGTCCCTCATCCGTTCTCTCGAAGAGGTGGGTGCGGACACCATCTTCGGTCTCCCCGGTGGCTGCATCCTCCCGGCCTACGACCCGCTGATGGACTCGAAGAAGGTGCGCCACATCCTGGTCCGCCACGAGCAGGGCGCGGGCCACGCGGCAACCGGTTACGCCCAGGCGACCGGCAAGGTCGGCGTCTGCATGGTGACCTCGGGACCCGGTGCGACCAACCTCGTCACCCCGATCGCCGACGCGCACATGGACTCGGTCCCGCTCGTCGCGATCACCGGCCAGGTCGCCTCGAAGGCGATCGGCACGGACGCCTTCCAGGAGGCGGACATCTGCGGCATCACGATGCCGATCACCAAGCACAACTTCCTGGTCACCAAGGCCGACGACATCCCGCGGACGATCGCCGAGGCCTTCCACATCGCCTCCACCGGCCGCCCCGGCCCGGTCCTGGTCGACATCTCCAAGGACGCCCTGCAGGCGAAGACCACCTTCAGCTGGCCGCCGCAGACCGACCTGCCCGGCTACCGCCCGGTGACCAAGCCGCACGCCAAGCAGATCCGCGAGGCCGCCAAGCTGATCAGCGCGGCCAAGCGCCCCGTCCTGTACGTCGGCGGCGGCGTCATCAAGGCCGGCGCCACCGCCGAGCTGAAGATCCTCGCCGAGCTCACCGGAGCCCCGGTCACCACGACCCTGATGGCGCTGGGCGCGTTCCCGGACAGCCACCCGCTGCACGTGGGCATGCCCGGCATGCACGGCGCGGTCACCGCCGTCACCGCCCTGCAGAAGTCCGACCTGATCGTCGCCCTCGGCGCCCGCTTCGACGACCGCGTCACCGGCAAGCTCGACAGCTTCGCCCCGTACGCCAAGATCGTCCACGCGGACATCGACCCGGCCGAGATCGGCAAGAACCGCACGGCCGACGTCCCGATCGTCGGTGACGCCCGCGAGGTCATCGCCGACCTGGTGCAGGCCGTCCAGGCCGAGCACAGCGAGGGCAACAAGGGCGACTACACCGCCTGGTGGAGCGACCTGAACCGCTGGCGCGAGACCTACCCGCTCGGCTACGACCTGCCGGAGGACGGCAGCCTCTCGCCGCAGCAGGTCATCCAGCGCATCGGCCAGCTCGTCCCCGACGACACGATCTTCGCCGCGGGCGTCGGCCAGCACCAGATGTGGGCCGCCCACTTCATCGACTACGAGCGCCCGGCCACCTGGCTGAACTCCGGCGGCCTCGGCACGATGGGGTACGCGGTCCCCGCCGCGATGGGTGCCAAGGCCGGCATGCCCGACCGCCCGGTCTGGGCGATCGACGGCGACGGCTGCTTCCAGATGACCAATCAGGAGCTCACCACCTGCGCCCTGAACAACATCCCGATCAAGGTCGCCATCATCAACAACGGCGCCCTCGGGATGGTCCGCCAGTGGCAGACCCTCTTCTACAACCAGCGCTACTCGAACACCGTGCTGCACTCCGGCCCGGACGACATCCAGGCGAACAAGGGCACCCGCGTCCCCGACTTCGTCAAGCTGTCCGAGGCCATGGGCTGTGTCGCCCTGCGCTGCGAGGACCCGGCCGACCTGGACAAGGTCATCGCGGAGGCCAACGCCATCAACGACCGTCCGGTCGTCATCGACTTCATCGTCCACGAGGACGCCCAGGTCTGGCCGATGGTCGCCGCCGGCACCTCGAACGACGAGGTCATGGCCGCCCGGGGCGTCCGCCCCGACTTCGGCGACGGCGAAGACGACTGAAGCGCGGAACGAAGCAGAGCGAAAAGGAAGAGACCCAGACCATGTCCACCAAGCACACGCTCTCCGTTCTCGTCGAGAACACGCCCGGCATCCTCGCCCGGATCGCCGCCCTGTTCTCGCGCCGCGGCTTCAACATCGACTCCCTCGCCGTCGGTATCACCGAGCACCCCGACATCTCCCGGATCACCATCGTGGTCAGTGTCGAGGACCTGCCCCTGGAGCAGGTGACCAAGCAGCTCAACAAGCTGGTCAACGTCCTGAAGATCGTCGAACTCGAGCCCAGCGCTGCGATCCAGCGCGAGCTCGTCCTGGTGAAGGTCCGCGCCGACAACGAGACCCGCTCCCAGATCGTCGAGATCGTCCAGCTGTTCCGCGCCAAGACCGTGGACGTCTCGCCCGAGGCGGTCACCATCGAGGCCACCGGTTCGAGTGACAAGCTCGACGCGATGCTCAAGATGCTGGAGCAGTTCGGCATCAAGGAGCTCGTGCAGTCCGGCACGATCGCCATAGGGCGTGGTTCCCGGTCCATCACGGACCGGTCCCTCCGGGCCCTCGACCGCAGCGCCTGAGAATCATCGCCTCAGAGTCATCGACGGTCGACCGGCGGTCCATCCGCCGGTCCGACTGACGAGACCCGAAAACTTTCCTCCCGCTCCCCGCCGTACGGTGGGACGCAACACCAGCACCTCAAGGAGATACCCAGTGGCCGAGCTGTTCTACGACGACGACGCCGACCTGTCCATCATCCAGGGCCGCAAGGTCGCGGTGATCGGATACGGCAGCCAGGGCCACGCCCACGCGCTGTCGCTCCGTGACTCCGGTGTCGACGTCCGCGTCGGTCTGCAGGAGGGCTCGAAGTCCAAGGCGAAGGCCGAGGAGCAGGGCCTGCGCGTGGTCTCCGTCGCCGAGGCCGCCGCCGAGGCCGACCTCATCATGATCCTGACCCCGGACCCGATCCAGGCCCAGGTCTACGAGGAGTCCATCAAGGACAACCTGAAGGAGGGCGACGCGCTCTTCTTCGGCCACGGTCTGAACGTCCGCTACGGCTTCATCAAGGTGCCCGAGGGCATCGACGTCGCCCTGGTCGCCCCGAAGGGCCCGGGTCACCTGGTCCGTCGTCAGTACGAGGAGGGCCGCGGCGTTCCGTGCATCGCGGCCGTCGAGCAGGACGCGACCGGCAACGCCTTCGCGCTGGCGCTCTCGTACGCCAAGGGCATCGGCGGCACCCGCGCCGGCGTCATCAAGACGACCTTCACCGAGGAGACCGAGACCGACCTCTTCGGCGAGCAGGCCGTCCTCTGCGGTGGCACCGCGGCGCTGGTCAAGGCGGGCTTCGAGACCCTGACCGAGGCCGGCTACCAGCCGGAGATCGCGTACTTCGAGTGCCTCCACGAGCTGAAGCTCATCGTCGACCTCATGTACGAGGGCGGCCTGGAGAAGATGCGCTGGTCGGTCTCCGAGACCGCCGAGTGGGGCGACTACGTCACCGGCCCGCGGATCATCACGGACGCCACCAAGGCCGAGATGAAGAAGGTCCTCGCGGAGATCCAGGACGGCACCTTCGCCAAGGAGTGGATGGCCGAGTACCACGGCGGTCTGAAGAAGTACAACGAGTACAAGACCCAGGACGAGAACCACCTCCTGGAGACCACCGGCAAGGAGCTGCGCAAGCTCATGAGCTGGGTGAACGACGAGGAGGCGTAAGCCTTCGGGGCAGGGGCCGGACGGTGTGTCCGGCCCCTGCCCACATCGTTGGACACCCCGTCCAACCACGGACGGGTGATCCTTCCAACGAGGCGCATGATCGGCGCCGGTGCACCACTACACTGCTCAACAACATTCGCGTTCAGGCCCACAGCGTCGTGCGCTTTCACGCGGCAAGCCCCCTCCACCGCCTGCGGCCGTCGGGACGGCCGTCCGCACTGGATCTGTGAGGACTCACGTGAGCTCGAAACCCGTCGTACTCATCGCTGAAGAGCTGTCGCCCGCCACCGTCGACGCCCTGGGCCCGGACTTCGAGATCCGGCACTGCAACGGCGCGGACCGCGCCGAACTGCTGCCCGCCATCGCCGACGTGGACGCGATCCTGGTCCGTTCCGCGACCAAGGTCGACGCCGAGGCCATCGCCGCCGCCGGCAAGCTGCGGGTCGTCGCCCGCGCCGGTGTCGGTCTGGACAACGTGGACGTCTCCGCCGCCACCAAGGCCGGCGTCATGGTCGTCAACGCCCCGACGTCGAACATCGTCACCGCCGCCGAGCTCGCGTGCGGTCTGCTGGTCGCCACCGCGCGCAACATCCCGCAGGCCAACACCGCGCTGAAGAACGGCGAGTGGAAGCGCTCCAAGTACACGGGCGTCGAGCTGAGCGAGAAGACCCTCGGTGTCGTCGGCCTCGGCCGCATCGGCGTCCTGGTCGCGCAGCGCATGTCGGCGTTCGGCATGAAGATCGTCGCGTACGACCCCTACGTGCAGCCCGCCCGCGCCGCCCAGATGGGGGTGAAGCTGCTGGCCCTGGACGAGCTCCTGGAGGTCGCCGACTTCATCACCGTCCACCTGCCGAAGACCCCCGAGACCCTCGGTCTCATCGGCGACGAGGCGCTGCACAAGGTCAAGCCCTCCGTCCGGATCGTCAACGCCGCGCGCGGCGGGATCGTCGACGAGGCGGCGCTGTACTCGGCGCTCAAGGAGGGCCGGGTCGCCGGCGCCGGCCTCGACGTGTACGCGAAGGAGCCCTGCACGGACTCCCCGCTCTTCGAGCTCGACGAGGTCGTCTGCACCCCGCACCTCGGCGCGTCCACGGACGAGGCCCAGGAGAAGGCCGGTATCGCCGTCGCCCGCTCGGTGCGCCTGGCGCTCGCCGGTGAGCTCGTACCGGACGCGGTCAACGTCCAGGGCGGTGTCATCGCCGAGGACGTCAAGCCGGGTCTGCCGCTCGCCGAGAAGCTCGGCCGGATCTTCACCGCCCTCGCGGGCGAGGTCGCGGCCCGTCTCGACGTCGAGGTGTACGGCGAGATCACCCAGCACGATGTGAAGGTGCTCGAACTCTCCGCGCTCAAGGGCGTGTTCGAGGACGTGGTCGACGAGACCGTGTCGTACGTCAACGCCCCGCTGTTCGCGCAGGAGCGCGGTGTCGAGGTGCGTCTGACGACGAGCTCCGAGTCGCCCGACCACCGCAACGTGGTCACCGTGCGCGGCACGCTCTCGAACGGCGAGGAGGTCGCGGTCTCCGGCACGCTCGCCGGCCCCAAGCACCTCCAGAAGATCGTCGCCGTCGGCGACTACGACGTGGACGTGGCGCTCGCCGACCACATGGTCGTGCTGCGCTACGAGGACCGTCCGGGTGTCGTCGGCACCGTCGGCCGGATCCTCGGCGAGGCCGGTCTGAACATCGCGGGCATGCAGGTCGCTCGCGCCGAGGAGGGCGGCGAGGCGCTCGTCGTCCTCACCGTGGACGACACGGTCCCGGCTCCGGTGCTCGCGGAGATCTCGGCCGAGATCGGCGCCGCCTCGGCCCGTTCGGTCAATCTGATCTGACGCACCCCCGAGGTCCCGTACCCGGTCGATAGACGCTCGTCTTACACAAGCGTCTATTGGCCGGGTACAGTGCTGTCATGGGACACAAGGAAGACCTCCTCGAAGGCGCCAAGCGCTGCCTCCTGGAGAAGGGGTACGGACGGACCACGGCCCGCGACATCGTCGCCGCCTCCGGCACCAACCTCGCCTCCATCGGCTACCACTACGGCTCCAAGGAAGCCCTGCTCCAGCAGGCCTTCCTCGCCGTCACCGAGGAGTGGGGCGAGGCGGTCGGCCCCGCGGGCAGTGGTGAGGAGAAGCGGGAGCTGCCGTCCGACCCGTACCGGCGCTTCCACGCCGTCTGGGAGCAGGTCATCGCCGCGGCCGGGGCCAGCCGGCCCGTCTGGAAGCTCCAGACCGAGATCGTCACCCGGCTCGACGACGACGAGAAGCTGCGCGAGGCGATCAAGGAGCCGCAGCGCGAGGGCCGGCTCGGCATGGCCGAGGGCTTCCTCGGCATCGACCCGGAGGCGGACCCGGAGAAGGCCCGCGTGGCCGGACTGCTCTGCCAGGCCCTCGCCACCGGCGTGATGATCCAGTGGATGGTCGACCCGGACACGGCGCCGAGCGCGGACGACCTCACGGAGGGGCTCAAGGTCCTGATGGGGGAGGAGTAGGGCCGTACACGCCCCGGTTCGTGTACGGCACGCCCGGCCGCCGGGACGACGACGGCCGGAGTCTCAGCGCCAGGGCAGGTTCCGCCAGGGACTGCCCTCGTGCTCCGTGAGGACACGATGGGCCTCGACGTTCTGCTCGTGGAACCGGCCGTACTCGTCCCCGTCGAACCGCAGCACCCGCCCCAGCGCGTACCCCGCCGAGTAGTCCTGCCACGAGCCGTAGGCGGAGCGGGCCAGCGCCCCCGCGTGGACGATCGCCTGCTCGGCCTCCGGGGGCGCGCAGAAGCGGGCCGACAGACCCCAGCGCGCCAGGTTCACCGCCCGGCCGTAGTCGTACGCGACCGTCCTGCGCACCCGGCCGTCCGGAGCGAGCAGTCCGTCGGCCCGGAACCGGGCCTCGTAGCGCACGATGCGCCGCACCAGCTCCTCGATGTGCCGCACGGCCGCCGGGCTCGCGCCCAGGTCCTGGGCGTGCCCCGCGGCCGTCTCGCGCCATGCGTCGGGCGTCGGCACCGCACCGCGCGCGGTCCGCAGCTCCTCGCGGACCCTGAGCGCGAAGTCCGGTTCCGGCGGGCTGTTGCGCCCGTCCAGGAGAGCCTCCAGCTGCTTGTGCCATCCGGCCCGGTCGGTGACGCCCCAGGCGTCGCGGAGCGTGTCGAGTTCATGGGTGTACCCCATGTAGACGGAGCCGACGTCGTTCCACGGCACGCCGTTGGAGAACGCCAGATGGGTGCCGCAGGCGAGGCCGAAGGCGAGCGGGCCGTGCAGGTGCCCGTGCCGCAGGGCGGCGAAACGGTCGCCCGAGACCCGCTCCCGCTCGCTGTACGCGCGCAGCCACCCCGCGCGGTGCTCGGGTGTGGTGGGCAGCAGCAGCTGAGCCGGGGTGCCGCCGTTGACGGCGAGGAACAGCCGCGGGTCGCGCCAGGTGAACTCGGCGACCCAGCGGAGGGTGACCGCGTGGAACACCCAGTCCGGGTGCCAGGGCGGCAGCATCCCGCGGGTGAGGATCTGCCGGACGAGGAGCCCCTTCGCCGTCTGCTGGGGCGGCCAGTGGACGTTGTCCGGGGCGGCGTCCACCTCGGCCCTGGGGGCGGCGATGAAGAGCTCGGCGTCGGCGAGGACACGGACCTGGGCCGGGAAGTCGCCGCGCAGCCCCGCCTCCTGCAGCCGCTGCTCGGTCTCGGACGGCGGGATCCAGGCGGGCTCGGGGACGGCGGGGCGGCGGGAGTTCATGACCACGGGATGTTCCGGTAGGGGCTCGAAGGGTCCTGGGTGAGAGTCCGGTGGATGGCCACGGACTCCTGGTACGTCGGCTCGGGGTCGCCCTCGTCGAAGTGGATCAGCCGGGCGAGCAGATAGCCGAGGGAGAACTCCTCCCAGGAGCGGTACTCCCGCCGGGCGGGTTCGAGGACCTTCAGGACGGACTCCTCGGCCTCCTGTGGGTCGCAGTACCGCGCGCCGAGCGCGAGGCGCACGACGTTCACGGCGCGGCCGTGGTCGAAGGCGGCGAGGGTGTCGACCCGGCCGCCCGGCGGGAGGAGACCGTCGGCGCGGAACCGCGCCTCGTAGTGGGTGATCCGGCGCAGGAACTCCGCGGCCTCGGCCCGGTCCTCGCCGTAGGGGTCGTCCCGCTCGTAGGTGACGGTGACCATCGAGGCCCACTGCTCGTCGGTCGGCGGGTGGCCGAGTCGTGCGGCGAGACGGTGCCGCATCCCCAGGACGGACTCGGGGACCCGGCCGACCAGCCGGGTGGCGATCAGGATCCGCAGCTTGTCCCGGAAGTCCGCCCGGTGGTGGACGGCCCAGGGCCGGCGCAGCCGGGACACGTCGGTGGGGTAGTCCTCGTACTGGGCGCCGAGCCCGTTCCACACCAGGCCGTTGAGCACGGCGAGGTGCGCCCCGAGCGCGAGGGCGTGCGCGACCGGCCCGTGCAGCGGCCCGCCGGCGTGGGTGAGCAGACGGAGCCGTGCCGGCCCGCCGCCCCGGGTGCCCGCCTCCTCCCAGGCCCGCCGGTCGGCGGCCCGGGCGGGGAGCGCCGCCCCGAAGGGGGTGTCCGGGTTGACCGCGAGCCACCACCGGTCGTTCGGCCAGGCCGCGGCGAGCCTGGGGAGGGTGGTCTGCTTGAACACCCAGTCCGGGTGCCACGCCGGCAGCATGCCCTCGGTCAGGACCGGTACGACGGTGCGCCGGGCGGCCTTGTCGCGCTGGGAGGGCAGGGGCGGCGTGCAGCCGGGAGCGTCCGCGTGCACCCGGGCCTGCAGCACGTAGAGACGTGTCCGCCCGAGGGCGTCCAGGACGGCCGCCCGGTCGTCGCGGGCCGCTGCCTCGTACAGCAGCCGCTCGGTGTGCGTCGGCGGTGCCCAGTTCCCCGTGGTCATGGGGGAGATCCTATAAACCGGCCAAACCGGCCCGGAGGGGCGGCCGTTCGGAGGGAGTCGCGCTTCACGGCGCGGAGGTGGGCTCGCAGTGGCGGCCGTGTCTCCCGGCGCCGGGGTGGGCCCGCCGCGGCGGCCGAGCTCAGAGCCGCGCCGACTTCAGGGACATGTGGAGCAGCAGGCGGTCCTCGCCGTCGTCCAGGTCCAGGCCCGTCAGCTGCTCGACCCGCGACAGCCGGTAGTAGAGGGTCTGGCGGTGGATGCCCAGGGCCGCCGCGGTGCGGCCCGCCTGGCCCGCGTTGTCGAGGAACACCTCGGCGGTGCGCGCCAGTTCGGCGTGGGCGGGGGCGACGAGCGGGGCGACCGCGGGGTCGACCTCGGGATGGTAGAGCGCCGCGAGCAGGCGGTACGGGCCGATCCCGGCCCACTCGGCGACCGGGCCGAGGGTCGGCTGGGCGGTGGCGGCGCGGGCCGCCGTGTTGGCCTCGCGCCAGGCGGCCGGGAGCTCCGTGAGGCCCCGGCGGGGGGTGGCGATGCCGGCCGGGGCGTCGGCGCGCAGCCGGTCGGCGGCCGTGCGGGCGGGGGCGATGTCCTCGGGCGTGCGCAGCCGCACGAGGACGGCGAGGGACTCGCCGGACTCGCCCTCGGGGAGCACGGCGACCGCCGCCGCGGCGGCGACCGACCGGATCGAGGGGGCCTCGCCCTGCCAGGGGGTCACACAGACGACGGTGTGCAGACCGTCCGCGCTGGGGCCGAGGGCCGCCCGGAGGGCCGCGACGGCCATGTCGCTCTGCCAGCCGCGTCCGGCGGTCAGGGTCGCGGCGAACTCGCGCGAGAGGTCGGCGTCCGCGCGCTCCTCGTCGGCGAGGAGGTCGCCGATCCGGGTGGCGACCTCCATCGCGGCCGTGAGCCGGGCGGGCGTGGGGCCGGGCTCGGCGTCGAGCAGCCAGACGTATCCGAGGACGACCCCCCGATGACGTACGGGCAGGCAGATGCGGTCCCGGAACACCCCGGCGTCCGGGGCGGCAGGGATGCGGACCGGGCCGGTCGCCCGGGTGATGCCGAATCCCTCGAACCAGGCGCGGACCGCCGGTGTCGACTTCCGGGTCAGGATCGACCGCGTCCGGACGGGGTCCATCGCCGAGTCGTCGTCGCTGTCGTGGGCGCCGAAGGCGATCAGACCGAAATCGCGGTTCTCCAGCGTCGCCGGTGCGCCGAGCAGCGCGGAGATCTCGTCCACCAGTTCTTGGTAATCGCCCTTCACAGCGCCATTCTCGCACCCTCTCAGACATATGTATGAGATGCCGCCCACGGATGCGTGACAGCTGTAGATGGCGGACGATCGGAGCGATCCATAGGTTTCACGGTGGTTCTTCGTGCTGTTACCGGAATCTTCCGAAAGATCGGGTACGGCACCCTTCGTCACCCTGTCCTTCTGGAGGTCCCCCGTGCTGGGTCCCGTGATCCTCGCCGCGTCGCGCAGCGACAAGATGCGCCGTTTCGTGTCGGCCGCCCCCGGGACCAAGCAGGTCGTCGCCCGCTTCATCGCCGGTGAGTCGGTCGACGACGTCGTCCCGATCGTCCAGGAGCTGAGCGACCGCGGCCTGGAGGTCACCCTCGACGTCGTCGGTGAGGACATCACCACCGTCGAGCAGTCGCACGCCGCGCGCGACGCCTACCTGGAGCTCATCGGGCGCCTCAAGGAGCTCGGCCTCGGCGAGCGCGCCGAGATGTCCGTCAAGCTCTCGATGTTCGGCCAGTCCCTGGAGAACGGGCACGAGCTGGCGCTCGCGAACGTCCGCCCGGTCGTCGAGGCCGCCGCCGAGATCGGCACCACGGTCACCCTGGACGCCGAGGACCACACCACCCTCGACTCGATGTTCGCCATCCACGAGGAGCTGCGGAAGACCCACCCGCAGACCGGCTGTGTCATCCAGGCCTACCTCTTCCGCACCGAGGACGACGCCCGCCGCCTCGCCGCGAACGGCTCCCGCGTCCGGATCGTGAAGGGCGCCTACAAGGAGCCCGCCTCCGTCGCCATCCAGGACAAGCCCGAGATCGACAAGGCGTACGTCCGGATCATGAAGATCCTGATGGACGGCGAGGGCTACCCGATGATCGGCTCCCACGACCCGCGCCTGATCTCCGTCGGCCAGGAGCTCGCCCGCCGTGCCGGGCGCAAGCTGGACGAGTACGAGTTCCAGATGCTGTACGGCATCCGTAGCGAGGAGCAGAACCGCCTCGCCGCCGAGGGCCACCGCATGCGTGTCTACACCGCGTACGGCACCGACTGGTACGGATACTTCATGCGCCGCCTGGCGGAGAAGCCGGCCAACCTCCTCTTCTTCGTCCGCTCCATCCTCACCAAGGGCTGAGCCCACCTCTCACAAGGAGTCACGAGACTTATGGACGCTGTCACCCAGGTCCCCGCTCCGGTCAACGAGCCGGTGCACAGCTACGCCCCCGGCTCCCCCGAGCGCGCCCGCCTCGAGATCAAGCTCAAGGAGCTGGCCGAGAACCCGCGCGAGCTGCCGATGACCATCGGCGGCGTGAAGCGCCTCGGCGGCGGCGAGGAGTTCAAGGTCGTCCAGCCGCACAACCACAAGGCCGTCATCGGCACCTTCCGCGGCGCCACCACGCAGGACGCCCAGGATGCCGTCGACGCCGCCCTCGCCGCGGCTCCGGCCTGGCGCGCGATGGCCTTCGACGACCGTGCCGCGATCATCCTGCGTGCCGCCGAGCTGCTCGCCGGCCCGTGGCGCGAGACGCTGGCCGCGTCCACCATGCTCGGCCAGTCGAAGACCGCCCAGCAGGCCGAGATCGACACCCCGTGCGAGCTCGTCGACTTCTGGCGCTTCAACGTGGCGTACGCCCGCCAGATCCTGGCCGAGCAGCCGCCGGCGAACTCCCCGGGTGTGTGGAACCGTCTGGACCACCGCCCGCTCGAGGGCTTCGTCTACGCGATCACGCCGTTCAACTTCACCGCCATCGCGGGCAACCTGCCCACCGCCCCCGCCCTCATGGGCAACGTGGTGGTCTGGAAGCCGTCCCCGACGCAGACCCACTCCGCCGTGCTCCTCATGGAGCTCCTGGAGGAGGCCGGCCTGCCGAAGGGCGTCATCAACCTGGTGACCGGCGACGGCATCGCCGTCTCCGAGGTGGCCCTGAACCACCCCGACCTGGCCGGCATCCACTTCACCGGTTCGACCAGGACCTTCCAGCACCTGTGGAAGACGGTCGGTACGAACATCGAGAAGTACCGCTCGTACCCGCGGATCGTCGGCGAGACCGGCGGCAAGGACTTCGTCGTCGCGCACCCCAGCGCCGACCGCGCCATCCTGAAGACCGCGCTGACCCGTGGCTCCTTCGAGTTCCAGGGCCAGAAGTGCTCCGCGTCCTCGCGCGCCTACGTCCCGGCCTCCCTCTGGAACGACGGCTTCAAGGAGGAGTTCGCGGCCGAGGTCGACGGCATCACGATGGGTGACGTCACCGACCTGTCGAACTTCATCGGCGCCGTCATCGACGAGCGCTCGTTCGCCAAGAACAAGGCCGCGATCGACCGTGCCGCGGCCGACCCGACCTGCACGATCATCGCCGGTGGCACGTACGACGACTCGGTGGGCTACTTCGTCCGCCCGACCGTCATCGCCTGCACCGACCCGGAGAACGAGGTCTTCAAGGCCGAGTACTTCGGCCCGATCCTCGCGATCCACGTGTACGACGACAGCGCTGCCGACGGGTACGACGCGATGCTGACCCAGATGGAGTCGGTCTCGGACTACGCCCTCACCGGCTCGGTCATCTCCGGTGACCGCGCGGCGGCCGCGTACACGATGGAGAAGCTCCGCTTCGCGGCGGGCAACTTCTACATCAACGACAAGTCGACCGGCGCCGTCGTCGGCCAGCAGCCCTTCGGCGGCGGCCGTGCCTCGGGTACGAACGACAAGGCCGGCGCCCCGCAGAACCTGATGCGCTGGACGCTGACCCGTGCCATCAAGGAGACGCTGGTCCCGCCGACCGAGTACGGCTACCCCCACATGGGCTGATGCCTCCGCCTCCCCGGAGGCCCGCCGCGTGAGCGGCCCCTGATCACCGCCCCCCTCCTCGGTCCCCCAACCGAGGACGGGGGCGGTTCTCATGCGGGGGGCTTACGCTGCTGGGAGGGGGCTTCGGTGAGGAGGCACGACATGCCTGGTTCGACGACGATCCGGCCGGGGCACGGGGTCGACGGGGTCGAGCACCTCGACGCCCTCCGGATGACGTCCCTGATGAAGGAGCTGGGCCGGCTGCTCACGGCGACGGGGTCCGAGCGGATCACCGACGCGCAGGTCGCCGCCCTGTGCGGCGGCGAGGCCGGCCGTCGGGAGGACCTCACCCGCTGGGTGGAGCGGGTCGCCCGCGACCTGGAGAAGGCTACGGCCTGAGGGCGACGTGCCGGGTGAGGAAGCCGTCGATCAGTGAGGCGATCTGCGGGGCGTGGGTCTCCAGGGCGAAGTGGCCCGTGGGAAGCAGGTGGATCTCGGCCTCGGGGAGGTCGCGGCGGAAGGCTTCGGCGCCCGCCGGTACGAAGACCTGGTCGCCTTCGCCCCAGACCGCGAGGAGCGGGACCCGGCTGGTGCGGAAGTACTCCTGGAAGGCCGGGTAGAGGGCGAAGTTGGAGCCGTAGTCGGCGATCAGGCCGAGCTGGATCTCGTCCTGGCCCTCGCGGGCCATGAGGGCGGCGTCGTGGTGCCAGGCATCGGGGTCGAGGAGGTCGCGGTACGCGGCCGGTACCCCCGTCTCGTACTGCCACCGGATGCCGTCCAGGGAGCGGATCGCGCGCACCGGCTCCTCCGTCCCGGGGGTGCGCTCCTCGATCAGGGCGAGGACCGGCGCCCAGGCCTCGGCGCCGAGGCCCTCCTCGTACGCGTTGCCGTTCTGGCTGATGATCGCGGTGATCCGCTCCGGGTGGGCGAGGGCGAGGCGCAGGCCGATGGGGGAGCCGTAGTCCTGGATGTAGAGCGCGAACCGTTCGAGGCCCAGTGCCTCGGTGAACTCGGCGGTGATCGCCGCCAGTTCGGCGAAGGTGTAGTCGAAATCGGCGGCGTCGGGAGCCGCGCTCCGGCCGAAGCCAAGGTGGTCGGGGGCGATCAGGCGGTAGGAGTCGGCGAGCCGCGGGATCAGGTCGCGGAACATGTGCGAACTGGTGGGGAAGCCGTGCAGCAGCAGGAGGACGGGGGCGTCGGCCGGGCCGGCCTCGCGGTAGGCGATCTCGTGGTCGCGGACCTTGACGGTGCGGTGGTGGGTCGGCAGCACGGTACTCGTCATCTCTAACCCCTTAGATGCGTGTCAGTGGTTACGAGATGACTCAAGCAGGCGTGGGCTAACCTGTCAATTGCTTTTAAGGGGTTAGAAGGAGAGGTGTGGAAGTCTGGGCGCATGACCGTGAGGATCGCGCCCACCCATGAACTCGGGGCCGAACGGCTCCGCTCCGTACGCGCGTTGCTCGATGCCGCGTTCGACGGCGACTTCTCCGACGACGACTGGGACCACACGCTCGGTGGCGTCCACGCCTGGATCGAGGACGAGGGCGGCATCGCCGCCCACGGCGCCGTCGTCATGCGCCGGGCCCGTCATCGCGGACGTTCGCACCGCATCGGGTACGTCGAAGGTGTCGCCGTCCGCGCCGACCTCAGGCGCCGGGGGCTCGGCGGGGCCGTCATGGCCGCGCTGGAGTGGGTCGTCGACGGCGCGTACGCCTTCGGGGCGCTCGGCGCATCGGACGAGGGGGCCGCGCTCTACCGGGCGCGCGGCTGGCAGGTCTGGGGCGGCCGCATCGAAGCCATGGGGCCCGAGGGGATCGTCCACCTCGCGGAGGAGGAGGGGTACGTCTTCCTGCGCCCGGCGGCCGGCCGGGCGCTGCCCGATCCGGCCGCCGCGCTCGTCTTCGACTGGCGGGACGGCGACGTGCTGTGAGGAGGGGTGGGGAGCGTCAGGAGGACGTCGAGCGGCCCTGGTCCACCCGCCCCCTGGCCGTCTCCAGGTGGGAGGTGAACAGCGCGGAGAACATCGAGGCCAGGGCGATGGTGATAGCGAGACCGCCCGTCCCGAGCGTCCCGATGAAGCACGCCGCCGTCGCGCCGCCGACCACGACGGTCCATACCGCGAGTGCCACCTTGCCGCGACGGCTCAGGAACAGCCACCGGTGCGGGGCGGCCGGCCGGGCGTCCAGGGCGCCCGCCGGGCCCGCCGTCGCCGCGCGCGGCCGCTTGAAGTAGCCGTACACCAGCCACTCGCCGCACAGCTCCCAGCCCTCGGGCTCCAGCTCGGCCAGGACCCTGGCGCGGCGCCGGGCGCCGATGATCTCGCGGCGGTACTCCCAGCGCAGCGTCGCCGTCGCCGAGCGGCGGCACACGAACCGGCCGAGGGAGTCGAGGGACTCCACCTCCCAGCCCTGGTCGCCGTGGACGGCGAGCATCCGGCGGTCGTTGAAGAGGTCGGCCGTCCAGGTCCAGCTCTCCGCCTTCCCGTCCGGCTCGCCCGGCAGCGGCGCGAGCCCGCCGAGCTGGGCGGCGAAGGCGGCGGCCGGGCCGAACTCCTCCTCCGGACGCGCCCCGGTCCCGGCGAGGTGGCCCCGGAGGTCCTCGACGGTGGCGGCGATCTGCTCCTCCGGCACGCCCGTGGTGCGCAGCGCGTCGGTGAGCTCGGTGAAGTAGCGGTCGGATGCGGTGGTCATGCGGTGGTTCCCCCTGGGTGGAGCGTGGTCTCGACGGCGCGGTGGAAGCGCAGCCAGTCGCGGCTCTCGGTGGCGAGGTGCTCGCGCCCCCGCGCGGTGAGCCGGTAGTAGCGGCGTCCCGGGCCGCGCTCGGCGGCGCGGAACTCGGCCTCCACCAGACCCGCTTCCTCCAGGCGGTTCAGCACGGGATAGAGCGTCCCGCCCTTGATCTCGCCGAGGCCCGCCTCGGCGAGCGCCTTGGCGATCTCGTACCCGTAGCTCTCGCCGTCGGTCAGGCGGGAGAGGACGAGCAGGTCGAGGACTCCCTTGAGCCAGCTGGATCTGCGGTCTGCGGCCATGGGTGTATTGCAGCACCAGCTAGGTAGGAATGCAAACTAGATAGGAGGGCCGATCTCGCCGGCCGTCCCGCGCCGCCCACCGGCCGTCCCGCGCCGAGCAGCCGGGCGAGCCGGCCCGCCGCCGTGCCCACCCCGCCCGCCGCCGCCGAGACGAACATCTCGGGCCGGAGCGCCCGACCCGTTCGGTCGGCCATGTCACCGCCCCCGAACTGGTCGCCTCCCTCGTCGTACGGGCCTTGATCCGGGAGCTGCGGGCCATCGCGGGCTGACGCGCCGTCCCGCTCCGTCTCAGATAGTAGGAAGTCCGAGTAATTGTGGAGACAGATGAGAGCACCTGCCCTAGCTTTGTAGAAGCCGAACGTCTCGCTACATCAGCGAATGGCGGTCGAGAGCGCGACGCCCCTGTGCAGGCAACCCCTGCGGCGGCGCTCCCCGCCCCTGCCGGCACCTTCGATCACCACTGATCTCCGCACTTCGGATCACCACTGATCTCAAGGAGTCGATCCCTCATGGCAACTCAGACCGCCCGCCGCGTCCGCCGCTCCGCCAACCGTCCCAGCGACGAGGCCCGTCAGAACGCGGCCGCCGCCCTCCAGCGCGCCCTCGACCGCCGTGACAACGGCGGCTCCACCGGCCACTGACACACCTTCACCCGAATGGCGCTTCGTCCACATGATGGACGAGACGTGTCAGACGATGGGACGAAGAGTAGGGTGCCGACATGTCTCACAGCATCAATCTCGCAGTCATTCCCGGCGACGGCATCGGCCAGGAGGTCGTGGCCCAGGGCCTCAAGATCCTCGCGGCCGTCCTTCCCCAGGACGTGAAGCTGGAGACCGAGGAGTACGACTTCGGCGCCACGCGCTACCACGCCACCGGTGAGACCCTCACCGACGCCGACCTCGACTCGCTCAAGAAGCACGACGCCATCCTGCTCGGCGCCATCGGCGACCCGTCGGTGCCGTCCGGCGTCCTGGAGCGCGGCTTCCTGCTGAAGCTCCGGTTCGCCTTCGACCACCACGTGAACCTGCGTCCCTCGAAGCTGCTCCCCGGCGTCGCCACCCCGCTCGCCGGGCAGCCCGAGATCGACTTCGTCGTGGTCCGCGAGGGCACCGAGGGTCCGTACACGGGCAACGGCGGCACCATCCGCAAGGGCACCCCGCACGAGGTCGCCACCGAGGTCTCGGTCAACACCGCCTTCGGTGTCGAGCGAGTCGTCCGGGACGCCTTCGCCCGCGCCCAGGCCCGCCCGCGCAAGAAGCTCACGCTGGTCCACAAGAACAACGTGCTGACCTTCGCCGGCCACCTGTGGACGAACATCTTCACCAAGGTCGCGGCCGAGTTCCCCGAGGTCACCACCGACTACCTGCACGTCGACGCCGCGACGATCTTCCTCGTCACCGACCCGGCCCGCTTCGACGTGATCGTCACCGACAACCTCTTCGGCGACATCATCACCGACCTCGCCGCGGCCGTCTCCGGCGGCATCGGCGTCGCCGCCTCGGGCAACATCAACCCGAGCGGCGAGTTCCCGTCCATGTTCGAGCCGGTCCACGGCTCGGCCCCGGACATCGCGGGCCAGGGCAAGGCCGACCCCACGGCCACCGTCCTCTCCGTCGCGCTCCTGCTGCGCCACCTCGGCTACGAGACCGAGGCCGCCCGGGTCGAGGAGGCCGTCGCGGCCGACCTCACCGAGCGCGGCGACAGCGTCCGCACGACGGACGAGATCGGCGACGCGCTCGCCGCGCGAGTAGCCAGCTGACCCGGCCGGACTGACATTCCACAGCAGCCGCCGGGTCGCCACGGCGCCCGGCGGCTGACCCTTGCGCGGCCCCGGGTGCCCCCCTCGAACCCAGGACCGCGTACACCCGTTTCCCGCACCGGTCCCCGCGAGCGATAATCGGACGTGGGGCCGTGCCATGCGGGCATGCTCGGACGTCCACCTCGTCAGGGACAGCCAGTCTCCGAGAACGGCGTGCGCGCGCGGTCCTACCCACACAACCGGTGAAGGACACGCACTCATGACGACGCCCACGATCGAGCTCAAGCCCTCCTCCAGCCCGCTGTCCGCCGCGGAGCGCGAGGCGATCCTGGCCAACCCGGGATTCGGCCGCCACTTCACCGACCACATGGTCACCGTCCGGTGGACCGAGGGCCGCGGCTGGCACGACGCCCAGCTCGTGCCGTACGGCCCGCTCTCCCTGGACCCGGCCACCAACGTCCTGCACTACGCGCAGGAGATCTTCGAGGGTCTGAAGGCCTACCGCCGCCCCGACGGCTCGGTCGCCAGCTTCCGTCCCGACGCCAACGCCCGCCGCTTCCAGGCCTCCGCCCGCCGGCTCGCCATGCCCGAGCTGCCCGTCGAGACCTTCGTCGAGGCCTGTGACGTCCTCGTCCAGCAGGACAAGGCGTGGGTTCCGGAGCACGGTGGCGAGGCCTCGCTCTACCTGCGCCCGTTCATGATCGCGACCGAGGTCGGCCTCGGCGTCCGCCCGGCCAACGAGTACCTCTTCGTCGTCATCGCCTCCCCGGCCGGCCCGTACTTCCCCGGTGGCGTGAAGCCCGTCTCCATCTGGCTGTCGGAGAACCGCGTCCGCGCCGTCCCCGGCGGCGTCGGCGACGCCAAGACCGGCGGCAACTACGCGGCCTCGCTGCTCGCGCAGGCCGAGGCCGCCGCGAAGGGCTGCGACCAGGTCGCCTACCTCGACGC
Organism: Streptomyces sp. NPDC029956; assembly: GCF_055574655.1. Classification (NCBI taxonomy): domain Bacteria; kingdom Bacillati; phylum Actinomycetota; class Actinomycetes; order Kitasatosporales; family Streptomycetaceae; genus Streptomyces; species Streptomyces sp. NPDC029956. The sequence continues at coordinate 20,418 of NZ_JBVHZJ010000061.1, read as the reverse complement.
CGTGGAGCACAAGTGGGTCGAGGAACTCGGCGGCATGAACCTGTACTTCGTGTACGGGAACAAGCTCGTCACCCCCACCCTCACCGGTTCGCTGCTCGCCGGCATCACCCGTGACTCGCTGCTCAAGCTGGCGGCGGACCTCGGTCTCGAGCCGGAGGAGGGCCGCGTCTCGATCGACCAGTGGCAGACCGACAGTGAGAACGGCACCCTGACCGAGGTCTTCGCCTGCGGCACCGCCGCCGTGATCACCCCGGTCGGCACGGTCAAGTCCGAGCGGGGCGAGTGGCGGCAGTCGGGCGGCGAGCCCGGCGAGGTCACCATGAAGCTGCGCGACGCGCTGCTCGCCGTCCAGACCGGCAAGGCCGAGGACGTCCACGGCTGGATGCACGAGCTGGGCTAGTCGCTGGATGCACGAGCGGGGCTGGTCGCCCCTACTCCGCAGCTGTCAGGGCTTCCGGGACCGTCGTGGTCCCGGGAGCCCTGTTCGGCGTCAGGACCGCGTACAGCGAGCCGCCCACGAGCCCCGACAGCACGAAGCTGCAGTCGATCCCGCCGGTCAGGGCCAGCAGCGGTCCCTCGTACACCGGCGTCGACACGGCGGCGAGGCCGACCGCGGCGCCGATCGCCCAGGAGGCGGTGGCGCGCGGGTGCCAGCCCGCCGAGAACCAGTAGATCCCGCCGCGCGAGCGCCGGTTGTAGACCTGGAGCGCCTCCGGGTCGTACGCGCCTCCGCAGCGCACATGGCCGATCAGGGTGATCACCGCCCACGGCGTGCCGATCGCCGTGAGGAGCAGGACGAACGAGGTCATCGCCGACTGGGCGTCCGAGGCGAAGTGGCCGAGGAAGACGAAGGCCGTCGCCACCGCCGCGACCACGAGCGTGGTGCGGGCCCGGGTGGCCCGGGGCAGGATGGCGTCCAGGTCGAGGCCCATCGAGTACAGCATCAGGCCGGCGTTGCCGACGGATCCGGCGGTGGCGGCGACGAGCAGCGGGACCAGGTACCAGGCGGGCGAGGCGGCGACCAGCGGCCCCGCGTAGTCGAGCCCGCCGCGGGCGGCGAGCGCCGTGAACGTACCGAAGAGCTGGGGGATCAGCAGCCCGACGACCAGGCCGAGACAGGTGGCCCGCCAGACGGAGCGGGAGCTGTGCCGCTCGGACGAGACGTACCGGGTGTAGTCGCCGAGCAGGGTGATGAAGGCGACCGGTCCGCTGAGGCCCGCCGCCACCGCCGAGAGCAGCCAGGTCGGCCAGAACGAGCCGAGCAGGTACGGGGTGTCCGGCACCGCCGCCGTCGTGAAGTCCCCGGCGTACGCGAGGAGTCCGAGGGCCAGGAGCACGGTCATGACGACGGCGAGCGCCTTGCTCAGCCTGAGCAGCAGCCGGTAGCCGTACACCGCGGCGACCGCGGTGCAGGCGGCGAGCAGCGCGTAGACGACGGCGTGCGTGGCACCTCCGGCCGGCAGGCCGACCAGCCGGGCGAGCGTCCCCACCATGACGTCGCCGCCGATCCAGAGGGTCAGCGCGGTGTATCCCAGCGAGAGCAGCAGTCCGACCACCGAGCCGACCAGCCGGCCCCGTACGCCGAAGAAGGCGCCGGAGGAGGTGGAGAGGTTGGTGGCGGTACGGAGCGACACCAGGGCCAGCGGGGCGGTGACGGCGACACCGACGAGGGTGCCGGTGACGACGGAGGTCAGCGAGGCCCAGAGCCCGAGGCCGAAGGAGACCGGGAGCCAGCCGAAGACGATCACCCCCAGACAGAGGTTGGAACCGAGCAGGATCGCGACGAGATCCCGGGGGCCGCTGGTGCGTTCGGCCTCGGGCACGGTGTCGACTCCGCGCTGTTCGATCGGCATGGGGCCTCCTGGGGAAGGGAGTGGCGGGGCTACGGCGAACATGTTTAGAGCGACGCTCAATGTGACCTGTGCCTGTACCCCGCGTCAATGCTTGGAAGAAAGCCTCCCAACATTTAGAGTGTCGCTCAAACAGGAGGTGTTTCGGACGTGCGACTGACCCCCACGGAACGCGACCGGCTGCTGCTCTTCGGCGCCGCCGAGCTCGCCCGTGCCCGCCGGGCCCGCGGTCTGCGGCTCAATGTCCCCGAGGCGACCGCGCTCATCGCGGACACGGTCTGCGAGGCGGCCCGCGACGGCAAGCGACTCGCCGAGGCGATCGAGGCCGCCCGCTCGGTCCTCGGCCCCGACGACGTCCTGCCCGGTGTCGCCGACGTGGTCACCGAGGTCCATGTCGAGGCCGTCTTCGACGACGGCTCGCGGCTCGCGGTCGTCTCCGCCCCGATCGGCGGCGGCGGCCTGGGCGCGGCCGCGCCGGGCGCGCTGCTGCCCGGCCCCGGGCACCCGGCGTCCGAGCCGACGCTCACCCTCCCCGTACGGAACACGGCGACGGTCCCCGTGAGCGTCACCTCCCACTTCCACTTCTTCGAGGTCAACCCGCGCCTCGACTTCGACCGGTCCGCCGCGTACGGCATGCGGCTGGCCATCCCGGCAGGCGCCTCCTTCCGCTTCGACCCGGGCGGCGAGGCGGAGGTCGGGCTCGTGCCGATCGGCGGCGCGCGCGTCGCCATCGGCTTCGCGGGCCTGGTCGACGGCCCGCTCGACGCGCCGGGCGCACGGGAGGAGGCCCTGCGACGCGCGGCGGCCTGCGGCTACCTGGGTGTGCCGCCCGAAGGCACATCGGCCGAGGGCGCCCTCCCCGAAGGCACTCCCTCCGAAGGCGCCCCGTCCGAGGGCGCCCCGTCCGACGAGGAAGGCAAGTGATGGACCCGTACGAGTACGCATCCGTGCACGGCCCCCGCGCCGGCGACCGTGTCGTCCTGGGCGACTCCGGTCTCGTCGTCCGCGTCGAGTCGGACTCGCAGCGGCCGGGGGACGAGTTCCTGGCCGGTTTCGGCAAGACCGCCCGCGACGGCCTGCACCTCAAGGCGGCGGCCGTCCGCGAGACCTGCGACGTCGTGATCAGCAACGTGCTGGTGATCGACGCCGTCCTCGGCGTCCGCAAGGTGTCCATCGGCATCCGCGAGGGCCGGATCCACGCGATCGGCCGGGCCGGCAACCCCGACACCCTCGACGGCGTGGACGTGGTCGTCGGCACCGGCACCTCGATCGTCTCCGGCGAGGGGCTGATCGCCACCGCCGGAGCCGTCGACACCCATGTCCATCTGCTGTCGCCCCGGATCATGGAGGCCTCGCTCGCGAGCGGCGTCACCACGGTCATCGGGCAGGAGTTCGGCCCGGTGTGGGGCGTCGGCGTGAACTCGCCGTGGGCGCTGCGGCACGCGTTCGGCGCCTTCGACGCCTGGCCGGTCAACATCGGTTTCCTGGCCCGGGGTTCGTCCTCGGACCCGGCGCCGCTGGTGGAGGCACTCGCGGAGGGCGGGGCGTCGGGTTTCAAGGTCCACGAGGACATGGGCGCCCACACGCGTGCGCTCGACACGGCCCTGCGGGTGGCCGAGGAGCACGATGTGCAGGTCGCCCTGCACAGCGACGGCCTGAACGAGTGCCTGTCGGTCGAGGACACCCTGCGGGTCCTGGACGGCCGTACGATCCACGCCTTCCACATCGAGGGCTGCGGCGGCGGGCACGTCCCCAACGTCCTGAAGATGGCGGGCGTGCCGAACGTCATCGGCTCCTCCACCAACCCCACGCTCCCCTTCGGCCGCGACGCCGTCGCCGAGCACTACGGGATGATCGTCTCCGTCCACGACCTGAAGACCGACCTGCCCGGTGATGCCGCGATGGCGCGCGACCGGATCCGGGCCGGGACGATGGGTGCGGAGGACGTGCTGCACGACCTCGGCGCGATCGGGATCACCTCCTCCGACGCGCAGGGCATGGGCAGGGCCGGCGAGACCGTACGCCGGACCTTCGCCATGGCCGGGAAGATGAAGGCCGAGCTCGGACCGATGGAGGGTGACGGCGCGCACGACGACAACGCGCGCGTGCTGCGCTACATCGCCAAACTCACCATCAACCCGGCGATCGCCCACGGCCTCGCCCACGAGATCGGCTCGATCGAGGTCGGCAAGATGGCCGACATCGTGCTGTGGCGGCCCCCGTTCTTCGGTGCGAAGCCGCAGATGGTCATCAAGAACGGCTTCCCCGCATGGGGGGTCGTGGGCGATCCGAACGCCGCCACCGACACCTGTGAACCGCTCGTCCTCGGACCGCTGTTCGGCGGGCACGGCACCACGCCCGCCGACATCTCGGTCGCCTTCGTCGCCCAGGCGGCCGTCGACCTCGGCTCCGACCGGATGCCGACCCGCCGCCGCCGCGTGCCGGTGCGCGGTACGCGCGGCATCGGCCCCGCCGACCTGCGGCTCAACTCCCGCACCGGAGACGTCCAGGTCGACGGCCGGACCGGCCTCGTCTCGCTCGACGGCGCGCCGATCCGCTCCGAGGCGGTCGACTCCGTCTCGCTCAACCGCCTCTACTTCCTCTAGTTCCTCTAGTTCCTCTAGGACCTGTCACCATGACCTACCGCATGCCCGCCGAGTGGATGCCGCACGAGCGCACCTGGATGGCCTGGCCCAGCCCCAACCCCACCTTCACCGACGCCGACGAGCTGGCCGAGGCCCGTACGGCCTGGGCGTCCGTGGCCCGTGCCGTACGCCGCTTCGAGCCGGTCACGATGGTGGTGGCGCCCGGCGACACCGAGTCCGCCCGCACCCTCGTCGGTGCGGACGTCGATCTCGTCGAGCGGGACCTCGACGACGCCTGGATGCGGGACATCGGCCCGACCTTCGTCACCGACGGCAACGAACTGGCCGCCGTGGACTGGGTGTTCAACGGCTGGGGCGGCCAGGACTGGGCCCGCTGGGAGCACGACTCGAAGATCGCCCGCCATGTCGCGGACGCGGCGGGCGTCCCCGTCCTCTCCTCGCCGCTCGTGAACGAGGGCGGCGCGATCCACGTCGACGGCGAGGGCACGGTCCTGCTGACCGACACCGTCCAGCTCGGCAGCGGCCGCAACCCCGGCTGGACCCGCGAGCAGGTCGAGGCCGAGATCCACGCCAGGCTCGGCACGACGAAGGCGATCTGGCTCCCGCACGGCCTCAGCGGCGACTACGGCCTCTACGGCACCCAGGGCCACGTCGACATCGTCGCCGCGTTCGCCCGGCCCGGCACGGTCCTCGTCCACAGCCAGCAGGACCCGGCCCACCCCGACTACGAGCGCTCGCGGATGTACGTGAGCATCCTGCGGGGCCAGACCGACGCCCAGGGCCGCCCCCTGGAGGTCGTCGAGATCCCGGCCCCGACCGTCCTCAAGGACGAGGAGGGCGACTGGGTCGACTACTCGTACATCAACCACTACCTGTGCAACGACGGCGTGGTCCTCTGCTCCTTCGACGACCCGCACGACGAACTGGCGGCCGAGATCTTCCGCCGCCTCTTCCCTGAGCGCGAGGTGGTCCTGGTCGACGCGCGCACGATCTTCGCGGGCGGCGGCGGCATCCACTGCATCACGCAGCAGCAGCCGAGGGTCTGAAACCCCTTGGCGACGGGCGCGGGCCGCGTGACAGCCTGCGGCCATGCCGCTGATCACCCACGAGGGCGCCGCCTACGCTCTCCAGATCCTGTACGCCGTACCGGACGACGCCTGGTACCTGGAGCTGAACGACGTCACCGACAACCGGACTCTCGTCACGGCGGTCGTACCGGACGAGGACCCGGCGCGGGAGCCGACCGTGTGCGTCGACCCCGTGTCGGGTCACCATCGGATCCCGTACGACGTCATGTGCTGGTTCATGGAGTACGTGGCGGAGGAGATCCGCACGTCACGGGGGTGGATGCGGCTGAGACCCGAACTCGTGGAGATCATCCGCGGGCTCCGCGAGGAGTACCTGGGCATGATCGACGACGAGCGGTTCGGGCCCGTCCTCGCCGAACTGCGGGCGACCGTGCCCGCCCAGGACCTCCCCGACGTCCTGAGCGCCGCCTTCGGACGGAACGCCGACGGAAGCGTGAGGTAGAACAGACGAGTGACCCGTATCGACCCCGCCGTACCCCGGCGACGCAACAACGCCGCCCCTCCCCGCGAGGAACTGCTCGCCGCCGCCATGGACACCATCGCCGAGCGAGGGCTCGACGGGCTGACCATGGCCGGGCTCGGGCGGCAGGTCGGGATGAGCAGCGGGCACCTGCTCTACTACTTCCGCACCAAGGACGAGCTGCTGCTCCAGACCCTGGAGTGGAGCGAGGGGCGGCTCGGCGCCGAGCGGAGTGCGCTGCTGTCCCGGCCGGGGACCGCGCGCGAGCGGCTCGACGGGTACGTGGACGTGTACGTGCCCGACGGCCCGCGCGATCCGCACTGGACCCTGTGGCTGGAGGTCTGGAACCGGTCCCAGAACGCCGACGCCGACGCCCGTGCCCGCCAGGCCGCCATCGAGGGGGCCTGGCACCGGGACCTGGTCGCGATCCTCGCCGAGGGGGTCTCGCGGGGCGAGTTCCGACCGGTCGACCCGGACCGGTTCGCCACCCGTACGAGGGCCCTCCTGGACGGCTTCAGCGTGCACGTCGCGGTCGGCGTACCCGGTACCGGTCGCGAGCAGGTCCTTTCGCACGTACGGGAGTTCATCGAGCAGGACCTGTTGCCGCGACCACAACGCACGTAAGTACACGGGATCGTTGTCGCCTACACCCTTGTTGCCCCGGCGTCACCTCCGGCACGGTTCCGGACCATGGGACGAGAGCACTGGAAGAAGATCTGGGTCGGCTCCGCCGGCAACATGGTCGAGTGGTTCGACTGGTTCGTGTACGCGAGCTTCGCCACCTACTTCGCGGGGGCCTTCTTCCCCGAGGGCAACGACACCGCCAAACTCATGAACACCGCCGGCATCTTCGCCGTCGGCTTCTTCATGCGCCCCGTCGGCGGCTGGCTCCTCGGCCGGGTCGGCGACCGCAAGGGCCGCAAGGCGGCCCTCACCCTCACCGTCACCCTGATGTCGGCCTCCGCGCTCCTCATCGCGGTCGCACCCACCTACTCCGTCGCCGGATACGGCGGCGCCGCCGTCCTCCTGATCGCCCGCCTCCTCCAGGGGCTCTCCGTCGGCGGCGAGTACGCCGCCAGCGCCACCTACCTCACCGAGGCCTCGGCCCCGGAGCACCGCGGCTTCGCCTCCAGCTTCCAGTACGTGTCGATGACCGCGGGCCAGATCCTCGGGCTCGGCCTGCTGCTCGTGCTCCAGCACACCCTGTCCGGCGAGGCCCTGCACAGCTGGGGCTGGCGCATCCCGTTCGTCCTCGGCGCCCTCGGCGCGGCCGTCGTCTTCTACCTGCGCCGCACGATGCTGGAGACGGAGGTGTACGAGACCACCGCCGACGACGGGGTCGCGAGCGAGCAGAAGGGCACCCTCAAGGCGCTGTGGGCGCACCGGCGCGAGGCCTTCCTCGTCGTCGCGCTCACCATGGGCGGGACCGTGGCGTACTACACGTACACCACCTACCTCACCAAGTACCTCTCCAACTCCGCCGGCCTCCCCAAGCAGACCGCGACCCTGGTCTCCTTCTGCGCCCTCATCGTCTTCGCCTGCCTCCAGCCGCTGGCCGGCCGGCTCTCCGACCGCATCGGCCGCCGCCCGCTGCTCATCACCTTCGCGGTGGGCTCCACGCTCCTCACCGTGCCGATCCTGACGATGCTGAAGCACGCGGGCTCCTTCTGGCCGGCCCTCGGGCTCTCCCTGCTCGCGCTCGTCGTCATCACCGGCTACACCTCCATCAACGCCTGCGTGAAGGCCGAGCTCTTCCCCACCGGCATCCGCGCCCTCGGCGTGGCCCTGCCGTACGCCGTCGCCAACGCGCTGTTCGGAGGCACCGCCGAGTACGTGGCCCTGTGGTTCAAGGACGCGGGCATCGAGTCGGGCTTCTACTGGTACGTGGCGGGCTGTGCGGCCGTCTCCCTGGTCGTCTACCTCACGATGCGGGAGACCAGGGACATCGACCTGGGCCGGGTCGGGACGGACGGCGCGGCGGCGCCCGGGCGGAAGCGGGACCAGATGCCCGTATCGTGAGACCACCGTCCCGCCGGGCCGTCACCTGTGTCAGACTTCCGGCGTGCTTGCTACCACGGTGATTATCGGCAGCAGCGCGCCGGTCCGCAGTGGCCACTGATCCGCGGCACGACCCCCGCGGCAGTGGACACCGTGCCTCAGACCCGCGCGCAGACCTCTCGCACCCGCGAGGGGTTTTTTCGTTTTCCGGCCCCACCCCTGCCGGAAGCGGACGTCGCGTGAGAATGGGGGCAAGTGGATCCAGACCTTCCGGAGCCACATCCGACAGGAGCCATCACAGTCATGACCACGGAGAACGCCGAGAGCCAGAGCCAGCGCCTCGACGACAGCTTCCATGTCTTCGACACGACGCTGCGCGACGGGGCACAGCGTGAAGGCATCAACCTCACCGTCGCGGACAAGCTGACCATCGCCCGGCACCTCGACGAGTTCGGCGTGGGCTTCATCGAGGGCGGCTGGCCCGGAGCCAACCCGCGCGACACGGAGTTCTTCGCCCGCGCCGGCCAGGAGATCGCGTTCAAGAACGCGCAGCTCGTCGCCTTCGGCGCCACCCGCAGACCCGGTGGCGACGCGGCCGCCGACCCGCAGGTCAAGGCCCTCCTCGACTCCGGCGCCCCGGTCATCACGCTCGTCGCCAAGTCGCACGACCGACACGTCGAGCTCGCCCTGCGCACCACCCTCGACGAGAACCTGGAGATGGTCCGCGACACCGTCTCCCACCTGGTCTCCCAGGGCCGCCGCGTCTTCGTCGACTGCGAGCACTTCTTCGACGGCTACAAGGCCGACCCCGACTACGCCAAGGCCGTCGTCCGCGCCGCGTACGAGGCGGGCGCCGATGTCGTCATCCTCTGCGACACCAACGGCGGCATGCTCCCCGCCCAGATCCAGGCCGTCGTCGCCACCGTCCTCGCCGACACCGGCGCCCGCCTCGGCATCCACGCCCAGGACGACACCGGCTGCGCCGTCGCCAACACGCTGGCCGCCGTCGACGCCGGCGCCACCCACGTCCAGTGCACCGCCAACGGCTACGGCGAGCGGGTCGGCAACGCCAACCTCTTCCCCGTCGTCGCGGCCCTGGAGCTCAAGTACGGCAAGAAGGTGCTGCCCGACGGCGCCCTCGCCGAGATGACCCGGATCTCGCACGCCATCGCCGAGGTCGTCAACCTCACCCCCTCCACCCACCAGCCGTACGTCGGCGTCTCCGCCTTCGCGCACAAGGCCGGGCTCCACGCCTCCGCGATCAAGGTCGACCCCGACCTCTACCAGCACATCGACCCCGAGCTGGTCGGCAACACCATGCGGATGCTGGTCTCCGACATGGCCGGCCGGGCCTCCATCGAGCTCAAGGGCAAGGAGCTCGGCGTCGACCTGGGCGACGACCGGGCGCTCGTGGCCCGGGTCGTCGAGCGGGTCAAGGAGCGCGAGCTCCAGGGCTACACGTACGAGGCCGCCGACGCCTCCTTCGAGCTGCTCCTCCGGGAGGAGGCCGAGGGCAGGGCCCGCCGCTACTTCCGTACGGAGTCCTGGCGCGCGATCGTCGAGGACCGCCCCGACGGCACCCACGCCAACGAGGCCACCGTGAAGCTCTGGGCCAAGGGCGAGCGGATCGTCGCCACCGCCGAGGGCAACGGTCCGGTCAACGCCCTCGACCGCGCGATGCGCCTCGCGCTGGAGCGGATCTACCCGCAGCTCGCCAAGTTCGAGCTGGTCGACTACAAGGTCCGCATCCTGGAGGGCCGCCACGGCACCGAGTCCACCACCCGTGTCCTGATCACCACCAGCGACGGCAACGGCGAGTGGTCGACGGTCGGCGTCGGCGAGAACGTCATCGCCGCCTCCTGGCAGGCCCTGGAGGACGCCTTCACGTACGGAGTGCTGCGGGCCGGGATCGACCCCGCCGAGTAGCGCGCGCCTGCAACCCCGACCGCTCCTCTATATCCTGTTTGTCCCGCTTCGGGTAGCGTCGAGTCATGAGGACCAGGCCGCTCTCCGTACTGTCGGCCCTCGGCGGGCTGATACTGCTGCTGCTCCTGGTCCTGGCCCCCTCCGCGGGCGCCAGGGCCACGGGGATACCCGACGCGGCCGCCGCCCTGAAACAGGGCCCGGTGTACGTCGACCCGGGCGCCGCCGACCAGCTGTCCACGTCCGAGGCGGACGCCCTCGCCCAGAAGATCAAGAACGCGGACAAGCCGCTGTTCGTGGCCGTCCTGCCGGCGAGCACGCAGTTCCCGCCGGAGGACCTCCTCCAGAACCTGCGGACCCAGACCGGAATCACCGGCCTGTACGCGGTCCGCCTCGGCGACGGCTTCGATGCGGGCGCCGACCGCGCCGTCATGTCCGAACAGGCCGTACGGAACCTCGTCACCTCCGTGAAGCAGCCGGGCGTCGACGCGGCCACCGAGCTCGACAACTTCGTCGACCAGGCCCTGCCCACCATGCGCGGCTCCGCCCCCGCGAGCTGGGGCTCCGCCGGCACCGACGACGGCGTCCCCGTCGCCGGCCTCGTGACCCTCGGCGCCGTGGTCGCCGCCGGAGGCGCGGGCGCCTACGCGGTCGTCCGCCGCAACCGGCTCCGCAAGGAGGCCGAGGAGCGCGCCGCACTCGACAAGCTCCGGGTCGTCGTCGACGAGGACATCACCGCCTTCGGCGAGGAACTCGAACGCCTCGACTTCCACCCCGCCGAGGCGGGCGCCGACGACGCCATGCGCGGCGACTACGAACACTCCCTCGACGCCTACGACAAGGCGAAGTCCCTGATGGCCTCCGCCGCCCGGCCCCATGACGTCCGACCCGTCACCGAGGCCCTGGCGGACGGCCGCCATTCGCTCGCCGTCCTGGCCGCCCGCCGCGAGTCCCGGCCGCTCCCCGAGCGCCGCGCCCCCTGCTTCTTCGACCCGCGCCACGGCCCCTCCGTCGAGGACCGCACCTGGACGCCGGGCGGCGGCACCGCCCGCCAGGTCCCGGTCTGCGCCGCCGACGCGTCCCGCCTCGACGACGGCCTGGACCCGATGGCCCGCACGGTCGACGCGGACGGCGTCCGCCGCCCGTACTGGGAGGCGGGCCCGGCCTACGGCCCCTGGGCCGGCGGCTACTTCGGCGGCGGCCTCCTCCCCGGCCTCCTGATGGGCACCGTCCTCGGCTCGATGCTCTCCACCCCGGCCTACGCGGCCGAGTACGGCGGCAGCGAGTTCGAGGGCGGCGACGTCTCCGGCGCCGAGTTCGACTCCGGCGACTTCGGCGGCAGCGGCTTCGGCGACGGCGGCGGCTTCGGGGGCGGCGACTTCGGAGGTGGCGGCGGCTTCGACGGCGGTGGCGGTTTCTAGGCGGTCGCTCACACCAGTGGCTTCACCGACATCAGCAGATGGCGGTGGGTCGGCTCCGGGCCGTCGGTGAGGAGGGCGCGCTGGCCCGGGCCCAGGAGGTGGAAGTGGACCTTCGGGGAGTCCAGGGTGGTCAGGGCGTCCAGGAGGTAGCCGGGATTGAAGGCGACCGTGAGGGTGTCCCGGCCCGTGAGGGCGGCCGCGAGGTGCTGGGAGGCCACGTCGTCCTCGTAGCCCGCCTGGAGGTGGATCGCCGTGGGGGTGAAGGTCAGCTGGACCGGGCTGTCGCCCTCGGCGACGACCGCGACCCGCTTCACCGCCTCGGTGAGCGGAGCCCGGTCGGTGGCGGCCATGGCGTGGTCGCCGAGGGTGAAGAGCTTGTCGTGCCGGGGGAGACGGCCGTCCAGGAGGCGGGTGGTGGTGCGCAGGCCGCCGCTCTCGAAGCCGATCGAGCCGCCGTCCAGGGCGAGCCGGGCGGGGCCCGAGCCGGCCAGGGAGCGGGCGATCTCGGTGAGCCGCCGGGCCGGGACGACCACGTCGGCCGGTTCGCCGCCGTCGGACTCCGGCTTCCACTCCAGGGTGCGGACCGCGTAGCGGTAGCGGTCGGTGGCCGCGAGCGTCATGGTCGTGCCGTCCAGGGCGAGCCGTATCCCGGTGAGGACCGGCAGCGAGTCGTCCCGGCCCGCCGCCACGGCCACCTGGCCGACCGCCGCGGCGAAGGCGTCCCCGTCCACCAGTCCGCGGACCTCGGGCAGCGCGGGCGGGGCCGGATAGTCGTCGAGCGGCAGCAGGGAGAGGCCGAAGCGGGCGTCGCCCGAGGTGACCGAGAGACGGGCGCCCTCCACGGCGAGCTCCGTGAGGCCCCGGGGGAGCACCTTGCAGATGTCGAGCAGCCGCCGGCCCAGGACCAGGGCCCGGCCCTCGACGTCCGTGTCGGCCTCCACCTCGACCCGCGCCGAGGCCTCGTGGTCCAGGCCGGAGACCCGCAGCCGGCCGCCCGCCGCCTCCAGGAGCAGACCGCCGAGGACGGGCATGGGGGAGCGGGCCGGCAGGACGCGCGCGGCCCAGGCCACGGCATCGGTCAACACGCCGCTGTCGATACGGAATTCCATGCCGTCGACGCTAGACGCCACCACTGACAATGCCGTCGGCCGGCATGCGCACGGGAAGGAAACCGATCCCTCGACCGTTGAGATCGCCGAACAGGTCGGCGACGTAGCAGGGGGAGCAGCGCGATGAGCGACGGTCAGGTGCAGGGACGTGTCCACGGCACGGTGGAGCCCGGATTCGAGTCCGTACGGGAGGAGTTCGCCACCGTCGTGGCGGACGAGGCACGTGACGGCGGAGCCCAGCTCGCCGTCCATCATCAGGGCAGGCTCGTCGTGGACCTCTGGGGTGGCGACGGTGTCGACGGGGACTCGCTCCTCGGCCTCTACTCCTCCTCCAAGGGGGCGATGGCCCTGGTCACCGCCCTGCTCGTCCAGGACGGCGTGCTCGATCTCGATCGCGAAGTCGCCTCCTGGTGGCCCGAGTTCGCCGCCGAGGGCAAGGGGGAGGTGACCCTGCGGCAGCTGCTCGCCCACCGCTCCGGCGTGATCGGCGCCGACGGCGGCCTCGGCCCCGACGAACTCGCGGACGACCGGGCCGTCGCCGCACGGCTCGCGGGCCAGCGCCCCTTCTGGGAGCCCGGCACCGCCCACGGCTACCACGCCCTCGTGATCGGCCCCCTCGTCGGCGAGGTCGTTCTGCGGGCCACCGGACGGACGATCCAGGAGCTGTTCGAGGAGCGGGTCCGCGCCCCGTACGCGCTCGACTACTACCTGGGCCTGCCCGAGGAGCTGGAGCCCCGCTTCCGTACGGCCCTGCCGATGCGGCCGACGCCCGCCGAGCAGGCCCTCCTCGACGAGAACCCGATCGCCCCTGACAGCCTCATGGCCATCGCGTTCAACTTCCACGCGGACCCGCCGTTCGACATCGTCGGATACGCCAACTCCCGTACGGTACGGGCCCGGGCGCCGATCTCCGGCGGCGGCATCGGCTCCGCGCGCGGCCTCTCCCGGATGTACGCGGCGATCGCCGGCGAGCTCGACGGCCGCGCCCCGCTCCTGAAGCCGGACACCCTGGCCGAGTTCGCCCGGCCCCACTCCTCCGGCCAGGACCTGGTGACCGGCAGGCCGAACGCCTTCGGCCTCGGCTTCGTCCCGCTGGCCACCCGGCACCCGGTGCTCGGCCCGCTCGCCGTCGGCCACAGCGGCGCCCCCGGCTCCCAGGCCTTCGCCGACCCGGCCACCGGCCTCGCCTACAGCTACGCCCGCCGCCGCTTCGGCTTCGCCGCGGGCCCCGGCGCCGTCGAGAACGACCGCCTGATCCCGGCGGTGGTCGCGGCGGCCGCACGCCAAGGCGTCATGTCCGGTGCGGCCGTCAGGGGCGTTTGACGTGACCAGCGGATGCCTCGAAGGGGCGAACCCCTGGACGACGTGAAACGGCTCGGCCGGGCGGCGGAGGCCGGCGACGCGGCGCTCGTCGCGGAACTCCTCGCCTCGGGCGTGGACCCCGACGCGCGGGAGCGGTACCGGCCCACGCCTCTGGACACGGCGGTCACCAAGGGGCACACGGAGGTGGTCACCCTCCTCCTCGGCGCGGGCGCCGACCCCCACCAGTACACCGGGGAGTACGAGGAGCAGACGCCGCTCTGCCAGGCCGTGGCATGGGGACACACCGACATCGTGAGGCTCCTCCTCGACGCAGGAGCCTCCACGGGCATCCAGTCCAGGCGCGAGAACCTGCTCCCCCTCGTCACGGCGGTGACCGGCACCGTGGTCGAGGACCGGGTGCCGCTCGTCGACCTGCTCCTGGAGTACGGCGCGGACCTGGAAGACCGGTCGAAGAGGGGGGAGACCCCTCTCGAATGGGTGGCGGGCACGCCCGCCCCCGACACGGTCCGCCATCTGCTCGCCCGGGGCGCCGTCCCCACCCCGCGGTGCGTCGCCCGGGCTCGCGGCGGTGCCAGGCGCCTTCCGGAGCACGCCGCCGCCTTCCAGGAGATCGAGGAGGCCGTCCTCCGAGCGGCCCGAGCGGCCCGAGCGGCCCACGCCGCCCGCGCAGGGCGCTGAACCACGCCGCGATGTCGGGTGGCGTGCAACGCCGAGCGCCCGCCTTCCGCTGCTGCGGAGGGCGGGCGCGCTCGTGTCACTTCAGGACCAGGACCAGGACCGGGACCGGGACCAGGACCAGGGTCGGGCGGGCCGGATCGGGCGGGCCGGGATCGAACTCAGGCGGCGTTCTTGATCGCGGAGATGTCGAAGTTCAGCTTGACCTTGTCGCTGACCATCACGCCGCCGGTCTCCAGGGCCGCGTTCCAGGTCAGGCCCCAGTCGGAGCGCAGGATCTCGGCGGAGCCCTCGAAGCCGACGCGCTCGTTGCCGTAGACGTCCGTCGCGGAGCCGTTGAACTCCAGGTCGATCGCGAGCGGCTTCGTGACGTCCTTGATGGTCAGGTCGCCGGTGATCCGGTACGTGTCGCCGCCCAGCTGCTCGGCGCGCAGGGAGCGGAACGTCATGAGCGGGAACTGCTCGACGTCGAAGAAGTCACCGCTGCGCAGGTGGCCGTCGCGGTCCGCGATGCCCGTGTCGATCGATCCGATCTTGACGTCGATCGAGGCGGTGGAGGCGTCCGGGTTGGCGCCGTCCAGCTTCAGGACGCCCTCGTGCTCGGCGAAGGTGCCGCGGACGTTGGTGACCATGGCGTGACGGACGGTGAAGCCGATGCTGCTGTGGGCCGGGTCGATGGTGTAGTCGCCGGTCAGGGCGGTCAGGGCCGGGTCCACGGGGAGGGTGGCGACGGCGACGGCGGACTCGTTGCTCTTGCGGTTGAAGAAACCCATGACGGACAGCTCCTTGATCGGGGACGTGTGTCGAGCGGTTCTTGTTGAACCTTCAACGAGAATGACTGTAGACGCATTCCGTTCAACTTTCAACATCTCCGGAAGATGTTCACCCGAACGGTCCCGACAAGGTGCCGACGCCCTCTGGCGGACGCGCGTAGAACTGCGGCACCATCTCCCTGCGCGAAGAGCACCAGAGCACCACCTGCACCACCGTCCCCACCGCCACGGTCACCAGCAGGAGGCAACCCCATGAAGCTCCGCTCCGTCCTCACCGCCCTCGCCCTCGTCCTCGGCGCGCTCTTCGCGCCCGGCGTCGGCGTCCTCACCGCCGCGGGCGAGGCCCACGCCGTCACGAAGATCAGCCACGCCACCGCGACCTCGATGTTCCGGTCCTCCGGGATCACCTGGTCCTCCTCCGGCGGCTGCTCCAACCGCAACGTCGCCACCTGCACGTCCTTCGACCAGCTCAACCTGGCCACCGCCCAGGGCGCCCAGACCCTCAAGAGCGCCAGCGGCTGCGCCCTCAACATCACCGGCGGCACCGAGACCGGCCACGCGAGCGGCACGTACTCCCACTGGAACGGCTACAAGCTCGACTTCGGCAAGGCCACCTGCGTCACCAACTACGTGAAGAACACGTTCACGTACATCGGCGTACGCGGTGACGGCGCCCCGCAGTGGAAGTCCGGAGCGGGCAACGTCTACGCGGACGAGGGCAACCACTGGGACGTGACCTTCTACAACTGCGGCGGCTGCTGACCGGCGCTTCCGGTCCGAAAGAGCCCTCTTCGGCGGTCACTTGGACTAACCGAAGGGGGTTCTTGGACTGGAGGGGCCCGCGCGGCGCGATCTCGTTGACGGTGCCGCCGGGGCGGGGCCAACTAGAGCGCATGTCCCTCCCCCCTTCGCGAAGAATCCGTGCGGCCTGTGCGCTCGCCGTCGCTTCCTCCGCCGTGTTCGCCCTGGCCGGGCCCGCCCTGGCCGAGGGAGCCACGGTCGAGGGCGCGGCAGCCGTCCCCGCGGCCGCCGACGCGGCGGCCACCGGCATCGCGGCAGCCGGCACCGCGGTCTCCGACGGCCCCGTCATCTCCTCCCGCCGGCTCTCCGTCGCCGTCGCCGAGGACTTCCCCCGCGTCCTCTCGTACACCGACCGGGCGAGCGGCGCCCGGCTCCTCGGCAGTACGGCCCCGGTCACGCAGATCGTCCTCAACGGCACCGCGCACGCCGTCCGGGCCAAGGGCGCCCCCGTCCTGACCGCCTCCGCCGCCGCGTACACCCTCACCTTCCCCGACCTGCCCGGCGTCGAGATCGACGCGCGGCTGAGCGTCGACGGGCGGGCCACCACGTTCCGGGTGACCGCCGTCCGCGACACCGAGGGCTTCCGGGTCGGCACCCTCGACATACCGGGCCACGACCTGGTCTCCGTCGGTTCCTCGGACGCCGGCGCCGCGACCGCCTTCACCCGGCTCGACCCGGACTCCACCCGTACCGCCGACGTCTTCGCCCAGGTCACCGACGCGACCGCGGCCGAGGCCGCCCCGGTGGGCGCGAGCTACGCGATCGTCAGCACCGGGCGGCTCGCCGCCGCCGTCGAGTCCAACTCCAGCTACGACGAGCCCACCGGGGCCTCCGCCCGCGACGGCGCCCGCTTCTGGCACCAGGCCCGCAAGCAGACCACCGGCACCGGCACCGAGACCCGCGTCGGCGTCTGGTCCGGCCAGTGGACCTACCGCGGCGAGGGCGCCCCGAAGCCCGCGAGCGGCGACGGCCTGCCCTGGGTCAAGGTCGTGGTCACCCCCGACGCCAACGCCGACGGCGCCACCGACTGGCAGGACGGCGCCATCGCCTTCCGTACGATCGGGATCAAGGCCCCGGGCAGCGAGGAGACCCCCGACCGGGTCGTCGCCCACATCCCGTTCAACTTCGCCTCGCAGGCCACCCACCCCTTCCTGCGCACCCTCGACGACGTCAAGCGGATCTCGCTCTCCACCGACGGCCTCGGCCAGTTCGCGCTGCTCAAGGGGTACGGATCCGAGGGGCACGACTCCGCCCACCCCGACTACGGCGGCAACTACAACAAGCGGGCCGGCGGCCTCACCGACCTCAACGTCCTGCTCAAGGAGGGCCGGAAGTGGGGCGCGGACTTCGGCGTCCACGTCAACGCCACCGAGTCCTACCCCGAGGCGAAGAACTTCAGCGAGACCCTCGTCGACAGGACCAAGCCCGGCTGGAACTGGCTCAACCAGAGCTACTACATCGACCAGCGCCGCGACATCAACAGCGGTGACCTCGCCCGCCGCTTCCGACAGCTGCGCGACGAGACCGACCGCAACCTCTCCACCCTCTACATCGACGTCTACTACACCCACGGCTGGATCGCCGACGAGACGATGCGAGCCGTCCAGGCACAGGGCTGGAACGTCGCCACCGAGTGGTCCGAGAAGTTCGAGCGGGCCTCCCTCTGGTCCCACTGGGCCAACGACCTCGACTACGGCGGCGCCACCAACAAGGGCCTCAACTCGCAGATCGTGCGCTTCATCCGGAACGGCGAGAAGGACGTCTGGAACAACCACCCCGTCCTCGGCCAGACCGCCCTCGTCGACTTCGAGGGCTGGACCGGCGAGACCGACTGGAACGACTTCACCGCCAACATCTGGCAGCGGAACCTGCCCGCCAAGTACCTCCAGCAGCAGCGGATCACCCGTTGGAACGGCAACGACATCACCTTCACCGGCGGGGTCCGCGGCACCGTGGAGAACGGCGCGCGCACCTTCTACGACGACGGCCGCAAGGTCCTCGACGGTGAGACGTATCTGCTCCCGTGGGACGGCGGCAAGAAGTTCTACCACTACAACAAGGCCGGCGGCACGACCAGTTGGGCCGTCCCGGCCGGCGTCCGCTCGTACTCCGTGTACAAGCTCACCGACAACGGGCGCGTGAAGACCGCCACCGTGCGGCCCACCGACGGGAAGATCACCCTCGACGCCGACGCCGGACAGCCCTACGTCCTCCACCCCGACCGCGCGCCCGCACAGCCCGCCCCGAAGTGGGGCCAGGGCACCCCGGTGAAGGACCCCGGCTTCAACGACGCGGAGCTCGGCGCCTGGACCAGGACCGGCACCGTCGCCCGCGACACCGACGAGCAGGGCCGCAACAGCGCGAAGCTCTCCGGCACCGCCACCGCCTCGGTCGAGCAGCGGATCACCGGCCTCACCCCCGGCAGGCGGTACACCGCCTCCGCCCTGATCGAGGTCCAGCCCGGTGCCACCCGACCCGCCACCCTCTCCGTCGGCGGGCGGTCCGTCACCGTCGAACGTTCCTCCCTCCAGGACCGGGTCGCCGCCTCCGACTGGAACGGCACCCGCTTCCAGCGCGCCAAGGTCACCTTCACCGCACCCCGGGGCGGCACCCCGCTCAGGATCGAGGCCGCGGGCGGCAGCACCGCCACCGTCCGGATCGACGACGTCCGGATCGTCGCCGACGACCCCGCCACCAAGGCCGGGACCGTGGTGTACGAGGACTTCGAAGCCGTCGACCAGGGCTGGGGCCCCTTCCTCAAGGGCGACGCGGGCGGCACGACCGACCCGCGCACCCACATCGCCCAGCTCCACGCCCCCTACACCCAGGCCGGCTGGAACGGGAAGCTGATCGACGACGTCATCGGCGGTGCCGAGTCCCTCAAGTCCCACGACGAGAACAGCGGACTCGTCTACCGGACCGCGCCCTGGACCGTCCCCATGAAGGACGGCCGCACCTACCGCGTCGAGTACGACTACCGGTCGAGCCACCCGGGCGCGTACGAATGGATCACCGGCTACGACCGGGCGAACGGCACCTCCGTGGAGACCCGCCGCACCCCGATCGGGCAGCAGCGGGACAGCGGGCACTTCTCCGAGACCGTCACCGCCGGCTGCGGCGACACCTGGACCGGACTGCGCAAGCGCGGTGACGCCCCGGACGGTGCCGACTTCGTCCTCGACGCCTTCACCGTCACCGACCTCGGTCCGGCCGCCGAGCGGGCCGCCTGCGGCACGCTCACCCTCACCGCGCCCGAGACCCTGGAGCCCGGCCGCCCGAACCAGGTCACGGCCACCTTCGCCAACGACGAGGCCACCGACGTCTCCGGCGCCCTGGCCGGGCTCAGCCTCCCGGCGGGCTGGACCGCCGAACCGGCGGCGCCCGTCACCCTCGGCACGGTCGCGCCGGGCGGGAAGGCCACCGCCACCTGGCAGGTGACGCCCCCGGTGGACGCGGCCTACCGGCCGTACAGCCTGGACGCGTCCCTCGCCTACGCCGTCGGGGGCGGCGAGCGGAAGCTCACCGCCGCCACCACCGTCCGTACGCTGCCCCCGCCGCCCACCGCCGACAGCTGGGCCAGCGATCTCGACTGGACCTCGGCCACCAACGGCTGGGGCCCCGTCGAGCGCGACCTCTCCAACGGCGAGACCGGCACCGGCGACGGCTCCCCGCTGCGGATCGGGGGAGTGACGTACGCCAAGGGCCTGGGCAGCCACGCGCCCGCCAAGGTCCGCTACTACCTGGGCGGCCGCTGCACCTCCCTCACCGCCGAGGTCGGGGTGGACGACGTCCAGACCAGCCGGGGCAGCGTCCGGTTCAGCGTCCTCGCCGACGGCGCCGAGCGGGTGAATTCCCCGGTCCTCAAGGCCACGGACGCCGCCTGGTCGCTCACCGCCGACGTCACCGGGGCCACCTGGGTCGACCTGGTGGTCTCCGACGGCGGCGACGGCAACGGGAACGACCACGCGGACTGGGGCAGCGCCCGCTTCCACTGCGGAGGCTGACCGCGGGGCGAGACACCGGGCCCGCGACCCTTCGGGGGTCGCGGGCCCTTCGGCGCCCTCGGCCACCTCGGGTGGCCGTGAGGGGACGACGGATCCGGGACCACTGAGGTCTATGTTGAACCCCTACAAACACGAGGGGTACCTGGCTGTTGACTCGTGCTGAACAGTTCGCCGTTCTGTCCAGCCCCACCAGGAATCGACACGCGAGACTGTACGGAGTCGACGGCGGGGTTTTCTTGTCCGACTTCGTAGGGTCGGTACATGACCGTTGTGGACCAGATCCCGAGCGAGCCCGCTGACGCCCGTGGCCGGGTGGCCGAGCTGCATGTCCTGCGTGAGCAGGCTCTCCGTGGCCCGAGTGACCGTGCGACCGAGGCGCAGCATGCG
>NZ_JBVHZJ010000060.1:0-53898 GCF_055574655.1 Streptomyces sp. NPDC029956 | reverse complement strand
TCCGCGATGTCCGCGTTGGCTCTGGCCGCTCCGCCCTCTCTCTCCTCGTTCTTCCCCCCCCCCCCCCCCCCCCCCCCCCCCTCTCCTCCCCCCCCCCCCCCCCCCCCCCCCCCCCCCCCCCCCACCTCCCCGTCAGGTCACCGCGTGGGCGCGGTCACGGCAGTGTCCACTTCTGGTTCGGTCCGGTGTGGCAGGTCCACAGATGGACGGCGGTGCCGTCGTTCCACACCCCGCCGGAGGCGTCCAGGCACTTGCCGGACCGCGGGTTGCGGAGCGTCCCGTCGGCCTGCGGCGCCCACTGCTGGGCGCCCGTGCCGTTGCAGGTCCACAGCTGCACCCTGGTGCCGTCGGCGCTGCCGCCGTCGGACACGTCCAGACACTTGCCGAGCACCTTCGCGGTCCCGTCGCCGGATACGGTCCAGCGCTGGGCGGCTGTGCCGTTGCAGGTCCACAGCTGGATCTTCGTACCGTCCGCCGTCAGCGAGTTGTCGACGTCCAGGCACTTTCCGTTGACGCCCTTCACCTCGCCCGTCCCCGCGCCGGCGCCGGGCAGCCGGTTGAGCGTGTACCACGCCTCCGTGCTCCACAGTGACTCGCCGCCGGCCGAGCTGAAGGGGCGTGGTGAGCGGACGTGAACGACTCGGTCGGCCTTCAGACCCGGGATCGCGAGGGTGACCGTGCGGCCGTCGGCCGAGAGGGTGGCTGACTGGACGGCGAGGGTCTCCTCGTCGACCTTGGGGCCGCCGTAGTCGGCGGTCGGAACGTACCGCCACTGCTTGACCTTGTAGTGCTCGACGAGGTCGGCGGCGGTCTGGGTGGACAGCGGCTGGGTGTACTCGAGCGCGAAGCCGCCGGGCACGGCCCGCATGGCGCGGATGTCGAAGGCGTCGGCGCCGTTGGGTGTGAGCTTCTGGAGACCGTGGGCGAGCTTGCCCTCCTGGCCCCAGTTGCCGCCCGCGCCGAGTCCGCCGGCGTAGAGCGCGCCGTCCGGGCCGACACTGATCCGCGTGACGCCCGCTTCCAGACCCTGGGTGAGCCGGAAGACCGCGCCCTGGTACTCGCCGCCCACCTTCTCCAGGTAGGCGCGCTATATCCCGCCGTAGGTGACATCACCGAAGAGCATCTGGCCGGCGAAGGGCCCCTCGGTCAACTGCAGAGGTGTGCTGGGTGAGTTGGCGATCTCGTTCTGCGGCAGCCAGAGCACCGGCCTGGTGACGGGCTGGTTGTCGAAGGGGCCGTCGGGGTTGGTGTAGTGGTTGAAGAAGCGGCCCTGCTTGATGTGCAGGAGCTTTGACGAGGGCAGCCAGCCGCCCTGGTTGTCGGTGACGAAGATGCCGCCCTCGGGACCCCATCCGATGCCGTTGGGGGTGCGCAGCCCGCCCGCGACGTAGGAGACCTCGCCGCTCTGGCGGTTCACTTTGATGGTGGTGCCCCGGTTCGACGCGGGCTGGGGGTCCGTGGTCGCTCCGCCGTAGTTGATCGAGACCGACAGGTTGAGGTAGAAGAACCCGTCCTTGTAGAGGAGTCCGAAGCCGAACTCGTGGAAGTTGCCACCGAAGGGCCACGTCGCGACCCTGCGGTACTGGTCGGTGACCTCGTTCCCGTCGGTGTCGTTCAGTTCGGTCAGTTCGTGCTTCTGCGACACGTAGAGCTTGCCTTCGACGTACTTGATTCCCATGGGCTCCTTGAGGCCCGAGGCGATCTTCTTGTACGTCACCCGGCCGGGCCCGGTGCTGCCCGTGACGTTCGACAGCAGGTAGACCTCGCCCGACGTGTTGTTGCTGCCACCCCATGTGGTCACGGCCAGTCGGCCGTCCGGCAGCCAGTCCATGGCGGACACCTGCGGTTCGAAGCCCGGGGGCCGGAGGTCGGTGAGGGTGTAGTTCGGGTGCACGCCGGCGAGGGGGAGGCCGTCGCCGGGCGAGTCCGTGCCGGACTCGCACTCCTTGCGCCCGGGCGCTGTCACGCGGACGACGTCGGCGTCGGTGCTGAGGGCCGAGTTCGGCACGACGGTGAAGGCAGCGGCGCCGGGCGGCTTCCAGGCCAGCGTCAGCTGTTCGCCGCCGCCGCGCTCGAAGTGCTCGATGCGCAGCGCGTGGTGGCCGGCCGTCAGGGCGACGGTGGCCTCCTTGGGTTCGGGTCCGTGCAGACCGCCGTGGTCGATGACCAACTGGTCGTCGATCCAGAGACGGGAGCCGTCGTCGCTGGTGAGCCGGAGGGTGTGGGCGCCGGTGGCGGGGGCGTGCAGATTGCCGACGGCGTGCGTGACGAAGTTGGTGTCGAGGCCGAAGTCGGTGGGGGAGGTCCAGTCGACGACGGGCATCAGCTTGTCGATGTTGGGTGTCTGGCCCGGCTTCAGGGCGCAGATGTCGTTGAGCGGGACCTGGACGTCGAAGACCCGCAGGGTGACGCCGGGTTGCTGCGGTGGCAGGGCGGCCTCGTCGGCGGGGGCCGGTGCGGCCGTCAGGCCGGACAGGCCAAGGGTGAGGAGGGAGACGAGAAGCGTTCCGGCCAGGCTGCGGCGCGGTCGGCGGGAATGCGGCTGTGGATGCACGTGACCTCCTGACGGGCCCCTCGGGAGAGGGGTTCGTTCGGGCGAGCGGGGGATCCATCGCAGCCGGGGCGCGCCGTCGTCCCGGTCAAGTAGAGCCGGAGGATGGGGAGTTGTGAGCGCCCCAGACCGCCGCGCCCGACAGAGTAGGGACTTCCGTCGACACCGTCCATGCTTTGTCCCGAACCT
Source organism: Streptomyces sp. NPDC029956 (assembly GCF_055574655.1). NCBI lineage: Bacteria > Bacillati > Actinomycetota > Actinomycetes > Kitasatosporales > Streptomycetaceae > Streptomyces > Streptomyces sp. NPDC029956. The sequence goes on along the minus strand of NZ_JBVHZJ010000060.1, from coordinate 51,158 downwards.
GGGAAAAGTGGCGGGGAGTTGTGCGGCCCGGGTTACGGACTCCGACAAAGCGCGCTAGCTTCCTTGAAATGAACCGGTCATAAGGCGACGGGTCGGTCGCTACGGCGTGACGGCGCGCGCCCGTAGACCCCCCGGCGGCCCGGCGCGACCGGCCGTCACCCCCCTTCACTTCGGGAGATCTTCTGTGCGCACGAGAACGCCCGGACACCAGCGCGTCCGTTTCCTGACCGCCCTCGCCTGCACCGTCGGATTCCTGCTCCCGGTCTTCCCCGCCGCCGCCTCGCCGCCGCTCCACGAGACGGCCGCCCGCGCGGCGGCTCCGGAGTTCCAGCAGGTCACGCTCGCCAAGGGCGTGGCCGAGACGGGTGAACCGATGACGCTGGCCGTGCTGCCGGACCGCTCCGTGCTGCACACGTCCCGCGACGGAACCCTCCGCCTGACGAACGCGGCGGGCACGACGTCGGTGGCGGGCAAGGTCGAGGTGTACAGCCACGACGAAGAGGGCCTCCAGGGCATCGCCGTGGATCCCGGCTTCTCCTCCAACCGACACGTGTTCCTCTACTACGCCCCCAAGCTCGCCACCCCGGGCGGCGACGCCCCCGGCAACGGCACGACCACCGATTTCGCCCCGTACGACGGGGTCAACCGGCTCTCGCGCTTCGTCCTCAGGGCCGACGGCACCCTGGACACGGCGAGCGAGAAGAAGATCCTCGACGTCCCCGCGTCCCGCGGCATCTGCTGCCACGTCGGCGGCGACATCGACTTCGACGCGGCCGGCAACCTGTACCTGTCGACGGGCGACGACACCAATCCGTTCGCCTCGGACAGCTACACCCCCATCGACGAGCGCCCCTCCCGGAACCCCGCGTTCGACGCCCAGCGTTCCGCGGGCAACACCAACGATCTGCGCGGCAAGGTCCTGCGCATCAAGGTCGCCGCCGACGGGTCGTACACGAGCCCGGCCGGGAACCTCTTCGCCCCGGGCACCGCCAGGACCCGCCCCGAGATCTACGCGATGGGCTTCCGCAACCCCTTCCGCATGAGCGTCGACAAGGCCACCGGCACCGTCCATCTCGGTGACTACGGCCCTGACGCCGGAAGCGCCAGCCCCGCCCGGGGCCCCGCCGGCCAGGTGGAGTTCAACCGGATCACCCAAGCGGGCAACTACGGCTGGCCGTACTGCACCGGCAACAACGCCGCCTACGTCGACTACGACTTCGCCTCCGGGTCCTCCGGCTCCTCCTTCAACTGCGCCGCCCCGAGGAACACCTCGCCGAACAACACCGGCCTCACCGACCTGCCGCCCGCCCAGCCCGCCTGGATCCCCTACGACGGCGGCTCGGTACCGGAGTTCGGCAACGGCTCGGAGTCCCCGATGGGCGGCCCGGTCTACCGCTACGACGCCGCCTCCACCTCGAAGGTGAAGTTCCCGCAGGAGTACGACGGAGACTACTTCGCCGGCGAGTTCGGCCGCCGCTGGATCAAGCGGATCACCTCCGACGGCTCGGGCACCGTCCAGTCCATCAACGCGTTCCCCTGGACCGGCACCCAGGTCATGGACATGGCCTTCGGCCAGGACGGCGCCCTGTACGTCCTCGACTACGGCACCGGCTACTTCAGCGGGGACCAGAATTCCGCCCTGTACCGGATCGAGCACGTCACGGACGGCCTCGCCCCGACCGCTCAGGCCACCGCCGACAAGACCTCCGGCACCGGCCCTCTGACCGTCGCCTTCTCCTCCGCCGGGAGCGCCGACCCCGAGGGCGGGCAACTCACCCATGCCTGGGCTTTCGGTGACGGCGGCACGTCCACCGCCGCCTCGCCCTCCCACACCTACACGGCCGACGGGCAGTACACCGCGACGCTGAAGGTCACCGACGTCACCGGCAAGTCCGCCACGGCCTCGGTCCGGATCACCGTCGGCAACACGGCCCCCACGGTCCGCCTCGAACTGCCTGTCGACGGCAGCGTCTACGACTTCGGCGCCGCGATCCCGTTCAAGGTGACGGTCACCGATCCGGAGGACGGCACCGTCGACTGCTCCAGAGTCAAGATCACCTTCGTCGTCGGGCACGACAGCCACGGCCATCCGCAGACATCCACCACCGGCTGCACCGGCACTCTGCGGACCCTGGCGGACGGCGAGCACGACCCCAACGCCAACATCTTCGGCGTCGTCGACGCCGAGTACACGGACAGGGGCGCGAACGGCCAGCCCGCGCTGACGACGCACGACCAGCACCTCACCCAGCCCACCCACCGGCAGGCCGAGCACTACGGTGCCTCCGCCGGTGTCCAGGTGGTCACCCACACCCCCGCCCACGGCGGCAGGACCGTCGGCTACATCGACAACGGCGACTGGATCTCCTTCACGCCGTACGCCCTCGGCAACGTCACCCGGCTCACCGCGCGCGTCTCCTCCGCAGGAGCGGGCGGCACGATCGAGGTCCGGGCCGGTTCCCCCACCGGGACCCTCCTCGGGACGGCCACCGTCCCGGTCACCGGCGGGTGGGAGACGTTCGAGGACGTGACCGCGCCGCTCGCCGGGGGCCCGGCCGGATCGACGACGCTGTACCTCGTCTTCAAGGGCGGCAGCGGCTCCCTCTTCGACATCGACGAGTTCTCCTTCGCCACCGCCCTCGCCGGCTCGGGCTCGGGCGAGGTCAGAGGCGTCGGCGGCAAGTGCCTGGACATCGACAACGCCCAGACCGCCGACGGCACGAAAGTCCAGCTGTGGACGTGCAACTCCAGCACCGCACAGCGCTGGACCGTGGCGAGCGACAACACGATGCAGGCTCTGGGCAAGTGCCTGGACGTGTCCGGCGGCGGCAGCGCCGACGGCACCAGGATCCAGCTCTGGACCTGCAACGGAACCGCCGCGCAGAGCTGGGCCCCGCAGACCGACGGCACGGTCCGCAATCCGCAGTCGGGCAAGTGTCTCGACGCCTCGGGCGGCGTCTGGAACGACGGCACCGCCGTCCACCTGTGGACCTGCCACACCGGCCCGAACCAGAAGTGGACCCTTCCGTGACCCGCAACCGCAGCCGTAGAAGAGAGGGCGACCCCATGCGTCCACGCACGCTCACCCCCCTGCGCACGCTCGTCGGTCTCGTCGCCGGTGCCGTCCTGGCCCTGGCCCTGGCCCCTCAGGCGGCGGCCCTGCCCGCCGCCCCGCACACGACCTCGTACTCCGGGGAGACCGTGGCCACGGCGGTCCCGGCGGCCGACCCCGCCTACAAGATCCTCGTCTTCTCCCGGACCGCAGGCTTCCGGCACTCCTCGATCGACGACGGCATCGCGGCCCTTCGTGGCCTCGGTGCAGCGAACAACTTCACCGTCGACGCGACCGAGGACGCCCAGACGTTCACCGGCGGCAACCTCGCCCAGTACAAGGCCGTCGTCTTCCTCTCCACGACGGGCGACGTCCTCGACGGTGCTCAGCAGACCGTCTTCGAGCAGTACATCCAGGGCGGCGGCGGATACGTCGGCATCCACGCCGCCGCCGACACCGAGTACGAATGGCCCTTCTACAGTGGTCTGGCCGGCGCCCTGTTCCACTCGCACCCGGCGATCCAGCCCGCCACCGTGAAGGTGGAGGACCGGGCCCACGACGCCACCGCGCACCTGGGCACCGGCTGGCAGCGCACCGACGAGTGGTACAACTACCGCACCAACCCCCGCACCTCCGCCCGCGTCCTCGCCTCGCTCGACGAGTCCAGCTACTCCGGCGGCACCATGGGGGGTGACCATCCGATCGCCTGGTGCAAGGACTACCAGGGCGGCCGCGCCTTCTACACCGGAGGCGGCCACACGGACGAGTCGTACTCCGACCCCGCCTTCCGGCGTCACCTCCTGGGCGGCATCCGCTGGGCCGCGGGAATGACCGAGGCGGACTGCCGTCCCGAGACCGGCTACACCAGCCTCTTCGACGGCTCGTCCACGACCGGCTGGCGCCAGGCCGGCCCCGGCGGCTTCACCCTCGCGGACGGAACCCTCACCTCGCAGGGCGGTCTGGGGATGCTCTGGTACGCCGGCCGGGAGTTCACCGGCGACTACTCCGTGAAGCTCGACTGGAAGATGTCCGGAGACGACAATTCCGGGATATTCCTCGGCTTCCCGGCCTCCGATGACCCCTGGTCAGCGGTGAACAACGGCTACGAGGTCCAGATCGACGCCACCGACAGCCCCGACCGCACCACCGGTTCCGTCTACGGCTACCGGTCCTCCGACATCCCGGCCCGGGACGCGGCGCTGAACCCGCCGGGCGAGTGGAACACGTACGAACTACGCGTCACCGGCGAACGACTGGAAGTCTTCCTCAACGGGCGCAAGATCAACGACTTCACGAACACCGACCCGGTCCGCAGCCTGCGACAGGGACACATCGGCATCCAGAACCACGGTGACGGCGACGACGTGTCCTTCCGCAACATCCGCGTCGACCACCGGGGCGGGCAGCAGCCGGACCCCCGCACGGGCGAGGTGAGAGGCGTCGGCGGCAAGTGCCTGGACGTCGACAACTCACAGACCGCCGACGGCACGAAGGTCCAACTGTGGACCTGCAACAGCACGGCCGCACAGCGCTGGACCGTCGCGGCCGACAGCACGGTGAAGGCTCTGGGCAAGTGCCTGGACGTGTCGGGGGGCGGCAGCGCCGACGGCACGAGGATCCAGCTGTGGACGTGCAACGGCACCGGCGCCCAGAAGTGGGAACCCCAGGCGAACGGGACCGTCCGCAATCCGCAGTCGGGCAAGTGTCTCGACGCCTCGGGCGGCGTCTGGAACGACGGCACCGCCGTCCACCTGTGGACCTGCCACACCGGCCCCAACCAGAAGTGGACCCTTCCCTGACACTTCGCACGGAGCACGGAGCACGGAGCACGGAGCACGGAGCACGGAGCACGGAGCACGGACCATGGAGCACGTGCCCGGCCGTCGTCACCGACGACGGCCGGGCACACTCGGTCCGCACGTCAACAGCGCTCGGCCGGCCGATGGGGAGCCGGCTGTAGGACTGCCTACGCGCGTGACCTGGCGGCAGGTGGAGGGCGCGGCGTGGCCTGCGGTTGGCGGTGGGCTGTAACCACGGGCATCCGCGGGTGCGCTTCGTGCCGCGGGACCGGCGGAACGAGCGGCTGGTGACCGTGGCCTGACCGTCGTGACCGTCGTGACCGTCGCGGCTCCAGCTCCCGGTACCGACAGACCTTCGACTTGCCTATCAGGAAAGCCGAGAGTAACTTTCCTTGCAGGAAAGTAATCGGGGACGGGAGGGCGATGGCCGTGAGCATGCGGGTGGATGCCGAACAGGCATGGCAGGATCTCCAGCGCATCCGAGTGCCGCAGGAGCGGGTGTACGACGAGTTCGAGCGCTCCGCGTCCGGCGGGCGCGGCATGACCCACGGCACGGCCGCGCTCATGTGGGTGTTCCTTGCCGGCGTCGGCATGGACCTGCCCCAGTGGGGCGTCGGCCTGTTCGTGGCCGCCTACGTCGGCCTGTTGAGCGTGCTGGTCGTGACGAGCAGCCGCAGGAGTCGGATGCAACTGCACCACACTCGCTGCCCCGGGCGTATGTGGGCCGCGTTCGGTGTGGCGGCGGTGCTGGTCGGCGGGACGATCGTGCTGTCGGACCACCTGACCGAGTCACTGGAGCCGATCTACGCCGCCCCCATCCAGGCCACGGCCGCGGTGGCTGTGTACCTGCTCTCCCTCGGTCCCGCCAACCGGTGGGCGGCCGATTCTGTGCGGAGCGGCGGCGAACCGGCGGCCGCCGAGGAGGCGGGCCGATGAGCACCCCCGCGGGTTTCGACGAGATGATCCACCCCGCCACCCGACTGTCGGTGGTCGCGCTGCTCGCCGCCACCGAGTGGGCGGAGTTCGCGTTCGTCCGAGACAGCCTCTCGCTCAGCGACTCCGCGCTCTCCAAGCAGCTGCACACCTTGGAGGCGGCTGGATACCTGGAGATCCAGAAGGAGGGCGGCGGCCGCAACCGCCGTACGAAGGTACGGCTGACGGACCGCGGCCGCACCGCCTTCGAGGGACATGTGGCGGCACTCCGCGTCATCGTCGACAGCGCCGGACCCGCGATCGGGGCGGCACAACAGCAGCCCCACGCGGAGGCGGGCCGATGACGGCGTTCGGGCGAGCCGACGTCCAGCCTGTGATCCAGGTACGCGATCTGACCATGGCGTACGGTGATGTCGACGTTCTGGGCGGTGTCGATCTGGACGTCCACCGCGGCGAGGTCTTCGCGCTGCTCGGGCCCAACGGCGCGGGGAAGACCACCACTGTCGAGATCCTGGAAGGCTTCCGGCAGCGCTCCAGCGGGAAGGTGAGCGTCCTCGGTACGGATCCCGAGCGGGGCGGTGACGCGTGGCGAGCCCGGATCGGCCTGGTCCTGCAGCCCTGGCGAGACCACCGCCGCTGGCGGGTCGCCGAGCTGCTGACCCACTTCGCGACCTACTACCCCGATCCGCGCGACCCGGCCGAACTGCTGGCCCTGGTCGGCCTCACGGACCAGGCCGGCCGGCAGGTGCACCGGCTGTCCGGAGGCCAGCGCCGGCGCCTCGACGTCGCGCTCGGCATCGTCGGCCGCCCCGAACTCCTCTTCCTCGACGAGCCGACCACCGGCTTCGACCCTCAGGCGCGGCACGAGTTCCACGTCTTGGTCGAACAGCTGGCCCGCGACGAGGGCGTCACCGTCCTGCTCACCACCCACGACCTGGCGGAGGCCGAGCGGCTCGCCGACCGGATCGCCATGCTGGTCGGCGGCCGGATCCGGGCCTGCGGCACACCCGCGGAACTGGCCCGGCGAGCCGCCGCCCAGGCCGAGGTCCGCTGGACGGCCGATGACGGGACGCCCCGCCGCGAACGCACAGAAGACCCCTCACGGCTGGTCTGGGACCTTCACCGGCACGCGGACGGCCCGATCGCCGACCTGGAGGTCCGCCGTCCGACGCTGGAGGACACCTACCTGCACATGGTGCACCGGGAGGCCGACGGCACGGACGAAGTCAACGGCACGCACAGGGACGCGGACCAGGAGGCGCCGGCCGCATGAGGGGGGACAACATGACGAACATGACGAACAGCTGGCGTGCCGGGCTCCAGCGCGGCGGAATCGAGGTGCGGCACCTCCTGCGCAACGGCAAGGAGATGTCCGGCCATCTGACCAACGTGGTCGTCGCGCTGCTCGTCGCCGCCTACATCAGCGACGACGTGCCCGGGACCCGAACCCCGATGACACATCTGGTGCTGGCGGGCTTCGCCGCCTACCTGCTGTTCCAGGTCGGGCTGATCAACCTCCCGCAGATCCTCGTGACCGAGCGGGAGGAGGGCACCCTGCTGCGGCTGCGCGCCACGCCCGGCGGGATACCGGCCTACCTCGTCGCCAAGTGCCTGCTGGTGGTCGTCCTGGCGGTCGGCACCCCGGCGCTGCTCCTGGTCGCCGGGGCGCTCCTGGTGGACGGGCCACTGCCGCACGGGCCGGGCGACTGGCTGACGCTGCTGTGGGTCACCGCGCTCGGGCTGCTCGCCGTCGTACCGCTCGGCGCGGCCATAGGCGCCGTACTGCCCAACCCCCGCGAGGCCCTGGCGTTGATCATGCTGCCCACGATGGGGCTGCTGCTCACCTCGGGGACGGTGTTCCCGATCACCGCACTGCCCCTGCCGGTGCAGCACGTGGCCGCAGCCTTTCCGCTCAAGTGGATCGCGCAGGGCCTGCGTTCGGCGCTGCTCCCGGACTCGGCACGGACCGCCGAGGCGGCCGGCTCTTGGGAACTGCCCATGGTCGCCCTGGTCCTCGCGGCCTGGGCGGTCCTGGGGCTCCTCCTCGCGGTACCGCTCCTGCGCCGCGCCGCACGCCGCGAGTCCGGCTCGCGGCTGATCGCCCGCCACCGCAAGGCGGCACAGAGCGGCGCGGTGGCCGCGTAGGCAGCCTCGCGACCGCCGGGCTACGCCGTGGCCCGCTTCGACGGCACGGGCCGACGCGCCGGCACACGCCCGCAGGCGGGTCGGAACCCGGCCGGCGGCCTGTTCGACCTTGCGATGCGGACCTGCCGCAGGCCCCGCCACCGTGGGAACTCGACGGCGGGGCCTGCTGGCCTGCGCGATCGACGGCGCCTTGATGGCCTTGCCAGCCAGCCCGGCGAACCGTGCTCGCCCGCTTCCCCGGGCAGCCCGAGCGGGGCCGGCACGGTCGGCCTGGCCTGCGCCGCCGCCTCACCGGCCAGCAGCTTCGCCCGCGGATCCCCCCACCTGGAGGAGTTCTTCGCGAACACCTGGTTGCTCCGCAGCATCCGGTGGAACTGCTCCAGCACGCAGAAGCAGAAGGTGCAGGCCTTCCCGTCCGCCGTGCCCGGCTCCAGGTGCGGCGGACGGAGCACCAGGCGCCGCCGCCACGGGCCGGCCGGCAGGCCGGTGTCCATCTCGGCCGGGCCGGCCTTCTTGCCGACCATGAGGTCCGGCAGCGACCTCAACGCGCTCAGGACTTCGAGATCAGTGACAGCGCCGCCATGCGGTAGCTCACCGCAGCTCACCCGGAGCGGACCTCCAAACTCCCGAAGTAGGCCGGCAAATGGGCGGTCAGGGCGAGGCTTGCGGGATTTCCCGGTCGGGCGCGGCCATGTCGAGCAGGAGCAGGGCGTCGTGGTCAGGGGTGCGGGGTTCGGCGGTGTAGACGCCGATGCGCTGGCCGGGGGTGCCTTCCAGATGCATGGACTGGGAGGTGAGCGTGATGGAGCCGACGCGGGGGTGGTGGAAGGTCTTCTGTGCGGGCTTGCGGCCCGTGACCTCGTAACGTTCCCACAGCCGTGCGAAGTCGGGGCTCTTGAGGAGGAGCTCGCCGACGAGGTTGGTCAGGTCCGGGGCGTCCGGAGCGGTACCGGCGGTGGCGCGGAGGCGGGCGACGCAGGCGGTGATCTGGCGGTCCCAGTCGGTGAACAGGTTCCGCGAGGCTGGGTGGAGGAAGAGGTAGCGGGCCAGGTTGCGGTGTTTGGCGGGCCAGTCCTCCAGGCCGGCGTACAGGGCGAGGCCGCCGGGGTTCCAGGCCAGCATGTCCATGCTGCGGCTGATGACGTATGCGGGGTTCGGACGCAGCGATTCCAGCAGCAGTTTCAGGTGGGGGCGCACGGTGCGGCTGGGGGCGGGGGGTGGTTCGGGGGCGTATCGGGCGGCGCGGGCGGCGAGCTCGCGCAGGTGCTGGTGTTCCTGGTCGTCCATGTGCAGGGCACGGGCGAGGGAGTCGAGGACGGCGGGACTGGGGCGGGTCTCCTTACCGCGTTCCAGGCGCACGTAGTAGTCGATGCTGATGCCGGCGAGGGTGGCCAGCTCCTCGCGGCGCAGGCCGGGGGTGCGGCGGATGCCGGCGCCGACGGTGAGGCCGACGTGCTCGGGGCTGGTCTGGGTGCGGCGGGCGCGCAGGTAGCGGCCCAGCTCGGCGCCCTCGCTGTTCGCGCTCTGGGATGCCATGACCCCAGTCTCACCCGGCGGGTCGCCGCGCCGCAGACGGGAGGGTGGCCCTGTCATTACCCCTGAAGAGTCCGCCCTGCCACACCGGGGCGATCCGAGCGACGGTTGATGAGGAAGACGCCGCCCCCCTCGGTGTCGCCAGGGTCCGACCGGCATGACCTGCTGGGCCGGGCGAGAGCGAGGGGACGGGCAACGCCACCGAGCGAAGAAGGCGAGATGCGGTACATCAAGCTGCGTGACCTGGAGGTTTCCCGGATCGGGCTGGGTGCGATGGGCATGTCCCACGGCTACACCGGCTCGGGCACCGATGAGGCGGAGTCGATCAGGACCGTGCACCGAGCCCTTGAACTGGGCGTCACGCTCATCGACACCGCCGAGATCTACGGCCCCTACAGCAACGAGGAACTGCTCGGGCGCGCGCTCAAGGGGCGCCGGGACCAGGTGGTGCTGGCCACCAAGTTCGGCCGGGTGTCGCACGCCGGCGACGGCGCGTGGAACCTGGACTCCGGCCCGGCCAACATCCGCACCGCGGTCGAGGGCTCCCTCAAGCGCCTGGGCACCGACCACATCGACCTCTACTACCAGCACCGCGTCGACCCGAACACGCCGATCGAGGAGACCGCCAGCGCCGTGAAGGAGCTGATCGACGCGGGCAAGGTGCGTGCCTTCGGGCTCTCGGAGGCCGGCCCGGACACCATCTGCCGCGCCCACGCAGTCCAGCCGGTCACCGCGGTCCAATCCGAGTACTCCCTGTTCACCCGCGGCATCGAGGACCGTGTCCTGCCCGTCCTGCGGGAGCTGAACATCGGTCTCGTGCCCTTCTCCCCGCTGGGCCGCGGCTTCCTGACCGGCACCGTCCGCTCCACCGACCAGTTCGACGAGAACGACTTCCGCCGCGACAATCCGCGCTTCACGGGCGAGAACTTCCAGCACAACCTGGCGCTCGCCGACGAGGTCAAGGCCCTGGCCGACGAAGCAGGTGCCACACCCGGTCAGGTGGCGCTGGCCTGGCTGCTCGCCCAGGGTGACGCCATCGCCCCGATCCCCGGCACCAAGCGCGTCAGCCGGGTCGAGGAGAACGCCTCCGCCGATGCCGTCACGCTGACCGCCGAGCAGCTCGACAAGCTCTCCACCCTGCCGTCTGCCGCCGGCGACACCCACACCGAGGCCCAGGCCCGCATGCTCGAACGCTGACCACGCCCCAGCACGCCACGCGTCGCGTGGCGCCCCCACCCTCGTTTGGAGCAACACCTTTCATGCGTGCAGCAGTGATGTACGGAGCCGGCGACGTCCGCGTCGAGGACCGGCCCGACCCGAAGATCGTCCAGCCCGCCGACGCCGTGGTCCGCGTCCTCGCCTCATGCGTGTGCGGCAGCGACCTGTGGCCCTACGCCTCGATGCCCGCCACCGGCGCCGGCCGCCCCATGGGGCACGAGTTCCTCGGCGTCGTGGAAGAGACCGGTTCGGACGTGACCAGCCTGAAGGCCGGTGATCTGGTCGTCGCCCCGTTCACCTACAGCGACAACACCTGCGACTACTGCGCCAAGGGCCTGCACGTCTCGTGCCGCAACGGCGGCCGGTACGGCTTCGACGGTGTCGACGGCGGCCAAGGCGAAGCCGTACGCGTCCCCCACGCGGACGGCACCCTGGTGAAGCTGCCGGTGGCCGCCGACTCCGCGCTGCTGCCGTCGCTGCTCGCGCTGTCCGACGTGATGACCACCGGCCACCACGGCGCCGTCACCGCAGGCGTCGGCCGCGGGGATGCGGTGCTGGTGGTCGGTGACGGCGCGGTCGGCCTGTGCGCGGTGATCGCCGCCAAGCGGCTCGGGGCCGAGCGGATCGTGCTCGCCGGCCGCCACGAAGCCCGCACCGGCCTGGGCCGTGAGTTCGGCGCCACCGACGTGGTCGCCGAGCGCGGCGAGGTGGGCATCGCCCGGATCCGCGAACTGACCGGCGGCGTGGACAAGGTCATCGAGGCGGTCGGCACCCGCCAGGCCCTCGACACCGCGCTCGGGGCGGTCCTGGACGGCGGCACCATCAGCCGCCTGGGCGTTCCCCAGCACGAGCAGGGCCCGATCGGCCCATCCGCGTTCATGCGCAACATCACCCTGACCGGCGGCGCCAGCCCCGCCCGCGCCTACATTCCCGAACTGCTCGCCGACGTCCTGGACGGCACCATCAGCCCCGGCCGCGTCTTCGACCAGACATCCCCCCTCGACCGGGCACCGGACGCCTACCGGGGCATGGCCGACCGCCAGGTCCTCAAGGCACTCCTCCGCCCCTGACCAACGCCCCCACCCCCGCACAGTGAAGGACATCCCGCTCATGCAGACCGTCACCCTCAACAACGGCGTCGAGATGCCGCTCCTCGGCTTCGGCGTCTACCAGATTCCCGCCGAGGACACCGAGCGCGCCGTCTCCGAGGCCCTGGCGGCCGGCTACCGCCTGCTGGACACCGCCGCGGCCTACGGCAACGAGGAAGCCGTCGGCCGTGCCATCAAGGCCAGCGGCATCCCGCGCGAGGAACTGTTCGTCACCACCAAGCTCTGGGTCCAGGACGCCCCCGCCCAGGACAACACCCGCCGCGCGTTCGAGACGTCCCTGACCAAGCTGGGCCTGGACCACCTCGACCTGTACCTGATGCACCAGCCCTTCGGCGACGTCTACGGCCAGTGGCGCGCCATGGAGACCCTCAACCGCGAAGGCCTGACGAAGGCGATCGGCGTCGCCAACTTCTACCCCGACCGGCTGATCGACCTGATCGTCAACAACGAGATCACCCCGCAGGTCAACCAGATCGAGACCCACCCCTTCTTCCAGCGCGCCGACTACCAGGACCTCATGCGCGAGCACGGCGTGCAGATCCAGTCCTGGGGCGGCTTCGCCGAAGGCAAGAACGACCTGTTCACCAACCCGCTGCTCGCCGAGATCGGTAAGGCGTACGACAAGTCCGTCGCCCAGGTCGTCCTGCGCTGGCTCACCCAGCGCGGCGTCATCGCCATCCCCAAGTCCGTACGCGCCGAGCGGATGGCCGAGAACATCGACGTCTTCGACTTCGACCTCGCTGACGAGCAGATGGCCCAGATCGCCACCCTCGACACCGGCAGTTCCCTGTTCTTCGACCACCACGACCCCGAGATGGTCACCTGGCTCGCCGGGCGCCGCCTGGACACCTGAAGGCAAGACACCCCCTGTCGGCCGCGGGTGCCCCGAACGCCGGGGGCATCCGTCCGGCCCAACGCTCATCACGGCGCACCGGGAGCCGTCCACCATGATCACGCCACAGCACCATGCCGCCCTGCCGAGCCGGCGCACCGTTCTGCGCGGCGCGCTGCTGACAGCAGCCGCCGCTTTGAGCGCGCCCCACCTGGCCGGCTGCTCACCGCCCTCACCACCACCCGCCTCCCCCACCCCCGCCCAGTCCGCCACGACGACCGGAAACAACGTGAAGCGAGTCCTGCTGGCCTACTTCTCCCGCCCGGGCGAGAACTACCATATGAGTCGTAACGGGCTGCCCGCCCGGTGACCGCTCGTGCCGGGCACGTCACAGACCGGCCGGATGCAACTGGAAGCCGCAGGGGGCATCAGTCCGGCACGGAACGGATTCCCACGTCGCCACAGCTTCTGGACTTCAGGTTCCGCCGACTCTGTCGATCTGCTTCCCCGCATGGCCGTCCGGGCCGGGGAACACCACCGGGCGAGGGGGGAACGAGGCGCGGGGGCAGTGGGGGATGCATGACAACCACCGAGACCAGACCTCGGCGTGCCGTCGCCGGCAGATCAGGCAGGGGAACTCGGCGATGTCCACTCCATCCGGCAGGACGGGCGCGGGTCGCCCCCGCCGGCCGGTCGTGAACACCGGACAGGCGCGGAATCCAGGGGGATCGCGGAGACTGGAGAGATGACGGAAACCGGGAGGGAGACGGTTCGGCGCCTGGAGCAAACGATCCTGAAGCTCCTGCAGCGCCGCGCTCCTGGCGCGTCGATCTGCCCGTCGGATGCGGCGCGCGCCGCCTATCAAGGGGACGACGACGGCTGGCGCGCCCTGATGGAGCCTGCCCGTCTCGCGGCCCGCCACCTGGTCGACGAGGGAGAGGTGGAGATCACCCAGGGCGGACATCCGGTTGCACCGGGCAAGGCCCGAGGCCCGATCCGCATTCGACGGGCGTGATGACCCAGCCCCACCCCCACAGGCTGACCCGTTGCCGACCGACCGCCTGAGGGCATCGGCCCCTCCCTGGCGAACGGCTCCGCCCGTAGCCATGGGCGTGAACGCCGGCGGACAGGCACCGGGACCGGACGTGGAGTTGTTCCGGAGCGATCCGCCGGCCGGGCGACCTGAGGCGGGCGACATCTGCCGGGTCGGGGTGCCACCGACCGTCGTACACGTGACGGCAGTGGACCACCACGACCCACCCCGCTCGAGATGGGCTGGCTGCCGCGTCCACGTCTCACCGTGAGCGTGCTGGGCCGCGGGGTGTCCTCTCGCGACCCCCGACCGGTACGGCCTGCCGAGATCCGCGGCAACTTCATCAGCCGAATCGCTGAAGCGTCCAAGCCGTCGCCGGCCTGCTGTCCCCTCAGCAGACCGCGGACGTGGGCCCTCGCTGACCGGGGTCGGCACCGGTCCCGCCGAAACCTCCACATCACCGCTGACCGTACTGCCGACGGACTCGGTGGTCTCGATCTCGTACAGGGCCGTGGTGGTCAGGCGCTCGCCGGCGGAAGGTATCGGGAAGCGGAGCAGTTCCCCTCACTCCACGTCGAGCCCCTACCTTGAACTCCGATGGAAGTGGCAAGTGGCTGCGAAGGCAGGTGAGTCGGCTCATGTGGACAGATCCGGCGGATTCGGTGTCCGTCAGCGAGGTCGGGTTCGGGGACTACTACCGGGCGCATGCGGGGCCGCTCGTCGCCCTGTCGCTGCTGCGGGGCGCGGACCTGTTGGAGGCGGCGCGACTTGCTCAAGACGCGATGACAGTGGCTCGTCGGTGGATGGACCTGCTGGTCGCGAACGAGGCTGGGGCCGTCAAGGACACCATGACACCCGTGGTGACCCCGCAGGCGCTGCGGTCCTGGACGTGCCGGATCACCATCGGCGGCGGCTGCGGAGTGCTCTGCCCCGTGGACGGGTCGGTGCCCGCCCTGCTGGGGAAGGGCAGCACCGACGCCCTGGTGCAGGCCCGGACGGTGGTGGCGCGCGCCCCGCTGCGGGATTTGAACCAGCGTCAACTCGACGTCATTGCGTTTCGGCTGGCCGGCTGTGCGCCGGGAGCGATCGGGTATGAGCTGGGCCTGTCCATGCCGAAGGTCCACCGCACCCTGCATCACGTCGGCAAGCTGCTCGCGGCGGCGACGGGAGTACGGCAGGCCGGAGGTGTCGAAGAGCCGGGGAAGGCCGAGGAGTCCGGGGCGTCCGAGGGATCCGCGGAGGCAGACGGCGGGTTCGCAGAGCTGCTGGGCGAACTGACCGCCGCGCTGGATCCCGTACTCGACCTGCGAGCCGGGCTGGAAGAGGTGAGTGGCTCCGTGGCTACGTACGGGACCACTGCTGGCCGCGCCCCCGTTCCACCGCCGTGGAGCCTCAACTCTTCGCTTCCCGTGCCGCCCTTCGGCGTACCAGCGCTGCACTCGCTCGCCGAGCCCGCGCCATCCGGGGTACGGGCGTACGCGGCCGGCCTCGCCCGGTGCGGCGCGCAGCGTCGCGAGGCTGCGCTCGGAGCGTTTCCCGCGGCCGAGGTGGCAGCCGTACGCCTCGGAGCAGCGTTCGCCCTTCAGGTGGACCGATTCCGGAGGGAGGCCGAGAGGTCCGGGACACGGGCCACCAGGGACGAGTTCCGCAGGGAGGACGCCCGCGCGTTCGCGGTCGCACTGGCTCAGGACGCCGCGCTCGCCGCGCCGATGTTCGACGCGGTGAAGGACCTCGACGTCCCGCGCCGGGTCGGCTTCCTGTCGGCAGGCCTTGGCCAGGACGACCCCTGGACGAATGAAGTCTCCTACGACGGGATCGAAGCCTCCCTCGCCCTGGCCCAGTTCCGGCGCGCGGCGGTACGGGCGGCGATGCGCGCGTCGCACCGGCCCGGTGCGGACACCCCTCCTCCGCCCGGCGGCTCGCTCGCCGAGGCCCTGACCCGGTCCCTGAGCGATACCCACCGGATGATCCGCCAGCTCGACGCGCTGAACAGCGACCTCTCGCGTGCCGAGTCGACCCTGCCGGACGGCTACTACGTGGACATGACCCGGGACTTCGACCTCCATCAGACTTTCCACGCAGACCTGGCGCTCGGTATCGACGCCGTACGGGAGGCCCTGTCCCAGCCATGAAGTGTGTCCCCTCGATGGGGCGGTCGTGACCGATGGGCGGGCGGGTCTGCGCACGGCGGAAGGCGGCACCCGGCCCGCAGGCACGCGGGCGCACCGACGCTCGGCGCCGCCGACGACTCCACCGTCGGCCACGGGGTCGAGGGCGCCGCGCAGCTGACGTACGTGCCGTCGGGGGTGACGTCCGCGAAGCGGTTGAGGAGCGCCTCGCGCGGGACGCGGAGGCCGTGGAAGCGGATGCGGCCGTTGTCGACGCCGTTGGGGCCCGTCTTGCGGCCGTCGTCCTCGGTCTCGATGCCCGGCACGACCTCGGCGCCGGAGCCCAGCGGTACGAGGAGGGCGTGGACGCCGCGGCCTCGCCGCCGACCTCCAGCTGGGCGAAGACGACTGCGAGCTCGGCGTGGCGGGCGGCGTTGCCGACGTAGACCTTCCGGGCCGCGTCGCCCTCCGTGGTGACGACGAACTCCCGGGGGTCGGCGTCGTAGCGGGCGACCGTTCCGAGCGCCTGGACCCTGGAGCCGTGTCCGGCCTCGGTCATCGCGAAGCAGCCCATCAGTCGGCGGCGATCAGGTCCGGCAGATAGGGCGTCGTGGTGGCACGCGCTGCCCAGGTGCAGGATCGCGCCGCCGAACAGCCCGAACTGCAACCCGACTTTGACCAGCAGCGAGAGGTCGCCGAAGGCCAGGCTCTCGTAGGCCGCGACGGACGCGCCGACGTCGTCCCCGCCGCCGTACGCCGCCGGGAAGCCCAACCCGGTCTGGCCGGTCCCGGCCATCCCGACCACGATGTCGCGCACCCGCTCACGGAACGCGTCCATGCCGAGCCGTTCAGCGTCCTCGAGGACGGAGGAAGGGGCCGCCAGATTGGTGCGGACGAGGTCGCGGATCTCCGCGTACTCCCCGTCGAGCAGCCCCGACCAAGCCTTGACGTCGATCTCGGACTGTACCTAGCCGCTCGTGGCGGCGGGAAGTGGCGTCAGGTGCCCCGTGATGCCGTACAGGCCCACCGAGAGGTCTGCAGGCCGCCCGGATCGGGCTCTGCGAAGCTTGGAGGCAAGCCCTGTTCGGGACGGAGGACAATGGCCTGCCCAAGCGACTCAGACAGCCGTGGCCGGAGCAGGCACCGGGCGGGGGCGAATCAGGTCGAGGCCACGGGCGGATGGCTGGTACGAGGACTGGCCCCGTGGCCACCAGCCGGATCCGCCACGGGTACGACCCGCCGGACAGAACCCCCAGGAGACGAAGCGTGACCGAGACCAGCGAACCCCGATCCGCCGCCACCGAAGCGCAGGGTGAGCAGAGGGGCCGACTGCAACGTCTGTTGCGCTACCTCCCCTTGATCGCCCCGGTCCTGCTGTGGACCGTGCCGTGCTGGGTCCTCCTGTACACAGGTCAGCACTGGCCGCTCCCCGGCACGCTGATCTCCACCGCCCTGTTCGCCCTCGGCCTGATCGGCATGCCGTTCGCGATGACGCGCGGCCACGGTCGGCGCCAGCACGACCGGGCGGCGATCGTCGGTGACACGCTGCTGGGCGGCATCTGGGTCCTGTTCACCTGGTCCGTCCTGCTCGGTGTCCTGCTGCGGCTCACCCTGACCGTGGCCGGTGTCGGCGACGGACAGGACCGGGCGCGCATTGTCACCTGGTGCGTCCTCGGCGTATCCGCGGTGTTGCTCGCCTGGGGGTACGTCGAGGCCGGACGCGTGCCACGCGTGCGGCGACTCGACATCCGACTCCCGCGTCTCGGAGCCGGATTGGACGGCACCCGGGTCGTTCTGATCACCGACACCCACTACGGTCCGCTCGACCGCGCCCGCTGGTCGGAACGGGTCTGCGAGACGGTGAACAGCCTGGAAGCCGACCTGGTCTGCCACACCGGAGACATCGCCGACGGAACAGCCGAACGCCGTCGCGCCCAGGCCGTCCCGCTGGGCACCGTGCGGGCGGCCTGGGCCCGTGTGTACGTCACCGGCAACCACGAGTACTACGGCGAGGCCCAGGGATGGGTCGACCTGATGGGCGAGCTGGGCTGGGAGCCGCTCCGCAATCGTCATCTGCTGTTCGAACGCGGTGGTGACACCCTCGTGGTCGCCGGTGTCGACGACGTCACCGCCGAGGCTTCCGGGCTGGCCGGGCACCGGGCCCACCTCGCCGGAGCCCTGCGCGGCGTCGACTCCGACCTCCCCGTCCTCCTCCTCGCCCACCAGCCCAAGTTCATCGACCGCGCGGCAGCACAGGGCGTCGATCTCCAGCTCTCCGGCCACACCCATGGTGGTCAGATCTGGCCTTTCCACTACCTGGTTCGCCTTGACCAGCCGGCCGTCGCCGGCCTCAGCCACCACGGCACTCGCACCTTCCTCTACACCAGCCGCGGCACCGGCTTCTGGGGTCCGCCCTTCCGCGTCTTCGCCCCCAGCGAGATCACCCTGCTCGTTCTCCGCTCCCCTCGGCAGCCCGCGTCGCGCTGACGCCGGGGAGCGGGCGTCACGCTCGTTCTGAGCGGTCCACGAGGCGGGGGAGCGGCCGCCCTGGCTCCGACAGTCCGGTGGCGCTTGAGCGGTGAGAGCCGGCCACGTCCGCGTACCGGATCTCGTGGCCCTCGTCGCGAAGCTGGGCGACCGCCTGGCCGATCACCGCCTCGTCACTGTGATGCCCTGGGCTTGATCGAAGGACAGGGCGACGGCGGCGAGGACCAGGTGCTGAAGCCCGATCGGGTCGAGTGCCTCGACCTCCCACTGCACCCGCCGACCGGAGTCGAGCCCGTGCCGGCGTGCGAACCCTGTCCTACGCGGGTCGTCAGCCTTCCCCTCGGCCGCGGGCAGCTCGTGCTCGCGTACCGAGGATGCCGCTATGAACCGTTTCATCAGCCGCAAACGAGCAGTCAGGGCTTCGTGACCGCGGCTCTCTTCGGCTGGCGGGGCACGGTCTTGGACTTGTCGAGATGCCCGTACACCGTCGACCGGGGCACACCGGACAGGTCGGGGATCTCATGGACGGTCTTCTCGCGGGCGTCGCAGAGCTGCTGGGCGAGCGCGGCCTGGCCCTTGGTGAGCTTGGGCAAGCGGCCGCGGGCTCGCGCGTGGGCGAGCCCGTCATCGGTGTTCGCGGCGAGGTGGGGATGTCCTCGGTCGCGACGTTGCCGACGCCCCTGTCCCTAAGCAGATCAGCCCTTCGCCTCGCGCACGTCCTTTCCCTGCTCGGCGAACGCCTTGAAGTCCTGCATGTGCTGTTGAGACTGCTTGCGGAAGGTGCCGGGCATCAGGAGCCCTACCAGCCGCAGCAGCAAGCCGCTGAATCGGTACTCGTTCTCGCTCACCCAGAGCGTCGACTCCGGACCGGCCTCGGTCAGCCGGTCGCGCACGGCGCTCCACATGCCCTCGCCGACAATCTCGCGGTCGAAGTGAACGACGCTCCCTTTCGGGATCCCGTGCAGGTCTGCCGGTTCACGGCGTGTGATTGTCTCGGTGCCCTCGAACTTCTGCTGCCCCATCTGCATCACGACCCGCGACTTGGTACCGACCTGCCCGTGCACCCCACTCAGCGGCTCGTGCAGCACCAGCCCCCGCAGCCACTTCGGCAGGTGTGCCGGATCGGCGAGCAGCAGGACCACCCTCTCCCGCGGCAGGCCGATCTCGATCGAGACGGTGTACTTCATTGGCGGAGCCTCCGGGTTCCTGAGCGAACGGGCAACTTCACCAGAGTGTCGGTGATCTCCCGCTCCCGCTCGTGCAGGAGCGCGGTGGATGGGATCAGGCGCACTGGGACGAGCCGGGAGCACGCCTGTCGGGGGGTGCAGCCACCGACCTCGTCGTGGTTGGTGACGGTGTCGGCGTCGTCGGGTCCGGGAGAAGGCCGCCCTGCCCAGCGAGCCCATCCCGGTCGCCATCGACAAGAGCCAGCACCAGTGGGTACTCACCCTCGATCCGGCTGACCCGGACGAGCCCTCCCGAGGTGCGCGACGGGCATGGCGTCGCCAGGTCCTCTCTGCCAGAGGATCACGCAGGGGAGGCGAAGCCAGGGTGGGTGCGGGGCCACCCTCGACCGGCTGTCCGACGTTCGACCGATCGCCGGCATGGGCGGCGGCTTTCCGAACCCGAGCCCCCGGGCCCAGTCCGCGGCCGCAGGCGTCCCGTTCGGCTCCCGGATCAGTCGCCTTGTGGAGTCCGTCGACGCCATGCGACTGCTCGGGTCGGGAGAGGGTCGCGACGGTTCAGGCACTGTTCGCCGGGACCTCGCGCCAGGCCTTCGGCTGGCTCGACTGCTACGTCACGGCCGGCGCCCGGCACCTGGTGATCCGCCTGGCCACCGACAACCACGAGGCGGACCTGGAGCGTTCTCCGACCCCTTCCTGCCGCTTCTCCGTGAGGAGCGCCCATGACCACGTATGTACTTGTCCACGGCGCCTGGCACGGATCCTGGGCCTGGGACCGGATCGTGCCCCTGCTGCACGCCGCTGGGGCGCGTATGCTCACCCCCGACCTCGGCGCGTCCGGCAACCACGGGGCTCCACCACGACGCCGCTACGGTCGCCGCCGCCCTCGACACCGTCCCGGAAGGCGAGGAGTTCGTCCTCGTCGGCCACAGCCATGCCGGTCTCGTCGTCCGAGAAGCGTGCGGACCTGCGGCCCGACGCCGTCGACCACCTCGTCCTCGTGGACGGCTGGGCCGGACCCGATGGCGCGAGCATGTTCGCACCGGCGCCCGACGCCTCTGTCGCTGCATACGCGCGGCGGCGGCTGCTTCTGGGGACGGGCAGCCAATCCCGTCACCGCCCCCGGCTGCCTTCGGCGTCGTCGACGCCGCCGACGCAGCCTGGCTCGCCCAGCACCTCGTCCCGCAGGCACTGCGTACGTTCACCGAGGTCACTCGCCTGACCGGCGCCGTCGACTAGATTCCCGGCACCGCCGTCCACTGCCTCCCCGCGACCTACCCGTTCGAACGCTTCGGCGCCGATCTCGGTTATCGGGCGGGACGTGGTCGGCGTCGCTGCAGTCGGCTTCCAGAATCTGCTCTGCGGCCGCACCTTGAGGCAGTCGGGGTCGAGCGCACGATGCCGGCACGCCCTGCGGTTCCTTTTGCTCGAACGGCTCTTCTTCCAGTAGCCCTGCAAGGACGTCATGCCCCTGCTGCTTCCCGATCGGCTCGTCAGTGACCTCGCAACCTCACGGTCACCGGTGCGCCGTGCACGCTTCCCCCGGTGGACGTGAGCCAGGATCTCCAGGGTGAGACCGACTCAAGCAGGGGAAGGTTCCCGCGGTGCGGGGAGCGAGGGCAGCAGCGGCGGAGCCGGCCTGGCCTGGTCCGTCCTCGTCACGGGTTTCGCCTTGGGCGTGTTGGCGCCGACGCTGCACAACGCCACCCTGCCCCGCGCCGCCGCCGACGTCGGCATCGACGCCCAGGGCCAGGACCTTGCGCAGGTGCTTGTGGTCTGTGCTTCCTTGGCCGGGCTGTTCTGGGCGGGCCGGGCCGTGGACGTGCACGGCGCGCGCCGGGTGGTGTTGTGGTCGCTGGCCGGGACGTGCGTGGGCGGTCTGCTGCTGGTGGCGGCGGTGGGCCCGGTCACGTACGGCGTGGGGCTGGTCGTGGAGAGTGCCTCGATCATGGGGGTGGTGGCCGGTTATGTGGCCTCGGTTCCCGTGGTCCACCTGACCGGGCGACTCGGCCGGGTGGTCGGTGTCTCCTTCGCGGCGATGGCGATCGCGCTCACCTCGGGTGTCGCCCTGGTGCTGGCGGCCAACGAGGCCGGGGACTGGCGTGTGGCGGAGGCCCTACCGCCACTGCTTGCCGCGGTTCTCTTCCTGCCGGCGTTCCGAACCATGGTGGATGAGCGGCTGCCGACGAGGCCTCCTCCTGACGTCTCCACGGCCTTCAAGGTGGGCTGCCCCGTCGTCGTACTGCTCGGAGGCGTCCTGCAGGCTGCCCCGTTGCGCAGCTGGCTGGATGCCGGGGTGGTCACCCTTCTTGCGGTGACACTGGCGGTGCTTGCAGTCTGCTGCCCACCGGGCCGGGCATTCTTCCGGGTCCGGCCGCGTCAGCGCCGGACGGAGGCCCGCGAACCCGCAGAGGTGGAGTCCCGCGTGCGTGCGGCCGTGTTGGCGGGAGGTGTTTGGGGGTTCGGGCAGTCGGCGCTCGCGACGGTCTTGCTGGTCTTGCTGACCGATCGGGGCGGTGCCCAGGCAGAGGGCCTGGTGGCATGGGCGGGCTTTGGCGTCGGGTTCGCCGTCGCCGGCGTGTATGCCGCCCGCAGCGGAATCGCGGCGCGGCCGGCGGCCGCGCTCGGGCTGACCCTGGCAGCCGTCAGCGTGGCCGTCATGCCTGTCCTTCCTCACGGTCACAGCACTGTGGCCACCGTGATCGCGGTTCTGCTCTCGGTGCTGGTCGGATTCGGGGTCGTCCTGCCCCAGGTGCCCGTCGTCACCCGCTACCTGGTGAGTCTGCCCGCGTCAGGGCGCGGTGTGACGGCCACGGCCTATCCAGCCTCGGTGGTCCTCGGCGGGGCCGCCGTCACCGGGATTCCCTACGAAGCGGTGATCTCGCCCTCGACGCGCGGCGACATCCAGGAGCTGCTGTGGATCACTGTCACGGTCCTCTCGCTGGCCGCCGTCGTACTGGGTAGATCCGCCGTCGCCATCGCGGTGGCGGGCGGGGCCGTGGCCCAGTACGTGCTGGTAAGGGTGGTCAGCGAGGAGCGGTATGCGCAACGCCCGATCTCCCTGGCCGCATTCGCCGCCACCGGCGTGATCGTCGGGCTCGCCGTATGGACCCGCGGTCGTCAGGGCGAACGCCTGGCCCAGGCGCTGGCGGCTGCGACCGCTCTGCAGCAGGCGGTCCTGCGGCCCCTGCCGACCCGGACCGGGGAGCTGGAGACGGCCGGCCTGTACCGGCCCGCCACCGCCGACACCGGCATCGGGGGCGACTTCTACGACGTCGCGAGGACCCCGTTCGGCACGCGGATCCTGATCGGCGACGTCCGGGGCAAGGGGCTCCAGGCGGTGCAGACCGTCACCGATGTCCTGGGTTGCTTCCGCACCCAGGCCCACGAGACGAGTGGCCTCACCGAACTCGCGGCGCGTCTCGACAGGCACCTCGCCCGCGCCGCGCTCTCCCGACAGGACGGCGAACTCTTCGCCACCGCAATCCTGTTGGAACACCACGACGGTACCGGCCACCTCGACGTACTGAACTGCGGCCATCTGCCTCCTCTGGCCGTCGGTCCTGGCCACCAGGTCCGCGAGGTGCAACTGCCCGCCCTCCTCCCCTTGGGGTTCGGCGGCCTCGACCCACACACCGTTCCCTCCCCCGTACGCCTGAGCCTTGCCGACGACACCGTCCTAGTCCTGCACACCGACGGCCTCAGCGAGGCCCGCAACGCAGCCGGCGCGTTCTACCCCGTCATCCCGCGTCTGCGTACGGCCCCCACCAGCCACCCGCGCGACCTGATCACCCACCTGATGACCGGCCTCACGCAGTGGACTCACGACTCCGGAGACGACATCGCCCTCATCGCTCTGACCAGAAGCCCCGAGCCACCGGACGCGGGTGCACCCCCCTCGCCCTGACCACGTTCCTGCGCCCGCCCGCTGCGCCGCGCTCCACCGTTCGCGCGGCCGCTGGTGCGTCAGCGGAGCCTCCATAGTCGTCTGCTGAGTCTGAGCGTGGAATGCTGCCGCGGTGCCGGCTTGATCGAGGCCGGCGCCGTGGTGGTTTCAGCGCAGCTTGTGGAAGAACTCCCGCACGTCGCCGACGAGCAGGTCGGGGGCCTCCATGGCGGCGAAGTGGCCGCCGCGGTCGAATTCGGACCAGTGCACGACGGTGTGTTCGAGCTCGACAGTGCGCCGGATCGACACGTCCGTGGGGAACACCGCGACCCCGGTCGGCACCGTGGAACGCTCACTGGCTCCCCAGGCTCCTGCATGCGCGGTCTCGTAGTAGCTGTTGGCCGAGGACCCGGCGGTGCCGGTCAGCCAGTACAGCATCACGTTGGTGAGCAACTGATCCCGGTCCACGGCGTCCTCGGGCAGTTCGGCAGCGGGATCGGTCCACTCCTTGAACTTCTCCACGATCCAGGCCAACTGCCCGACCGGGGAGTCGTGCAGGCCATGCGCCAAGGTCTGCGGCCGGGAGATCTGGATCATCGCGTAGCCGGACTGCTCGGTCTCCAGATACTGCAGGATCTCCAGCCGCGCCCGCTCGGCCTCGGTCAGTTCTCCCACCTCGTCCGGGTCGACCTCGGTGAACGCGGCCAGCCCGTTCGCGTGCACACCGACGACCTTGTCGGGGCTGAGCCGGCCGAGTCCCGGGGAGATGACCGCGCCGGTGTCGCCGCCCTGCGCGCCGTAGCGGTCGTAGCCGAGCCGGTTCATCAGCTCGGCGAACGCCCTGGTCACCCGGTTGGTGTCCCAACCGGCCTCACGGGTCGGCCCGGAGAACCCGCTGCCGGGAATCGACGGAATCACCACGTGGAACGCGTCCGCCGGGTCGCCGCCATGCGCCCTGGGGTCGGTCAGCGGGCCGATGACGTTGAGGAACTCCACGATCGAGCCGGGCCAGCCGTGGATCAGGATCAGCGGCAGCGCGTCCGGCTCGGGCGAGCGCACGTGCAGGAAGTGGATGTCCTGCCCGTCGATCTCGGTGGTGAACTGCGGGTAGGAGTTCAGCTCCCGCTCGTGGACGCGCCAGTCGTAGCCGTCGCGCCAGTAGTCGGCCAGCCCCTTGAGGTAGCTCACCGGCACCCCGCGGCTCCAGCCGGCATCGGGCAGGTCCGCGGCCCACCGGGTCCTGGCGAGCCGGTCCCTCAGGTCGTCCAGGTCAGCCTGGGGAATGTCGATGGTGAACGGCCGGATCTCGCTGTTGGTGTCCATGCCGACAAACATAGGAGCCGGTTAGGACAGATCCGGTCCTAGCTCGATGGCAGACTTCACAGCATGTGGGAAACCTCGACACGGCTACTGCGACTGCTCTCGCTCCTGCAGACCCGGCGCGACTGGTCCGGCGGCGAACTGGCCGAGCGACTGGAGGTCACTCCGCGCACCGTCCGCCGCGATATCGACCGGCTGCGCGACCTCGGCTACCCGGTGCTGGCCACCGCGGGCACCGCCGGCTACCGACTGGGTGCCGGCGCGGACCTGCCGCCGCTGCTGCTCGACGACGACGAAGCCGTCGCGGTCGCGATGGGCCTGCGCACAGCGGCCAACGGTTCGATCACCGGCATCGAGGAGATCTCGGTGCGGGCCCTGGCAAAGCTCGAGCAGGTGCTGCCCTCCCGGCTGCGCCACCGGATCAACGCCCTGCAGTCGATGACCGTGCCGATGGTCAGCGCCGGCCCCACCGTCGACCCGAGCACCCTCACCGCCATCGCCGCCGCCTGCCGCGACTCGCTGCGCCTGCGCTTCGACTACCGCACCCACGACGGAACCACCAGCATCCGCACGACCGAGCCCCACCGCCTGGTGCACACCGGCCGGCGCTGGTACCTCATCGGCTGGGACGCGGACCGCGAGGACTGGCGCACCTACCGTGTGGACCGTCTCGACCCGCGTACACCCACCGGCCCCCGGTTCACCCCGCGCACCCCGCCAGACCCCGATCTCAGCGGCTACACCTCACGGGCGATCTCCACGTCGGCCTACCGCTACCAGGCCCGGTTCACCCTGCACGTCAGCGCGAAGACCGCGGCCGAGCGGATCGCCCCCACCACCGCAGCGGTGGAGCCGATCGACGAGCACAGCTGCACCCTGCGGGCCGGATCCAACTCGCTGGACGAGCTGGCCATCTACGTGACAACCAAGGGCTTCGACTTCCAGGTGCACGAACCCCCAGAACTTGTCGAGCACATCAGGATGCTGGCGGCCCGGCTCACCAGCGCGACGGATCAGTACGACGGCCAGGCCGAGCCGACGGGGAGGGGCGGCCACGAGCGGGCCGGCGCGGAAGCGGAGGCAGGCCCGCAGCCCGCCGGTGAGTAGCCGGTGGAGAGGGCGACCCCTTTGACCGCTGGGACATCGCCTCCCTTGTCCGATACTCCAGCTGTAGATCGACGAACCACGTGTGCTGCATCGTCTGCTGTCGCCAGGGGCGAGCCGGCGCGGTGGGGCGACAAGGGCCTGTTCGTCTTCCGTTTTCCTCGCCTGAGAAGCGGTCCCGAGGCGGGTCCCGCCAGTGATGACGCGTGCCGCTTTCGGCGTTCACATGAACGGGCTCTGTCGCTGATCTTGTGATGTTGCGCTTGGCGGACACGGCGGGCCCGACACCGGATGGTGACGGACCCGCGGAGTCTTTGCCCTCTGCTCACACACCCGAGGCCACCACCTGCGACCGCTCATGCCAGGGTCGCTCCGCTCGCAGCCCAGGCACGTTCTGGCCCAGGTTGCCACGGCCTGGGTGGGGTTCTGCATGGTGAGCGGGCCGCCGGTGGAGGCGGAAGCCTCTTGGAGTGAGCTAGAAGCTGCCGTTCCTGGCCGGCCAGGTACCCCAGTTCATGCCCGGGTGCAGGCCGCCGGTACCGCGTCCTTGGTACCGGTAGAACCAATCCTCTCCGTTTACGGCGAGGAGGTCCGGGCGGTCGTCGCCGGACGAGTCGCCGACGGCGATGAGGGAGCGCATGGCGTTCCACCCACCGCCGATCAGGACACGGGTGCCGAAGGCGCCGGCCTTTCCGGGGTAGAGCCAGAGCCTGCCGGTGGATGCCTCGCGTGCGTACAGGTCGGCGCGGCCGTCGCTGTTCATGTCTCCGACGCCCAGGAGGGCGTTCATGCTGTTCCAGCCGCCGCTTCCGATCAGCTTCCGTACGCCCAGGGTCCCTCCTGTTCTGCCGGGGTAGAGCCAGAGCTTGCCGGTCGCCTTCTCGACGGCGATCAGGTCGGAGCGGCCGTCGCCGGACAGATCTCCGAAGGCGGTGATCCGGCTCATGCTGTTCCAGCCGCCGCCTCCCAAGAGTTTCCGCGCGCCGAGTCCACCTGTCCCGGTGCCGGGGTAGAGCCAAAGCCTGCCCGTGGTGGCTTCACGGGCGACGACGTCCTCACGGCTGTCGCCGCTGAAGTCCCCGTGCCGGACGAGCGCGTTGAAAGCGTTCCAGCCACCGCTCCCGACCAGCCGTCCTGTCTCATCCCCGGGAAGGAACCACAGGCGCCCCGCAGGATCACGGACCAGGATGTCCGCCTTCCGGTCAGCGTTCATGTCGCCGAATCCAGACAGTGTCGGCGAAGTCTCTGCGTACCAGTTGTCAGGGAAGGACGGCGGCGGAGGCTTCCATTCGCAGTCCCGCAAAGAAGGAACGAACTTGACCGACTGAATGTTGCGGCCTTCGCTCAGACTGAGAAGTGAACCGCTGTCGACGTAGGTGTAGCTGGCTGACCAGTCGTAATGAGGCTTCTCGTACAGGCAGGCGAGCCGTGAAGTCCGGTTCATGACCAGACGGAACGTGCCGGCCCAGGTGCCCAGCGTCGCCCTTTCCCCGCTGAACTTGAGCATCGAGCCCGCGCCGTTGTCGGTCTGCCAGGCGCAGAAGTACCCCGACGGGCAGTCCCGGACGTCGGCGTGTGCGGGCGCCGCTGCACCGCCGACCAGGCCGAGTGAAGTGAGCCCCAGCGCCGCGGCCGTTGAGCCCAGACGCCGAAGCAGTGATGTACGCATGCGTTCCCCTCCCAGATCGCGGGGTTCATACGTCCGCGCGATCAAGGGAGGAGTGTGCCACGGTGGGCCGGCGCGGGGCCCACTGGCTTTGGTGCAGCGCGGAATCTTGGGGCAGCGTCTGGGGACCTTGCTGCCGCGCAGTCAGCGGCTTGAGCCCCGGGTAGCGGCATGTGCCGAAGCGGGACTCGGCATGCACGGCAGGTGCTGTTGCCGTCCGACCCGCTGGATCGCCGCTCTGGTGATGCTTGGTCAGCGTCTGCAGGAAAGCGAGGGAGCTCGGGATGAGGGTTGTTCTCCGTCGTTCGGCTGCCGCTGTTGGCCACAGGCCGAGGCTATGGCGCGGGCGAGCCTGCGCGGCGCTTGGTCATGCGTAGAGAAGGCCCCGCTTTCGTACGAGGCCGAACCGGGCTCGGCCGACCATCTCGCGTTTGAGCATCTTGATCCGTTGACGTGGCCTTCGGCGACGTCTGAGCTCCAGGGCAGGGTGAGGCCAGTGACGACCGCATCGCGGTCACGGTCGATGCCCGCGGCGAGTGTAGGGAGGCTGGGGATGTTGTCTCGCCGAGCGGCATCGAGCCGCTGCGGCAGCCGTTCGCCCTGGCGCCCGTTAGGCATCTGGCCGAAGGAGCGTACGTGGCCGGCCGACGTTGCCTGGCGTCTCAGAGAGGCGGCGGGGGGGGGGGGGGGGGGGGGGGGGGGGGGGGGGGGGGGGGGGGGGGGGGGGGGGGGGGGGGGGGGGGGGGGGGGGTTCCCCCCCCCCCCCCCCAGGTCAGCCGATCAACTTGTGCAGCACGGGCACGCTGGCTCCAATGGCTGTCACGCCCGTCGCGATGGCTGCGGGCGCGGAGTTGTCGTGGAGCATCATGAGTCCGCCCATGGCGACACCGATGATGACCCTCGGTCGTCTGGCGGGTTGTCATCACCGGTACCTCCTGGGCACCTGATCGAGCCCAGTCCCGGCCGTTCTCTTGGGTGGTGCGCGCCTCGTGGCCGGCGGTCCTGCTGCTCTCTGCCTGAGAACACCCGCGCCGATCACGGCTACGCTCAATACGCCACCCTGGGCTCGGGCAGCAGTCCCGCAGGGACCTCTTGCCGGGCACCTGCGGCATGCCGATGGGCACGGGCGATGGTGGAGTCGACCGACACCGCCCACTCGATCGTCCCGACCGCGTCATCGTGCGCCTGGACCTGCGTGAGGATCCGATCCCAGGTCCCGTCCGCCGTTCACCGGCGCAGCCGCTCATGGCAGGTCTTCCACGGCCATACCGCTCCTGCAGATCCCGCCATGACGCCCCCGGGCGTATCTTCCACAAGAGCCCGTCGATGACCTGGCGATGATCCCGCCACCGGCCACGACGCCCGTTGGAGCGCGGCAACAGCGGCATGTTCCGCCCCCAGACCGCATCGGTCAATTCACCACGACGAATCATCCGACCACCATCGAACCCCGACCTACCCCATGTCCTCAAAGGGCGTTCGGGACAAGCCAGGGTCAGCGACGCGGCCTGTCCGATACCGCCGCCTGATCGTTCTCAGGCGGCTCGGCTGACGTCCAGCCGTTCGGACGACGGTTCGTAGCCGGCTGCCTTGTAGGCGGCTACGGCGGCAGCATTCGAGGTCGGGGTGCTGACGAGTGCGCTTGACGCACCCAGTTCACGCAGCGCCGCCGCAGCGGCGAGGCTGATCGCCGTCCCGTAGCCGCGACCGCGATGGTCGGCGTGCACGCCCACCGGCTCCAGCAGGCCGGGCTTGCCGGGCCCGGCCGACCAGACCGTCGCCGCGGCCACCGCGTTGTCCTGGTCGTCGTAGCCGATCAGGCAGCGGGCGTCGGCGTAGACCGGCCCGGCCGCGAGGACGTGCCAGATCTCCTCGGTGAACGCCGGGCTGCCGAACGCCGAGCGGTGCACTGCGGTCCGCACCCCCGCCGTCTCCTGGCCGGCTACCTCGATGCGGAGGCCGGAGTCCTTCACCGGCTGGGCAAGGTCGTGGCGCAGCGGTGTCCACGGCTCGTCCAGAATCCAGCCCGCCTCCAACAGGACCTCGCGGAGCAGGGCGCCGTTGGGGATTTCGAGGCCGACTTTCCCGGGCGGCAGGACCCCGCGCTCCGGATCATCGAGGTCCGCCAGCAGCTGGCGCGCCAGATCACCGTCCTGTCGCAGATCCGGCGCGGTCGTCAGGCGCAGCACATCAGGGTCGTCCAGGTATCCGACGGCAATGAGCCGTCCGTCCACGCTCCAGGTGCGGACGGCCGCGGCCAGCCTCTCCGCGCCCAGCGCCCAGGCCCAGCCGAGGTCTCCCGGATGGAGTTGCAGCGGCGTGCGGTCGTCCTGCCATGCGCGGAGGGCATCCACGACCCCGGTCAGCCCATCGACGCCGGGCTCGTTCAGAACGATCGTCATGTCCCGCATCTCACACCATCGCGGCGACCGGCCGCACCTGGTTTCGCTCAGACAGTCAGATCGGCAGGACACGCCCTGGCTAGCCGGGTGGGTGTGGTCTCGTCCATCGGGCGGCCGTCAAAGGTCCTGCGCCACGGGAAGTGAGACTCCGAAGAACCTGATCCGAGCCTGAGTTCCGGCAGCAGATGTTCACCAGTCACGGTTCTGCGTCTGACACAAGGCGAGGAACCCGGTCATGTCGGGGGTCGGCTTTCCTTGAAAGCCTGCCCTGAGCCACGTGCGAAGGCCGTTTCTGCGGGGACGTCCTCGTAGGGCGGCAGGCCCCGCCGCCTGAGTTCAGCGCGTGGCGGGCCTGCTGGGACAGCCGTGGGTGACCTCGACGACCACCCGCCACCGCCGCCCGTCGGTCTTGCCCTGCGGGCCACCCCGAACAGCGGGCCGCGTAAGACCAGGCCGCTGCGGCGTACCGCCGCGTCACGGGCATCGGCCTCCATCGCGGCCTCTACCGACTCCACCGGAACCCTCACCACCACCGGCCCCCCGTCCTGGCCCGCATCCTCTTCGCGCATGAAGCCGTCCTGGCGGCCTCCGTGCGGTGACATCACGGTTTCGCCGGATCGTCCACCGTCCCGGGTGTCGCCCTGGCAGCGGTGGGGCCCGAGTATCCCGGCTGTGTGCCCGCCGGGACGGTGTGTCAGACCATGGCGAGCCGGTCCACCAACAGCACCACCCTCGGCTCGGCGTCCTCGGGCAGCAGGCGGCCCGCTCGGGTCAGGGTCGCCAGGCCGTGCAGAGCCGCCCAGAACACCTCGGTGAACATCCCCGGGTGGACGCCGTCGCCTGCTACCTCGGCGAGGGACTCGAGCAGGGAGGCGAACGCGTCCTTCAGTGGCTCGGGGGTGTCCTCCTGCGCGTACGCCAGGCCGCCGTCGAGCTGGAACAAGGCGTCGTAGACCGCCGGGTTGTGCTCGGCGAAGTCGAGGTAGGCGTGGGCGAGGGCGGCGACCCGCTCGCGCGGGCTGTTCGCTCTGGAGGTCGCGTCACGCACCGCCGCGGCCAGCTCGGCTGCGCCTTCGAGGGCGACGGCGCCGATGATCTCGCGCTTGCCGCGGAAGTGGCTGTAGAGGACGGGCTGGCTGTATTCGATGCGTTCGGCGAGGCGGCGGGTGGTGACCGCGTCCCAGCCTTGCTGCTCGGCGAGTTCGCGGGCTGTCGCCACGATGAGGCGCTCGCGGTCCGCCCGTTCGCGTTGCTTGCGTTCTTGTACCGACATGATTCGATCCTAGCACTGCTAGACAATCGAGCGGCAGCAGTACTAGCGTTGCCTCATCAGCTAGCAACGCTAGATACCGGAAGGGTCATCATGCTCAACGCACTTGAGGTCGTCACCACGGTGGTCGTCGGCCTGATGGTGGGGGTGGAGTTCTCCGTCGCCTTCGTCATCAACCCGATCTTCAACGCACTCCCCGAGGACAGCGGCCAGCTCGGCCGCGCCCATGGCGGCCGGATGCTCGGCGCCGTGATGCCGGTCTGGTACATCGGCTCACTCGTCCTCGCCGCGATCTGGGCCATCGCCGGATGGAGCCAGGACGGCGCCGGCCTCGTCGTCACCGCCGGCGCGCTGCTGATCGTCAGCGTGATCATGTCGATCCTGCTGCTCGTCCCGATCAACAACCGTGGCAAGACCTGGACTCCCGAGAACCGGCCCGCCGACTGGAAGCAGCAGATGAAGCGCTGGGACCGCTACCACTACGTCCGCGTCGCCGTCATCATCGCCGCCTTCACCCTGCTTGTCGCCGCCCGCACCTGACCGAGGACCGGACGTCGGCACCCTCGAACTCCGCTGGTTCCCCAGACGCCGGCCCCCGCAACACCCGTGGCGCGCTCGGCCGAGTTCGCGTCCCGCGCCGCCTGGCCAGGCCCCCTCCCGTACGACTTGCCAGGCGCTCACTCAGCCCGTAGAGACTCGCAAGGAGAAGCTCCATGTCGCTCAAGAAGATCAACACCGTCCTGGCCGCCACTTTCATCCTGTTCATCCTCTGGTTCGGGACGGAGTACATCCTGAGCCCGGAGACGACGGCGCCGGGCTACGGCCTGCCGAGCTGGCCGTCCGGCGACGGCGACGGCTTCCTGGTCGTCAAGGGAATCCGTGATGTCGTCCTGGCCCTGGTTCTGGGCATCCTGCTGGTGACGGGTCACCGCCGGGCGCTGGGCTGGGTACTGCTGGTTGAGGCTCTCGCCGCCTACGGCGACATGACGAACGTGCTGGCGCACCACGGATCCGTGGCCACCGCGCTCGGCGTCCACGGCCTGACCGCGACCCTGATGGTGGTCAACGGCCTGCTGATCATGCGCGAGACCCGAAACGTCGCGGCCGCTCCGAAAGAGCTCGCCCCGCAGCCCGCCTAGCGCGGATCGGGCCGCGGACCGAGGCTGCGCAGCGCTGCCTGCCGGTTCGCCGTAGCAGATACGCGAACAGGGCGAGATCGGTGAGTCGGGCCGTAGGGAGGGGCGGGGCGTCACCGCGATGAGTCCGTGGGTGGTGGCCGTGCGGGTGATGGTCTCCGCGAGTCGTGTCGTGGACCGGCCAGAAAATCGAACAGGCGTATGATTCAGGTGTGGCTGATACCCCTCCCTTCCCCGATGACCTGATCGAGACCCAGCAGCGTCTCCACCAGGCCCGCGCCGAGTTCACGGCCCTGTGCCGGGCCCTTCCCTGGTCGGTGGAGCCGCTGCCCGGCTGGACCGGCGCGGTACACCCGCACACGGGAGAGGTCACGGGGGGCCGCGCGCCTTCCCCCGGGTACACGCCGGAGGAGCAGGCCGAGGAGAAGCGCCTGTGGGACCTCGTCCGTGAGCTGTCGGTCGCGGTGTCCACGCATCCGTACTGGGCCGCCTTGGGGAAGGATGCCGGCTGGTGAAAGCCCGAGCGGAGCTGAAGCGGCACCCCAAGGCCCAGCCGGACGCCGCACGTGCTGCCGGCGATGCCCAGGCGGCGTGAGTAGGGGGAGTCATGGGGATGCCGGCAGCCGTTCGACTGGAGAAGAAGAGGGTGCTGCTGGGGTGGCTGCGGTACCAGGCCGCGGTCACCGAGCGGGAGTTCCGGGACCTGGAGGCCCAGGACGCCGAGGACAAGCGGCGCAGGGAGGTCACGCGCCGCGAGCAGGCGTGGGTGGTCTCGGCGCCCCGCACTTCCGACGGGCATCCGATGCTCCACCGGGGAAACTGCGGCCCCAGGGCCCATTACAGGGCCGGGGAGCTTCCGGACGTGGACGGTGTGCTGGGCACGGCCGAGGAGTGTCCGGACCTGGAGATGTGCGAGGCGTGCGCGCCGTGGGGGAGTCTCGGCATCGACAAGCCCGTCGGACGACCCGCGTTGCCGGCGGAGGTCGAGTTCCCCTGAGCGGGGCTGGACTCTAGAAGACGACGCCGCCGCGTGCCCTTGCCCTACGGCCACGTCCGGCGGGGGACGCCGCGGGCGGGGTGCCGTAGGCGTAGGTGGTGCGGATGTGCCCATCACGAGCGTGGACGACGACGTGCGCAGGGGTGTGTTCCTTGGCCCGGTGGCGTGCGGAGTCGATCGCGTCCTTCTGCGTCCGGTGCGGCTCGTGCAGCATCCGGCGGCCTTCCCTTCCCTCGACCTGCCACTTCACGCCTGCGGCTGCAGCCCTCTCCCCGGACGGTGCCACGTGATAGACGGTGTGCTTCGCTGCCATGACTCCTCGTTTCCACGTTCAGGCTGACTTCCGGCGCCTCGCCGACGTTGCCTTCTTCGCGGTCTTCTTGGCCGGCATCGCTTTCTTCGCGGCCGCCATCTTCTTCGGCTTCGGCATCTTGTGGACGGTCGCCTCGCCCCCGTCGACGGTCTCGCCGCGGCGTTCGCGGGCGTCGGCGACGGACTTCTCCAGCGCGGCCATGAGGTCGACGACCGGCGCCGCCGCCTTCTCCTCACCCTTGGCGGGCTTTGGCGCCCGGTGCTCGGCCTTCGCCTCGATGACCTCGTGGAGCGCCTCGGTGTACTGGTCGGTCACGTCCAGGTCGGCGAGGGAGGCGACGGTCATCGTCTCCATCAGCTCGAGCGCGCCTTCGAGCTCGTCGTCGGTCAGCTCGGTCTCGGGCGGGGTGATCTCCTCGGAGGAGCGGATCTCGTCTCCCCAGTGCAGGCCGGACAGGAGCAGGGCGTCGCCGAGGGGGCGGAGCAGGCCGAGCCGTTCGCGGCCGCGGAGGGCGAACTTGGCGACGGCCACCTTCTCGTTGCGCTCGAGGGCCTTGCGGAGCAGCACGTACGGCTTCGCGGCCACCTGTCCGTCGGCGGTCAGGTAGTACGAGCCGGCGCCGTACTGGACGGCGTCAACGGAGGACGCGGGAATGAACGCCACGATTTCGATCGCCTTGGCCGTGGGGAGGGGCATGTCCGCCAGGTCCTCGTCCGTGATCGGGATGACGTGGCCCTTGCTGATCTCGTAGCCCTTGCCGATCTCGTCCTCGGTGAGGACCTGGCCGTCGCTCTCGCAGATCTTGCGGTACCGGATCCGGCCGCCGTCCTCCACGTGCACCTGCCGCAGGGAGACGTCATGTCGATCGGTCGCATTCTCAAGCTTGATAGGTACTGTGACCAGGCCAAACGACACTGCACCGGACCATAGCGGGCGGGGCATCCGCACTCCTTCAGGCCCCCTGGACGTGCTCCCAGGCTAGGCAGACCTCGCCCGTGATCGCACGCCCCTGCGGCTACCCGGTGACGCGGACCCGGAGCTCGTACGGCGCGCCGCTGCTGATCGCCTGCGCCTGCTCGAGCAGGCCGCCTCCGGTGAAGCCGAGGAGCGCGTCGTCGGCCGCAGTGCGGTTGGTTCAGCTTCGCGGATCCGCATCCTTGCCTCCCCGGGTGGAACTGCAGCCGGTGGCCGTGCCCGAGACGGGAGTGACGCCGCTGCCCGCCACCTCGGCCATCCGCACCCAGGCCGTGACACTCGGCCCCGAGGAGTACGACGACCAGGACGACCACGACGAAATCGCGCCTGACACATACGACCCTGCACGATCGGGATGGAGGCGGGAACCCGAAGAACGCTTCGGGAGGCAGCGCGAAGTGCTCGGGTCCCTCGGAGGGAGCCCCTCCTACCTCGAGCACGACCGACTGCCCGCATGCCCCTCCTGCGCCGGCACGATGGATTTCGCGCACCTGGAGGAAGGGATCTCCCGGCAGACCGGGATGAACCTGGGCGGCCAGCTGGGCTACGTCTTCGTCGCCTCGCCTGCCGCGAAGGTGCCTTTCACACTGACTGAGCACACCGGACGCCGGGGCCCTCGGTCCAGGACGTGCCCCACTCGGATGGCGTCGGCCCGGCCAGCCTCTGGCAGGCGTGCAGGAGCAGCTGCTCGTTCTCGGACGCTACAACCGAAATGACAGGCTTCGCGCCGTCGGCCGCGCCGCGCCCCCGAAACCGCTGGCGCTGTACCTGGCCGGCGGCCGGGCTCGGCCCCGTGTCGTACCTCCGTGGTACTCATTTCCCATGAGCCAGTTCCGCGACTTCCATTTCAAGTTGCTCGTCATCGAGCAGCTCATGTACGGCCCCGAGCCGCTCCTCCCGGTCTACGACCTGCCCGCACGGCTGGCCGACCGGGGGATCGGCGACCCGGCGTCCCACGTTCTGGAGAACGGTCTCCACGCGGAGATGCTGCCGGAGTCCCGGGCCCATTTCGAGGCCCTGGAAATCCCGGCCGAGCTGCTCGCCGGCGTCGAGGAGCTGTGCTTCGACGCAGGGGCGGACGTCTTCCGACACTGCGCCCCCGCCTGGGACGGCGAGGACGACCTGTTCGAC
Organism: Streptomyces sp. NPDC029956; assembly: GCF_055574655.1. Classification (NCBI taxonomy): domain Bacteria; kingdom Bacillati; phylum Actinomycetota; class Actinomycetes; order Kitasatosporales; family Streptomycetaceae; genus Streptomyces; species Streptomyces sp. NPDC029956. The sequence continues at coordinate 15,525 of NZ_JBVHZJ010000060.1, read as the reverse complement.
GTCCGCTCGCTCGACGACCTCGCCCTGTTGCCCAACCTGCGGGAGGTCACCTTCGTGGAGGACGGCGTCCTGGCCGTGCCGGACGCGGCGGAGGTCTTCGCCGCGCGCGGCATCGACACCGACTGAGCCCCGTCCCCGTCATGGCTGGTCGACCAGCGACCAGCCATGACGGTTGACTTCCAGGGCTTATGCTGGCAGGAATCCTGCCAGCACAAGCTCTTCTGGCGGGGAGTCAGTTCTGGTTGTCGGGGCGATGCTTCTGTACGCGATGGATTCGTTGCTCACGCTTGCGCCATGATCGTCCGTACAAGTCCTGGATCGCACCGCACCGTCCTGGACGTCGAGGTGTCTCTCTTGTGGAGAGACAGCTTCTTCAATGAGGTGGAGGACCTTACAGAGCAGGTCCACGTGGCGGCCGCCGCTGATGGGGCGCTCGGCCGTCTGGTTCAGGTACGCGAGGTTTCTGTGTGCCGTGCCCTCATTCTCCGTGACTGACGAGCACCACATGGAGCTGTCTCGGTCCGTGAACGCCCTAGACACGGTCGAGTTCGATGTCACTGGTGGCGGAGGGACCGGAGATCCACGTCTGCGGACGGGCCGGGTCGAGACGGGGTAGTGCCTGTGGCACGGAGGCGACGACCTGGTCGGCGCGTACGACGCAGAAGTACAGGTCGGGGGAGAGGGTGAGGGCGCGGCGGCCCTGGCCGGGGCCGCCGTCCAGCACGATGGTTTGAAGGCATGGGCCTCGAGGCCGGGGTCGTCGGCCTGCCGGGCGCTGGCCAGGGCCTCGGATTACTGGGAGCGGACGTCATGGGGGCGGCCTGAGTCGAGGGCGAGCCCCCGCGGCCACGGCGAGGTTTCCGGTCGCGGAGTGCAGTCGGCGCCCCATCGGTTCGCTGTACCGGCCCTGCCGGATCCAGACGTACGCGGTGTCAGCGCGCTGGCCGCCTGCCGGACGGTGCTCCACCGCCCAGGCTCGGCCCTCCGCGCGCGTGAGCCCGGCGCCGGTGGTGCGCGGCCTGGACGATGATTCGGCTGGGGTCCCTTCACCTCTTGCGTCGCCATGTGACTTAACCGGATCCGTTCCTCTCTAGACAACGTTGTCAGCACTCGGCAGAGTAGGACCCTGCACAGTTCGGACGGTTCTAGAGAGGTTGCGCGGATGGTGTACGGAGCGCTGGACATCGGTGGTACCAAGATCGCCGGGGCGCTGGTCGATGCCGGGGGACGCGTGATGGTGCGGGCGCAGCGGCCGACGCCCGCGCGTGAGTCCGCCGAGGCGATGATGGCCGCGGTGACCTCGGTGGTGGACGAGCTGGCCACCCGTCCCGAGTGGGCTTCGCTGTTCTGCCTGGGGATCGGGAGCGCCGGACCGGTCGACACCGCCGCGGGCACGGTCAGCCCGGTCAACATCCCGGCCTGGCGTTCCTTCCCCCTGGTGGAGCGGGTGCGGAGCCATCCCGCCGTCCCGGCGGGCATCGAACCGGTGCTCGTCGGCGACGCGGTCGCCATGACGGCGGCGGAACACTGGATCGGTGCGGCGAAGGATGTGGCGAACGCCCTGTGCATGGTCGTCTCGACCGGCGTCGGTGGTGGCCTGATCCTGGGAGGTTCCGTACATGCGGGTACGACCGGGAACGCCGGTCACATCGGACACATCACCGTCGACCAGAACGGTCCTGAGTGCCCCTGCGGCGCCCTGGGATGTGTCGAGCGCTACGCCAGCGGCACGGCGATCGCGGCCTACGCGCTCGAATCGGGCTGGACGCCCCCGGTCGGTCTTCCCGCCACGGCCCGTGAGGTCGAGGTCTCGGCCCGTGCCGGTGACCCGAAGGCCCTCGCCGCGTTCGACCGGGCCGGCCGCGCCCTGGCCGCCGCCATCGCGGCGACGGCCGCGCTCGTCGAACTCGACCTGGTCGTCGTCGGAGGTGGGGTCTCCCAAGCAGGCGAGGTGTTGTTGGTGCCACTGCGGCACCATCTGAAGTCGTACGCCGTCCTCGACTTCACCCGTGATGTCCCGGTCGCGCCCGCCCGGCTGGCCCTCGACGCCGGACTGATCGGCGCGGCCGCCGCCGGCATCACCGCCCCCGGGCTGTCCCGCGCCGGGGCTGGCACGAGGGGGCGGACGGCCACCTGACGTCCGGCCTCCACCGGTTGCGCGGCCTTCTCTTCGTGCCCGCGCACACCGGAACCGAGCGCCCTCGGCGGGCGCCGTGGCGTCCCCGTCCTCCCACCTCACCGTACGTACTCCAGGAAACGACCATGTACCTGCTCCGCAACACCGTCCAGACCTACGACTGGGGCTCCCGCACCCTGCTGCCGGAACTCATGGGCGTGCCGCCCACCGGAGCACCCCAGGCCGAACTCTGGATGGGTGCCCATCCAGCGGCGCCCTCCCGAGTGTTCAGGGGTGAAGCCCTGATACCGCTGGACCGGGTCGTCGCCGAGGATCCGGAGGGCGAACTCGGAGCGGTCACCATGCGCCGGTTCGGGCCCCGCCTCCCCTTCCTGGTCAAGCTCCTGGCCGCTGATGCGCCGCTCTCCGTACAGGTGCACCCAGACCTCGCCCAGGCCCAGGCCGGATTCGCCCGGGAGAACGCGCTGGGCGTGCCCCTGGACGCGCCGCACCGCAATTACCGCGACGACCAGCACAAGCCCGAGATGATCGTCGCCCTCACCCCGTTCCGGGGCCTTTGCGGCTTCCGGAGCCCGGCGGACGCCGCCGACTTGCTCGACTCCCTGAAGGTGCCCGCGCTGCGTCCGTACGCCGCGACCCTGCGTGTCGTTCGTGGGCCCCAGGCGCTCGCGGAGGTGTTCCGGGCCTTCCTCCGCCCGCCGGCGGGCCTGCTCGACGCTGTCGCCCGGGCGGTGGCGGGCTCGGAAGAGCCTTGCATCGCCGCCTACGACAGAGTCGCACAGGTGTACCCGGGCGACTCCGGGCTGTTGTCGGCGCTGATGCTCCGGTACGTGGAGCTGAGCCCCGGCGAGGCCTTGTTCCTCGGCGCCGGAGTCCCGCACGCGTATCTCTCCGGGCTCGGGGTGGAGATCATGGCGAGCTCCGACAACGTTCTGCGGTGCGGACTGACCTCCAAGCATGTGGACACGGAAGAACTCACCCGGGTCGTCCGCTTCGACGCACCCCCGCCTCGCGTCCTGACCCCTCGGGAGGGGACGGGTGAAGAGGTATATCCGGCGCCGGTGGACGACTTCCGCCTGACGCGGTACGTCCTCCGCGCCGGTGAACCGGGGCGGCGCGTGGCGCTGGACGCCCCGCAGATCCTCCTCTGCATCACGGGGGCCATGACCACCTCGTCCTCCGAGGAGACCCTCGACATCGGCCCCGGGCAGGCCGTGTACGTACCCGCGGGTGCCGAGGCCGTTCTGGCAGGGGCCGGCACGGCCTTCCGCGCCACGACGGGTACGGCGGAACGCCTCGGATGAGCGGTGGTCAGCAAAACCGCCGCTGAACTTAACCGGTTATGTCCAAGCTATTGTTATCGACCGTCACGGCCTCTAGCCTCAACTCGGCCGCCAGAACCGGCAGGAGAACTCGCTGATTCACGAAGGCGACGACCTGACCCGTATCTGCGGTTAATCCCCACTGCCCGGAATCGAGCCGCAGCAATATCCGGGCAGTGGGGACCGGCGGCGGTCCGCCCACCACTCGTGGGCCCACCCGGGGCTACCGACCCCGATCAGCCGCGGTCTCACTCCATGTCAGGCACCACCGCCCCCACATTTCCTCCCGGGGCGCGGTACCGAGTTGGGAGCACCACATGAACAGGACACGGGTCTTCTCGGCAGCGACGCTGCTCGCCCTCGCCGCCACGATCACCTCGGTCCCCGTCACCGCCCAGGCCGCCGAGCGCTCCAACGGCTTCCGCGTCGTGGACGGACGGCTCGTCGACGCGACCGGCAAGGACTTCGTCCTCCGCGGCGTCAACCACGCCCACACCTGGTACACGGACCGCACCGGGCGGTCCCTGGCCGACATCAAGGCCCTCGGCGCCAACTCGGTCCGCATAGTCCTCTCGACCGGCACCCGCTGGACGAAGAACGACGCCGTCGACGTCGCGGCCGTCGTCTCCCAGTGCAAGACCAACCGGCTCGTCTGCGTTCTGGAGGCCCACGACACCACCGGCTACGGCGAGCAGAGCGAAGCAGCCACCCTCGCCGAGGCCGTCGACTACTGGATGGAGGTGGCGAACGCCCTCAGGGGCCAGGAGAAGTACGTCATCGTCAACCTCGGCAACGAGCCACACGGCAACGTCGGCTACACCGCCTGGACGCAGGACACCAAGGACGCCATCGGCCGCCTGCGCGCAGCCGGCTTCGACCACACCCTGATGGTCGACGCGCCCAACTGGGGACAGGACTGGTCGGGCACCATGCGCGAGAACGCCCCCGCCGTCTTCGCCTCCGACCCCGACCGCAACACCGTCTTCTCCCTCCACATGTACGGCGTGTACGACACCGCCGCCGAAGTCGAGGACTATCTCGGCAGTTTCGTCGACCGCGGACTGCCCATCGTCGTCGGCGAGTTCGGCTACGACCACTCCGACGGCAACCCCGACGAGGGCGCCATCATGGCCGCAGCACGCCGGCTGGACATCGGCTATCTGGGCTGGTCCTGGAGCGGCAACGGCGGCGGCGTCGAGTACCTCGACCTCGCCACCGGCTTCGATGCCGACCGGCTCAGTGCCTGGGGCGAACGACTCTTCCACGGTCCCGACGGCATCCGCCAGACCTCCCAGGAGGCCGGCGTCTACCGGCGCGGCTGCTCCATCGCCTACCGCCTGGACGACTGGGGAACCGGCTTCAACGCCGACGTCACCGTCCGCAACACCGGCGAACAGCCCCTCAAGGGCTGGAAGCTCGACTTCGCCCTCCCGGAAGGCACCACGGTGAACTCCGCCTGGAACGCTTCCGTCACCCAGACCGGCCGACAGGTCCGCGCCACCAGCGAGTCCTGGAACGAGTCCGTCCCGATCGGCAGGGCCGTGAGCTTCGGCGTCAACGTCGCGGGCCCCGGTGCCGTGCCCGCCTCCTTCAGCCTCGATGGCGTCCCCTGCGCCAAGGGCTGACCCCCCGTCTCGCACCTGCCGCGCCGGGTGCGTGAGGAGCGGGGTCCGTCGGCACGCCTCTCACCCGGAACCCGTTCCTCGTCTGCTTCCGGCGCCCCCTGGGGGACGCACGACGTACGTCGAGGCGGGCCTGTCGACCCTCTCGGAGTCAGGGACGGAGTGGGTACCTGACGGGCGCCCTTGTGGGTGCCCTCGATGATCTCGAACAGGGTCCGGGCCACCTCCTCCCCGAAGTGGTGCACGTCGTGACTCATCGCGGACAACGGTGGATGCGTCAGCCTGCACAACTGCGAGTCGTCCCACGCCAGGAGGGAGACGTCGTCGGGTACCGAGAGGCCCATCTCCGAGGCGACCGCCGCCCCGGCGACGGCCATGATGTCGTTGTCGTACACGATCGCCGTCGGCCGGTCCGGGGACATGAGGAGACTGCGGGTGGCCCGAGCCCCTTCCTCTCCCACGAAGCCGGTCGCCACCTGCCGCCCTCCGTCCAGGCCCAGCTCGGCCATGGTCGCCTCGAAAGCAGTGGCGCGGATGCCGCTGTGGCCCAGGCCGGTGGGGCCGCCGACGCGGGCGATCCGCCGGTGCCCGAGCGCAGCCAGGTACCGCACCGCCTCGGCGGCTGCGGAGGCGTCGTCCGTCCAGACCGAAGGGAACCCGCCGGTCAGCGACGGGTGCCCGACGGCCACCACGGGCATGCCGAGGGCCCGGAGGGGCGGGATCCGCGGGTCGTCCTGGTGGAAGTCGACGAGGATCGCCCCGCCGACGGTCCTGCTGCGCCACCACTCCTGGTAGAGGGCGGCCTCCTCGTCCAGGTCGCGGACCAGCCGGAGGAGGAGGGAGCAGAAGCGCTCGGCGAGGACGTCCTCGATGCCGGAAATGAACTCCATGTAGAAGGGTTCGAGGCCGAGGAGCCGGGCCGGCCGGCAGATCGCCAGGCCGACTATGCCCGCCCGCTGGCCGGAGAGGTTGCGCGCGGTCTGGTTCGGGCTCCAGCCGAGCTCCCGGGCCGCCGCGAAGATACGCTCCCGGGTCGTCGGGGACACCCCGGGCCGGTTGTTGAAGGCGATGGAGACGGCGCCTTTGGACACCCCGGCCAGCGCGGCGACATCGTTGATCGTGACACGCTGGGCGGGGGCGCGAGAGGCTGGGGCGCTCACACCGCCCCCACGCTGAACAGGGCCCTCCGTACGGCCTCCGGATCGTCGCCCGCCCAGCCGCGGACCGCGATCCGGACCTCCTCGCCCGGCAGCAGGGTGACAAGCCCGCGGTCGGCGCTCGCCGCCGGTGCCAGCCGGTCCGCCTGGAGCAGGAGATCCCGGACGAGGGTTCGTGCGGTGATCACCACGACCGATCCGCCGTCGCCGGTCGGCTCGATCCGGAGGTCGTAAAGCGGCACCGGATAGGCGAACTCCTTGTCGTACACCGGGAGGTGGACCGACCGCAGGCCGTCCGCGTCGGCGACCAGGAGCTCCTTCGCGGAGACGGCGTCCGGCAGCAGCGAGCCCGGGACGACCAGCCGTACCACCGTCCGGGCGGCGGCCTCCAAGTCGAACACGGCCTCCCGCAGCACCACGCCGTCCGCGCCGAGGCGGCGCAGGGTGACGGTGGTGCGCCAGGTGGCGCCGGACTGGTTGTCGAGGACCAGGACCGGACCCTCCTCGGTGGGCACGAGGCTGAGGAGCCGGTCGGCGTAGACGCGGCGCAGCTCGTGATAGAGCGGCTTGAGGTGCCCGTCGCCGTCGATCGCGGCCCAGGAGCTCACCGGCCAGCAGTCGTTCAGCTGCCACACCACTGTGCCGGCGCAGAGGGGCCAGTGAGAGCGCCAGTGCTCGATGCCGGCGGCGACCGCGCGGGCCTGGACGACCTGGGCGAGGTAGTGCCAGCGGTCGAAGTCGCCCTCGGGCAGGCCGAAGTGGCGCTCGATGCCGCGGTTCAGCTTGCCGTTGCCGTCCTCGGCCTTCTGGTGGTGCAGCATGCCGGGGGAGTCGGGGGAGAGGTCCTCGCCCGACAGGGCGCGCCGCAGGGTGCTGATCGCGGGCGGTGCCTGCCAGCCGAACTCGGCGCAGAAGCGGGGGACGTCGGCCCGGTACTCGGCGTAGTCCTGCCGGTTCCACACCTCCCACGAGTGGTGGGTGCCGTGCCGGGGATCGTTGGGGTGGTGGTCCCAGGAGCCGGACCAGGGGCTGCCGGCGGTGTAGGGGCGGGTGGGGTCGAGCTCGGCGACGACCCGGGGCAGGATCCCCAGGTAGTAGCCCTCGCCCCAGGAGTCGCCGCCGAGTGGGGCCTCCCACTCCCAGTCTCGGAACCCCCAGAGGTTCTCGTTGTTGCCGTTCCACAGGATGAGGCTGGCGTGTGGCATCAGTCGGACAACGTTGTCACGCGCCTCCGCCTCCACTTCCCCGCGCAGCGGCTGTTCCTCGGGGTAGGCGGCGCAGGCGAAGAGGAAGTCCTGCCAGACCATCAGGCCCAGTTCGTCGCAGATGTCGTAGAAGGCGTTGTCCTCGTAGATCCCGCCGCCCCAGATGCGGACGAGGTCGATGTTGGCCTCGGCGGCCTGGGTGAGTCGGGTGCGGTAGCGCTCGGGCGTGACCCGGGACGGCAGCACGTCGTCCGGGATCCAGTTGACCCCGCGCGCGAAGATCCGTACGCCGTTGACGACGAAGGTGAAGCCGGTGCCGTGCTCGTCGGTGGAGCGGTCGACGGTGACGGTACGGAAGCCGATCCGCCGCGACCAGGAGTCGAGCGGCGTCCCGTCCTCGTCCAGGAGCTCGACGGCGAGTCCGTACAGCGGCTGGGAACCGTGTCCCCGAGGCCACCACAACTCCGGCTCGGAGACCTCCAGGCGGAGCACCGCCTCCGCCCCCTCGAAGGAGGTCTCGGCGGCCACGCCGGCGACCGTGGCCCGCAGTGTGAGGGGGCGGCCCGCCCCGCTGTCGGTGCGCGCGGCCCCGACCCGCAGCTCGACGCGGCCGGTGGTGCCGTCCACGGTCACCAGCGGGCGGACCTCGGCGAGCCGGGCGGTCGACCAGTGCTCGATCCGCACGGGCCGCCACATGCCTGCGGTCACGACGGTCGGGCCCCAGTCCCAGCCGAAGGAGCAGGCCATCTTGCGGATGTACTGGAACGGCTCGGGGTACACGTTGGGCCGGTCGCCGGTGAGGGCGCGGACCCGCTCGGCCTCGTCGTAGGCCGAGTCGAAGCGAACCTCCAGCGTTCCGGCCCGTCCCGTGACGTCGAAGCGGTGGACGCGGTGCATGTTGCGGGTCGAGCCGAGGGACACGCCGTCGAGCAGGACCTCGGCGGCGGTGTCCAGGCCCTCGAAGACCAGCTCGCTCCGCTCGTGCCCGCCGTCGTGGGCGCCGAGGTCCATCACGTACGACCACGTCCGGAGCCCGACCCAGGCGATCCCCGTCTCGTTCACCCCGAGGAACGGGTCCGGTATCACCCCGCTGGTGAGCAGGTCAGTGTGGACACAACCGGGCACCTGCGCGGGGAGCAGTGCGTCCTCGTGGCGCAGGCTCCACCCCTCGTGCAGCTGGGTGACGTCCTTCATGGTGTGCGGCTCCAATCGCCTGGCGGTGGGCGGGATGCGTGTACGGGCCGACAAGTTAGCCGTACTTTTACTTAACTGTCCATGAACCGGTCAAGCTTGGCCCTCCATGGTGCACTGCCCATCGGGCACGGGGGTATCAGCCCCTGGCAATCGACTGACCCGGGTAACGATTAGGCATCACGCTGGAAATCAGTACTTTACCGGTTCACGACCGGCTGACATAGTGCCGTCATCCCACCGATGACCTGAGCCGTGACTTGAAGGAGTTGGGCCATGGGGAACAAGAAGACGACCGCGCTCTCGGGCGCTGTGCTGGCCGCCGTGACGCTTGCGCTGTCGGCGTGCGGCGGCGGGGGCGGCGGTGCCACCGGTGAGGTGGCCGCTCCTCCGTCGGATCCGAAGGAGGTCTCCGGCGAGATCAAGGTCCTCACTCAGCGGACCGATCTGGCACAGAACGGAACGCTGGAGAAGTACGCGGCTGAGTTCAACAAGATCTATCCCAAGGTGAAGGTCACCTTCGACGGGATCACCGACTACGAGGGGGAGGTGAAGATCCGTATGAACACCAAGTCCTACGGTGACGTGCTCTTCATCCCCGGTGCGGTGGCCAAGAATGACTACCCGAAGTTCTTCGCTCCCCTGGGGACGACCGAGGAGCTGTCGAAGTACCGCTTCAGCGACAAGACCGAGGTGGACGGCAAGGTCTACGGCATCGCCCAGTTCGGAACCGCCAACGGCTTCGTGTACAACAAGGCGCTGTGGAAGAAGGCCGGTGTCACCGCCTGGCCCAGGACGCCGCAGGAGTTCATCGCCGGGCTGAAGGCGGTCAAGGACAAGACCGGCGCGACCCCGTACTACACCAACTTCAAGGACGGCTGGCCACTGGTTCAGTGGACCGCCAACAACGGCTCGGTCGGCTGCGATGCGCAGGCGAGCAACAAGCTGGCCGGGCCGGTCTCGCCGTGGAAGGAGGGTGGCGAGCTGCGCACGATCGACGGCCTGCTCCACGACATCGTCAAGCAGGGTCTGTCGGAGAAGGACCCGACCACCACCAACTGGGAGAACTCCAAGTTGTTGCTGGCCGACGGCGAGATCGGCGCGATGATGCTGGGCTCCTGGTCGATCACGCAGATGCAGGGCGTAGCGAAGGACTCCGGCATGAACCCGCAGGACATCGGGTTCATGCCCTTCCCCGTCCAGAAGGACGGGAAGTTCTGTGCGGCGCTGGTGTCCGACTACCAGCAGGCTGTCAACGTGCACTCGGACAACAAGCCCGCGGCGCGTGCCTGGGTGGACTGGTTCACCGAGAAGTCGGGCTTCGCGGAGAAGGAGGGCGTCGTCTCCGCGGTGAAGTCCGCTCCCATGCCCGCCACGCTCAAGGAGTTCGTTGACAACGATGTCATCTTCTTCGACCGCTCGGAGGCCAAGACGGCCGCGGTCAACGACATCGACGACGCCGCAGAGATTGGGCTCAACAAGCAGGACTACCGCCAGAAGCTGATCGACACGGCCCGCGGCGCCGAAAAGGGCAGCTTGGAAGACTTCTTCGCCGGCCTGAACAAGAGGTGGGACGAGGCGGCGAAGACCGTCGGTAGCTGATACCGGCGGAGTGGGCCCCGGCCGCACGACGCCGGCCGGGGCCCCTGGACCTTCCGCGGCAGCGGACACGAAAGGCCGACATGACCCAGATCACCGACACCGCACCAGAGGGCGCCGCCATGACAGGGCGATCCAGCAAGGACAGGACCAATGCCGACACGGGGAACGACCGGCGCCGCCCGTCGGGACCCCGGCGCGGCCCCGCCGCCGGGCAGACGAGGGCGTGGCGCGACTCGCCACTGCGGCGGATGACGCCGTGGCTCTTCCTCGCGGCCCCGCTCGCCCTGCTGATCACGTTCACGTACGTCCCTGTCGCGAGCATGATCTCGTACAGCTTCACCGACTGGGACGGGGTGAGCCCGGACCGGGAGAACGTGGGGTTCGACAACTACGCTCAGATCTTCACCCGCCCCGAACTCTTCCGGGTGTTCTTCGTGAGCGGCTACTACCTTGCCGCGTCCGTGGTCCAGATCGTGGTCGCGCTGTACTTCGCGGTGATCCTCAGCTTCAACCTGCGGTTCAGGAATCTCTTCAAGGGCATCCTGTTCTTCCCCTACCTCATCAACGGCGTCGCGATCGGCTTCGTGTTCCTGTACTTCTTCCAGGAGGGCGGCACGCTCGACTCCGTGCTCGACTGGTGCGGCGTGACGACCGATCACCCTTGGCTCGGCGACCCCACTTCGGCGAACGTCTCCCTCGCGGGTGTCTCCGTCTGGCGCTTCACAGGGCTCAACTTCGTCCTCTTCCTCGGCGCAATCCAGTCCATCCCCGGCGAGCTGTACGAGGCGGCGGAGCTGGACGGGGCCGGGAAGTGGCATCAGTTCCGGCACATCATCGCCCCGAGCATCAAACCCGTGATCAGCCTGAGCGCGATCCTGGCGATTTCCGGCTCGCTGTCGGTCTTCGAGATCCCCTACATCATGACCGGCGGCGCGACCGGTACCCAGACCTTCGTCATCCAGACGATCAAACTCGCCTTCCAGTTCAACAAGACCGGCCTGGCCTCGGCCGCGGCCGTGGTACTGCTCCTGATCATCCTGCTGATCACCTGGATCCAGCGCCGGCTCGTGCCCGACGACAAGGTGGACCTCGTATGACCTCCCGCGACCTCACCGCCACCCTGCACCACACCCACACCCGCACCCGCCGGCGCCTGCCCGTCGGGAGCGTACTGAACTACCTGTCGCTGATCGCCGCCTCGGTGGTCGTGCTCCTGCCGCTGGCCGTCGTCTTCCTGACCTCGCTCAAGACCTCCGAAGAGGTCGGTGAAGGCAGTGCGCTGTCGCTGCCGGGCAACTGGTTCAACCTCGACAACTACGTCACGGCGTTCAACGACGGCAAGATGCTGATGGCCTTCGGGAACACCGCGTTCATCCTGGTCTTCTCGATCGGCGGGACGGTGATCATCGGTTCCATGACCGCGTACGCCGTTGACCGCTTCGACTTCCGGGGCAAGAAGCTCGTCATGGCCGGCTTTCTGGTCGCCACCCTCGTACCGAGTGTCACCACCCAGGTCGCGACCTTCCAGGTGATCAACGGCTTCGGTCTGGTCGACACCCGCTGGGCGCCGATCCTGCTCTACATGGGCACCGACATCGTCTCGGTCTACATCTTCCTGCAGTTCATCCGGGGCATCCCCGTCTCGCTCGACGAGGCCGCCCGCCTTGACGGCGCCAACGCCTTCACGATCTACCGGAAGATCATCTTCCCCCTGCTCAAGCCGGCGATCGCCACCGTCGTCATCATCAAGGGGATCACGACCTACAACGACTTCTACATCCCCTTCCTCTACATGCACTCCGAGGACCTGGGGACGATCTCCACCGCGCTCTTCCGCTTCAAGGGCCCCTTCGGGGCACACTGGGAGGCCATCTCGGCCGGCGCGATCCTGGTCATCCTGCCGACGCTGGTCATCTTCCTGCTGCTGCAGCGCTGGATCTACAACGGCTTCTCTCAGGGAGCCACGAAGTAGCCCCGGAACGGAAGGACGAGGCCGGGCCGTACGAGGGGACGGCCCGGCCCCGCACGGTCTCCCCGTGGACGGGAGATCAGCGCGGGCTCGGCTCCGGAGGCGGGGCAGAGGTGCTGCCCCGGGGCACGAAGCGGGCGTACCCCTCACGCATGCTGCCGACGTCCTCCCCGCCGATCAGGGCGAGCAGCGCGGTCGCGGAGCGAGCCCCGTACGCCGGGATGTCGCGGGTGACCGCCGACAGCATCGGGCGCACCACCTGCGTCAGGGGCGACTCGTCCCAGGCGACGATCGACACGTCCGCCGGGATCGAGAGGCCCAGCTCTTGCGCCACCGACAGCGCGGCCACCGCCATGATGTCGTTGTCGAAGACGATCGCCGTCGGCCGCCGGGGCGAGATCAGCAGGCCCCGCGCGGCACGCGCCCCCTCGTCACCGGTGTAGTCGGTGTGCACCACGGTCGCCTCCGGGATCCCCGCCTCCCGGCAGGCCTCCGCGAGCGCCGCGTCGCGGACCACCGTGTGCGCGAGCCCGGCCGGGCCCGCCACCCGCGCGATCCGCTGGTGCCCCAGCGTCGCCAGGTACCGCACGATCTCGTGCACGCTCTCGCCGTCGTCGGACCAGATGGCCGGCAGCCCCCCGGCCTCCTCCGGCGGGCCGATCGCCACCGCAGGCAGGCCGATGTCTCGGATGGCGTCGACTCTTGCGTCATCGGTCTGCAGGTCCATGAGGAAGACGCCGTCGACCCGCCGTTCGCCCCACCAGCGCCGGCAGACCTCGATCTCCTGCTCCTGGTCGGCCGCCATCTGGAGCATCAGGGCGAACGCGTGCTCAGCGAGGACGGTCTCCACGCCGCTGATGAACTCCATGAAGAACGGCTCCACCCCGAGCGTCCGCGCCGGGCGCCGCACGACCAGTCCGACCGCCTGCGCAAGCCCGCCGGTCAGCGCCCGAGCAGCGCTGTTCGGGCGCCATCCCAGCTCCTCGGCGATGCCCTTGATCAAGGCACGGGTGCCCTCCGAGACTCCGGGCTGGCCGTTGAGCGCGTATGAGACCGCCACCTTCGACACACCCGCCCGACGCGCGATGTCCGCCATCGTCGGCCGCTTCACTGCCACCCCAGCTCCATCCTGAACCCTCGATACCCCGACCCTACCGCCAGGCCGTGTGCGCAGTGGCAGGTCTCAGCGGGGGCAGTGGGTGGGGCGGCACGCCCCCAGGTTGGGGTTCGACGACGAGGCCTTCGCCCGAACACGCTTTCCACGCAAGCTAGTTGAAGCAGATGACATGCCCCGGCTTCATCTCTGCGGTCGCTCGAAGTTTACCGGTAAATTAGTTTCCCGGGTGAGTCGCCCCGCAGATTCAACACGTACCCTGGACACCCTGCTGACCACCGTCGCCAAGCACAAGACCTGCAGCTCAGTCCGGTCTGAAACGATCAACAAGACGGTTCGGGACCGGACGAGAAGGCCAACGACGCCGCGTCGGTGTCCGCACAGCGGGCCGCCTTGTCGCCTTCTCACTCGGCAGCTGGCAGCAGCGCTGTCCGATCGACTGATCTGCTGCATCCTTCCGGTCCGATGCCTTGGATCTGCGTGAACCTGCGAGGCAGAGGGATGTTCTAAGGGCTGTCCCGTAAAGATCTTTGAGTCGGTAGGCCATGACCGGCTCCTGCCCGCGCGGCTTGCCTATCGGCCGAGTGCGAGGTTGTGCAGGTGGGCGATTCCGCTCATTGCGTGATGGACGCCGTCACCCTTCAATCGGCAGTCTCGGAGGATCTTCCAGGTCTTCATGCGGGCGAAGGCATGCTCGACACGGGCGCGGACCTGGCGATGGGAAGTGTTGTGCTCTTCCTTCCAAGTCGGCAGTTTGCTCTGCCCGCGCGCGCGCGGCGGTGCGGGATGACCAGGCCGGTGCCTCGGTGGCCGCCGTCGGCGATCACGGTGGTGCGGCCGACTGCGTCTTTGGCTCCGGACAGCGCCCACGCCTTGCAGTCGTTGCGGTTGCCGGGCGACGGCCGGCCGACCACGACGACGCGTCGGTTGTCGGCGTCAATGACGACCTGGTGGTTGGTGGAGTATCGGTAGTTCTTCGACTGCTCGGCTACTGCGTGGTCGTGGGTGGGCACCAGCGTGCCGTCCACGATGAGCACCGTGTCCTTGCGGAACCGTCTGCGGGGCTTGAGCGCGAGCAGGGGGCCGAGGTGGCCGATGATGCGGTCAGCCGCGGACTTCGAGATATCGAGCAGTGGTGCGAGCTGCCGTAGCGTCAAGTTGGTGCGCCAGTAAGCCGTGACCAGCAGTACCCGGTCTCCAGCGGCAAGCTCCACGGTCGGCCTCTGCGGACCGCGTCAGCTCCTTCGCGCCGCAACTGTGTCACCAACGTGTCACAACAGAGGGGACTCAGCCCAGTGAACGGGGCTATCCAGGAAGGCCTTGACGCCGTGATCACGCCAGACACCGCAAGATCTCTTCACGGGCCGCAGTGCCGGCTTGCGGGTAGTCAGGAGGGACATCGCTGCGATTCCACAGCCCTGAGCAGACGCTCGCGGTCGTCCACGCTGATCAATCCGTCCGGAAGGGTCCCTTCCTCCAGCAACGCGCGCAGGTCAGAAGCGTGTGCGGCGAAGGCAGCCCTGCACCACTCGCGTTCCGGCTGATCGCAGTCCTTCCCGAACATCATCACCTGGCGTTCATCGTCGGCGTTGACGGGCAGAGACAGCTCCGCGGCAAGGATCAAGAGTTCTACAAGGTCGGGCCGCACCACGATGCCAGGGACGGCTGCCAGGCGGATCAGGAAGGGCAGGACGGCCGGCATCACGGCGCTCACGCGGAAGGCGCTGTTCATCAGGACGTTCTCCAGTACGGGCAGAGCCGCGGGGCCGGCTACCTCATCCAGGAGACTGCGGAGCAGGACCGGGATCCCCGCAGGGCACCCGGGAATCCGCGACCAGTCGACATCCGTGCAGCCCAGCAGCGCGGGGTGGTCGCATGCAGCTCGCTCCATCTGCGGATACTTGCGGAGGAACTGAGCGACGGCAGCCTCTTTGACCGCCGCATCCATCACGCACATCTCTCTGCCCCTGCCCTCACGACTTCGCCCCGAACGGCGTCCGCGAAACTCTTCCCGGGGCAGGCGCCAAACGCAAGTGCCAGGCCAGTAGCCGCCACCTCCCGCCCTAGGGTAGCGGCGCCCCAGCCCGGCACTGGATTTCGGGACAGCCCTTAGAGGTCGTTTTCGTCCAATGTTTCATCCCGAGATGGGATGCTCTGTGACTTTCTTCGGGTCGCGCCAGGAGATGGTGTTCTCACTGGTGAGGCG
>NZ_JBVHZJ010000059.1:0-54051 GCF_055574655.1 Streptomyces sp. NPDC029956 | reverse complement strand
TGGGGGGGGTGTTCGGTTGGGTCCAACAAACAAAAAAAAAACAACACAGAAGGGGGGGGGCAGGACTTTCCCCGACGCACCACCTCCCCCCCCCCCCCGGGGGGGGGGGGGGGGGGCGCCCCCCCCCCCCCCCCCCACTCCTGGGGAGGAACGTCTCCGTTGTCCAACAACGTCCGTGCAGTCGCCGTCGCCGTCGCCCTCGTACTCGCCGTGACGGCCGGCGGTGCCTCCGTCGCCCCCGCCGTGGCGGCGCCCGCCGCGACCGGTGCGTCGGCGGCCGCCGACCTGTCACAGGAGCAGGCCGTGCGCGTACCCGAGAAAGGGCTTCTGCGCGGCGGCGGCCCGTCCGGCTT
This sequence comes from Streptomyces sp. NPDC029956, assembly GCF_055574655.1. Taxonomy (NCBI): domain Bacteria; kingdom Bacillati; phylum Actinomycetota; class Actinomycetes; order Kitasatosporales; family Streptomycetaceae; genus Streptomyces; species Streptomyces sp. NPDC029956. Next base: position 53,698 of record NZ_JBVHZJ010000059.1, on the reverse strand, counting down.
CCTGACCGTCCACGAGCAGGCGCGTGACCGCTTCACCTGGACCCGGTACGCGGACGGCGGCACCGTCGAGCTGTCGGCGGGCACGTACCGGGGGTCCGTCGGCAGCGACGTCATCGTGAAGCAGAACGGTCCCACCTCCTACGAGCTGCGCGACATGGCGACGGGCGCCGCGCCCGTCGCTGTCGACACCTCGTCCCTCGGCCCCGCCTCCGACCTCCTCAGGGCGGCCGGGAGGACCCTCCTCCTGGCGGTCGAGGACGGCTCCGGGGGCACGAGTCTGCACCTGGTCTCCGCCGGCGACGACGGCAGGCTCGTCGACCACGAGGTCGCCGGCCTGCCCGCGGACGCGGCCTTCGGGATCTACGACCTGTCCGTGCCCGATGTCTTCGCCCTCGCGTACACCGGCACGGTCGGAGGGACGGCCCAGCGGCGCCTGGCCGTCGTCGACCTGGCCACCGGCACGATCGCGGACGACCGGGCTCTGCCCGCCTCCGCCACCGACGTCAGCGCCTCCACCACCCACGTCGCCTGGGCCGAGAAGGACGCGCAGGGCCGGCTGACCATCGTCTCGGCCCGCCGCGGCGAGACCGCCACGGTCCGGACCCCGCTCACCGGCACCGGCACCGGCCTCCGGGTCGACGTCATGGGCAACTGGGTCACATACACGCTGCACGGCGGAGCCGACGCCTCAGCGCCGAACCCGCTGTTCGCGCTCATGGCCCGCCCGCTCGCGGGCGGGGACGCGGTCAAGGTCATGGACAGCACGAAGGCCCTCTACGGCTGCGGCACGGTCCAGGGCGGGACCCTGGCCGGCGGCGAGGGCGTCTACCGGATCGCCCCCGGCGCGGACGGTCGGCCGGTCGCGATGCTCCGTGCGAGCAGCGGTCTGGCCACCGCGCTGACGCTGACGTACGAGTTCGTCCCCACCACTCTGAGGTTCCGTACGGACGCTCCGCAACCGACCCTGATCTGGCACGTCGGCCGGAACAACGCGGTGGCGGACTTCGAGCTCGTCCACAAGGCGACCGGCAAGCGGTGGACGAGGGGAGAGGGCCTCGTCAACGGGAACATCGGGCTCGCCGCCGCCACCTGGGACGGCGTCTTCCCCGACTGGTCGGCCGCCCGTAACGGCGCCTACACCTGGACGCTGACCGCCAAGCCCCTCAACGGCATCGGCCCCGACCTCGTCCGGACCGGCACCCTCACCGTCGACAGCGGCACGGGACCGCACGACTACTCGGACAGCGGCGCCCCGGACCTCCTGGTCCGCAACGACGACGGCCGGCTGCTGTCGTACGACTTCCGGCAGATCCTCACCCAGTACGCGCATGTGTCCGAGCGGACCGACCACGGCGGCGGCTGGAACACCTACGACCGCGTCATCTCCACCGGCGACGTCGCCGGCTCCCGCTTCGCCGACGTGGTGGGCCGCGACCGCTCCGGCGTCCTCTGGTTCTACCAGGGCACCGGCACCTCGCTTGCCCGCCGGATCGAGGTCGGCGGCGGCTGGCAGACCTACGACAAGATCACTGCCGGCTCCGACCTGACCGGAGACGGCCGTGCCGACCTCCTTGCTGCCGACAAGACCGGCGTCCTGTGGCTCTACCACTCCACCGGCAGCGCCACGAAGCCCTTCGCGCCCCCAGTCAGGATCGGCGGCGGCTGGCAGACGTACGACAGGATCACCGCCACCGGGAACATCGCCGGAGCCCGCGGCGGCGACCTCGTCGCCCGCGACCGGGACGGCGTCCTCTGGCTGTACCTCGGCAAGGGCGACGGCACCTTCACCACCCGCACCCGGATCGGCGGCGGCTGGCAGGAGTACGACGAGATCGTCGGCATCGGCGACGCCGACCGGGACGGCCGCGCCGACCTGCTTGTCGACGGGAAGGCGATGTACAGGGGCCAGTCCCTCTCCTACTACAAGGGCACCGGCGACGTGCGCACCCCCTTCGCCCCAAGGCGGAAGCTGAGCACTCCGAACACCTTCAACGACGACAACGGGCTGGTTCTTTGAGAAGGCCGCGGAACCCCCGACCTGACGGACTACCGGGGCACGGCCCAGCGTACGGCGCCGTTCGCCCCCGGGCGCTACATCGGCTCGCTTTGGAGCGACGCGCAGCTCTACTGACCCGCTCCCCCTCCCACTGAGAGGCTTCCTTCCGTGGCTCGCCCCAGATACACCCCACACCGCCGTCTCGGCGCGGTCGTCGCCGTCGTCCTGATGGCCACCGCCGGCCCCGCCGCCCTCACAGCCGGCGCCGCCACAGGCAGCGGCTCCCTGTCCGGCGCCGCGCCCGCGGCGCCGGCGGACGCCGCAGCGCCCCTCCTCAAGCCCGGCGACATGGTTCTGGGCATGGGCCGGACCGGGTTCCTGAGCCAGGACGCGGACGACTTCGCCCTCCGGCGCTGGACCCGCCTGGCCGACGGGGCGGTGACCACCGTCCCATACAAGCCCCGCACCTACCTCTCCCGCGACTCGGACGTCGCGGTCCTCCAGAACCGTGCCACCACCACCCTGAAGGACTTGGCCACGGGCACGGACCTCTTCTCGCTGCCTCTGGACTGGGACCGGTACGCGGGAGCCGTCGGCTCCCACCTCTTCGTCCGAGCCGACCTCTCGGGCCACGGCCCCCTGGACGTGTACTCCCCCGGCACGGACGGACCGGTGCGCCGAACGGTGACCGGGCTGCCCGCGGACGCGTCCGATCTGTTCGTGGTGGCGGGCGCCGACGGCGAGGCCCTGGTGAGGTACTTCACCGGTGACGGGACGACAGCGGCCGCCCATCACCTGGCGATCGTGGACCTCGACTCCGCCACCGTGACCTTCTCCCGCCGGGTCCCGGCCGAAGGCTCGATGGAGGAGTTCGCCTACGCTCTCTCCTCCGGGCACGTCGCCTGGACCGAGTACGAGTCGGGTGCGGGTACGAGCGTCGTCGTCCTCGACCGCTCCACCCACAAGGTCCAGCGCTTCCCGATGCCCACATCGGGGAGGCTGCTCTTCGGCCTTGCCGGGGACTGGGTCACCTACTCCAGGCCCGGGGGGCTGCTGGCGGAGGAAGCGAGCACGCTCATCCCGCTGACCGCCCGCAGCCTCACCGGCACGCCCACACGCAAACTCCTCGACCACACGGTGTCCGGTTTCGACACAGCCGGCGACACCCTCGGCTTCGTCGGCGGCACAGTCAGCGGCGGCGAGGGCCTCTACCGGGTCGCGCCCGGCACGGACGGCGTCCCGGTCGTCACCCGGCTCGCCGCGACGGGCGAGCCGACGCAGGTCACGCTGCTCGGCCAGGCCGTCCCCACGACGGTGGACCTCGACCTCGCCGGCGGCAAGCTCCCCATGTCCTGGGAGCTCAGCCGGACCAACGTCACCATGTGGGTCACCCTCCGCAACACCCGCACGGGCGAGTCGATCACGGAGTACGTCGCCCAGCCGGAGCAGGGCGAGGATCCCCAGCCGACCCGGTTCGACTGGAATGGCACGCTCAACTGGCAGGGAAACCCCAACTTCTGGACCTCCGCCTCGGCCGGCCCGTACACCTGGGAGATCAGCGCGAGCCCGCTCAACCGCGTCGGGCCCGCACTGAAGGCGTCCGGCTCCTTCACGGTCACCCGCAAGACCGGCGCGCACGACTACGACAGCGACGGCTCCCCGGACATCCTGGCCCGCGACGAGTCCGGCAACCTGTGGCTCCAGGACGTCCGATACCGGGAGGAGTGGCGAGAGACCTACCAGAATCCGGACTCGCTCGTCGGCGGCGGCTGGCAGGCGTACGACCGGATCGAGGCCACCGGCAACATCGCCGGGGCCGCAGCCCCCGAGGTCGTCGCCCGCGACCGGAGCGGGGTGCTCTGGCTGTACCAGGGCACCGGCAACGGCAAGGCCCCGTTCATCACTCGCACCCGGATCGGCGGCGGCTGGCAGGCGTACACCCTCCTGACGGGCGGCAGCGACCTCACGGGCGACGGCCGCCCCGACCTCGTCGCCACCGACGGGTTCGGCCGCCTCTGGCTGTACCGGAGCACCGGGTCCGCGAGCGAGCCCTTCGCCGCCCGCCGCCTGATCGGGAGCGGGGGCTGGCAGACGTACGACCGGATCACTGCGACCGGAAACCTCGCGGGCGCCGCCCACGGCGACCTCGTCGCCCGCGACCGGGACGGCGTCCTCTGGCTGTACCTCGGCAAGGGCGACGGCACGTTCGCCGCCCGGACCCGCATGGGCGGCGGCTGGCAGCGCTACGACGACCTGATCGGCTCCGGCGACGCCGACCGCGACGGCAGGCCCGACCTGTACGCGGCCGACGTCAACGACGCCATCCCGGCACCGTTCCTCTACCGGGGCACGGGCGCGTGGCAGAGGCCGTTCCGCCCCGCAGAGGGAGTGAACCTCATCCAGGACAGCCGTTGGTTCAACCTCTTCGCCTGATCCCTACCGGCGGGCACGGTCGCTCAGACCGTCTTGCCAACCGTCCGGTCCCTGACGCCCCACGCCCTCGCGAGGGTGGCTACGAGCAGCAGGCCGTAGCCACCCTCGTCCGGCTCCCAGGACGGTAACGTCCGGCACTCGCCGCGCGCGTCCGACAGCCCCATCCGTACGTGCCCGCCCCCCGCTCCATCCGCGGCTCGAAGTCCCGACGAGCACCCGCCCCTGCTGCACCGTGCTTGCAACGAAGGAAGCCGGGGATGCGCTCCCCGAGGCCGAGCAGTGCAAGGTAGACGAATGGGCGGCCAAGCTCGCCAGGCAGACCAGGGTGGAACGCGTCAAGTTGGCCGAAGACTGGAGTCAGGCTGTCCAGGAGCATCGCCACGCACATCGGCACGAACGCTGCCGCACCGGGGATGACTACCCCGTACTACGGCGATGTCTTTCCCCGCGGCCGACTGCAGCTCGGCGAGAACGAGGAAGCGGCCGAGCTGGAAGCGGACGGCGACGAAGAGTTCCTCCTGCAGGCTCTGGAGGCCCACACCCCGCCGGACCCCTCAAAGCAGCTGCCAGCAGGCACCCTGGGCACGGTGACGCGCGTCTCCCCCCGCGTCACCGCGGCACTGGCTGCAATCGACCGCCGCTTCGGCCCCCGTGCGGGATAGGCAGTGCTCAGCAGGCTCAGCGAGGTCCAGGGTTACTTCAGCGACAAGCACAAAGACAAGGCCGACGAGGTCCGCGACCGGGTACTGCAGTCGATCAAGCAGACCGGCGCCACGCTGATCATCGCCCACTCCCTCGGCAGTGTCGTCGTGTACGACATGTTCCGGCGCGGCCAGATCCCGGCGTCTGTGAACCACCTCATCACCTGTGGCTCGCCACTGGCCTGGCTTCCCCTTCACCGCAAACTCCGTCTGGAGACGCCGGCGACATTGCAGCTTCCGACACACGTGGCCTGGCTGAATGTCTTCGACCCTAACGACCCGGTCACTGCGGGCCTCGGCCTTGCCGCCCTGGCGCCGGACGTCACCGACGAAGCCGTCGAAAACCAGGACGACCCCCACTCCGCTGAGCTCTACCTCGAACAGCGACCCGTGGCACTGACCGTGCATGCCCACATCAGCCGGCAACTGCCCGCCTCGTGACAGCGGTCGCATCCCTCCGAGCCCGGGGGCACTGGGTCCTTGACGCGGGAGGCTGAGAGAGCCTGCCTCGCAGAGATACGGAACGGCGCCACCCTTCCCGCGATCGAGCGGCAGGCCGGCTCAGTCGCAGACCAGTTGACGGGCTGACAGCGATGGGGCCTGTCACCAGCATCAGGCGCAACGGCTTAGCCGGGCCGGGGGAGTGGCCACGTCCATCGGGCCGCGGACCGGCAGGGGTTGTGGACGGACATGGCGCGTGGGGTCCGGACTCAACAGCCTGACAGCTGCTGAGTCCGGATCATGTGCTTTCCTCGGTGCGTTGTCAGTGCCTCCGGCTAGCCTGCCCGCTATGAGTCTCTTGCGCCGTCCCGTATCGGAACTCCCCGGCGATCCGGCCCGCTTGCAGCTGACCTACACCCACGGCCACCCTGCGATCCCCTACGACTACGAGGACACCCTCGAGCACTGGGGCGTCTCCGTCCGCTACATCCACGATGAGGACATGGAGTGCGCGGGCGGCTGCACGGAAGCTTGTGAGGGCTCCAAAGACGACGGCAGCGAGGTTGGCCGCCTGAGCCTGTGGCGGCTGCGGGACCACACCGGAGCCGACCGCTGGATGGTCGCCGACAGCGAATCGGGCGACCTGGAAGGCATCGTCTCGACCGTCCTGGACCATGACGAGTACTCGGCAGCCTTCGAAGAGGCCATCGAGTGCCCGGTGGGCGATCTGCTCATCCTGGACCGTGTCTTCCTCACCAAGGCCTGGCGAGGATTCGGCCTTGGCCCCGTGTTCGCCGCAGAAGCCGTCCGCCGGCTCTCCGGCGGCTGCTGCGCCGTCGCAGCCGAGCCCGGGCTGGGGGAGTGGCCCGACTACAGAGACGACATCACCGACGCCTACCGCGCAACCGCGACGAAGAAGATCGCCGCTCTATGGGAGTCGATCGGCTTCCACCCCTTCCGAAACGGCGTACAACTGCTCGACACCAGCCTGCAAGAGCCCGACGACCTGCTGCGTCAGCGCCGGAACGACCTGATGGAGCTCTCCGCCGCCTACCAAGAGCACGCCGCCGGCGGACCCCAGGCAGACGCACCCGCAACAATCCTGCCCACGCCAGCCGTCCACACCGCGCCGAAGCCAGCTCCGGCCAGCGTGAAGCAGGCCGCGGCCGTGCCTGTCGTCCCACGGGACCACCACGAACACCTCACAGCGGACACGAGCCTTGACGGCCTCAAGAAGGACTGCGACAGCTCGGGGTGGAGCCCCAGCGACCGAGCAGCAGCTCTGCGTGTCGCCGCGCAAGCCACCCACGCCACCGACCTGCGTGACCTCGCCACCCAGGTCAAAGACATCCACTTCGGCCTGAGGCAAGCCTGGGAAGCAGCACTCACCTTCCCCGGCCGGTTCATCGACCTACGGCCCTTCCGCGCAGACCACGCCCTCCTCGGACCCCTGGCAGAAATCCCCGTCTACGGCTCCAACCTCACCGGCCGCTACCAGGGGCGCTCGCACTCGCTGGGAGGAGACTGCCAGCACTCACGACGCCTCGACCGGCACACCGAACGCATGACGCTCGCCCAACTCCTCGCACACGAAGCATTCTGGGAGTGGAATGGTCCGGCCTGCTCCTTCTGTCAGGGATGGTCCGGCCAGCGCCTGACAAGGGCTCAGCACGCGCACTACCTCAGCGTTCTTTCCGAGACCGGCTGAAGGACCTGAGATCCGGACGATTCACGGATCGAGGGGCTGGCCTCCGCACTGGCCGACAGTTTTCTGAGTCGGCGCGCAATGCTGCAGGTGCCGACCGGCTTCGGGAGCCAGTCGGACGCCGCCTCCCGCTACGCCATGGTCAACCACCACCGTGAAGACGAGGCACCTTCCATCACGCGCTTGAACCGGGCAGTCGAGGCGAAGCTCCGCGCGGCCGGTGTCGCAGTCCCGAGACAGACATGCTGAAAAGAGGAAGCCTTCCCCGCGAACGTGACCCGGGCGTCCCGCCGGCGTTCCCACAGCCCCCGGCACCCCCAGCACCACTCTTCTCGGACCCGGCAGCAGGCGGGGATCCACTGGCCGGCCACGGCCCTGCGCCGCAGACGAGCAACGGACCGTCCCGCTCCTCCCCATCACTCCTGAGCAGCCGAGCAGCCGAGCAGCCGAGCGGTGGTACGGCTGTGCTCGAGGTGGTTCAGGCCGATTGCGTGCAAGCCGCGGGAACTCTGGGGTAGACCGCGGTGCGTCCAGCATGTGAAGTCCGCTCGACCGGCCTATGGGGGGCGCATGAGCAGTGCAAGGCCCGGAGACGGCGAGGCGCCGACCAGCAGCCGGGACTGGGGGAAGATCACGGCGATCGCCACAGCCGTGGGAACCCTCCTGGCAGGGATCGCCGCGCTTGTATCGATCTTCACCTACGGTTCGTCATCTCCCGCGCGGGGAACAGCGCCGGGCCCGCCTTCGCAAGCCGGTGCGGCGCCCTCAGCCTCGCGCGAGGCCGGTCCTTAGGCCTCTGAGGACTCCGGGCCGGCCAGCCCCTCCGCAGACCCGTCCACGACGAGCTCACCGCCGGCTGCGCCGACGAGCTCACCGCCGGCTGCGCCGACGAGCTCACCGCCGGCTGCGCCGACGAGCTCACCGCCGGCTGCGCCGACGAGCCCGTGCAAGCAGCCGACTCCGCGCACCGCGCAGTTCGACCTGGTGGAGGGCTACGGGTTCAGCCTGAACGACGATCCGCTGCGGCTGGGTGAAACGGGCCCGCAGGGGCAGGGGTTCGAGGCTCACTGGGACGACTTCTTCAACGCGCTCGTGGCGGACCAGGGCGCAAAATTGATCAAGGACGGGTCGAAGTCCCTGGCCGACTGCAAGAAGGCCACACGATTCGAGGACAGCCTCAACGAGTACTTGCTGGTCAAGGGCGACGGCTTCTGTGTCATCTCGGCCACGGGAGCGGTCGGGCTGGTGGAGGTCACGGGCCTCGAACCGGGCACGTACTTCGGCCTCAAGGTCACGGTCCTGCCCGCATCCGAACCGGCCGCATCATGAGGTGAGTACCGGCGGCTCGCGGATGGCCGCTACGGGGACGGTGCCAGGGCGCGAGGCGGGCTCCGGCGCGGACGTCCGGTTCGGGCCGGACCGCACGGAGCGTGCGGCTCACGCCAGGACCACGCCGCCCACGGCCTCGGTACGCCGGCACCGTAGCGGGCCAGAGAACATCGGCTTGGCGAACGTGCGCTGGTAGTCGCGCGCCGCTGGTGCAAGCAGCGCGCCTCGTTGGTGACAGCTGCCGGGCTTGGCCCGACTGAAGCCGCAGCTCACCAGGTGCCGCTGGCGGCACCCATCGTGCTTCGGCCCAGCGCAACCCCATCGGAGCCCGGCACCGCTTCCCCGGCCCGGCACACTCGCGCGCTGCGGGAGTCGCCAGCGAGCCTGGCCGCGTCGTTCACCCAGCTGGACACGATGATCCTGTCAGTGCCTCCTTCTACGGTGTGGTCTATGAGCATGATCGGGCAGTACCTCCGCCTCACCCCGGCCGAACTCGAGCGCGCGCTGCAGGACCCCGACTGGGCGGCCGCGCACGCGCACGCGCCGTACGTCCGCGACGACGCGGCCGCCGAAGCGCGGGTGCATGAGACGGACAAGGCATGGCACGCCCTCGACTTCCTGCTGAGCCGGCGCGGCTTCCCGGTGGACGTGGTCTTCGGAGAGGCGGACATGCCCTGGCCGGAAGGCGAGGACTGGGGATACGGCCCGCCCCGGCTCCTCACCGCAGACCGGGTACGCGCCGCCGTGGATGCCCTGGAGGCCCACGCTCCCGACAGCCTGACCGACGGTGTCACCCCGGCCGATCTGGCCGCCGCGGACATCTACCCGCAGATCGTCTGGGAGCGCGGCGAGGAACCGGACTGGGTCGCCGCCCACTGGGCCGACCTCACGAAGTACCTGCGCACAGCGGCCCGGGAGGGCGACGCGATGCTCCTCTGGATCTCCTGAGCCCAGCCGCCCCCCCCTTTCCTGCGGGGCCATTTCTACGCCAGCCCGCGGCCAAGGCCGGCTCCTGCGCCGTCGTCAGCCAAAGAAGGGACACTGGAGCCCCGGGCCGCGCTTCCGCGCGGGTTCCGGGGCTCCGGTGTCGGGTTCGGTCAGCGTTCGAGGAGGGCGATGCAGATGACTCGCTCGACGTGGTGCGCGACGTTCTCGTGGCCCGCCGCGTTGGGGTGGACCAGGGTGGCGCGCTTGCCGACGACGCCGCAGTCAACCTCGCCTGATACCGCCACGCCCAGTACCAGGCTCATTTGATGACGCTGGCCACCGCTCTGGCGACAAGGGACCGCGCACCCGGCCCGACCATGTCGGCGGCGATATGGCTTACTCGTCTCGCCGTATTCGGCGTCGCCTGCGTAGACGCCAGATCAGGCACACGATCCCCGAGCCGAGAGACCAGCGGGCCAACCGCCGGCGCCGTGGCAGTCAAGGCGGTCGGCCCACAGGGTTCGACAAGACGATCCACCGGCGCCGCAACGGAGTCGAGCGGACCATCAACCGGCTCAAGAACGTCCGGGCTGTAGCCACACGCCTCGACAAACGGTCGTACGTCTTCCACGAGATGGTCACCGTGGCCGCGATCAGCCTGTGGCTACGACCGGCGTGAAGCTCCCTGTTCAGAGATCCTTGGTGCCAGGGTAATGACGGCGGAGGTCGCTGAGCACGCGCTCGTCGACCGCCCTGACGTCCCACAAAGAACTGTCGAACTCGGTGAGGACGACCACCAGTTCGTCCCCGGCGAACCCACATGCTTCGGCGTCGATCAACTGGAGGAAGGGGGTCGTCAGCGACAACAGCGTCAACGTGTCCATGCCGGATTCGGCGGACCGTCTCTCCATCTCGGTACAGCGAGGATCGACGATCTCGTCGAATTCGACGCGCCAGGTCAGGTCCAGGCCGAAGCTGCCGAGGCGAACCAGCAGCTCGGCCAGGGTCACGTAGTGCTTTCCGTGCCAGGCAGGAAACGTGATCCCCTTCATCCTCGCCTCTGCTTCGGCTGTGTAGCGCGACATGCGGCCTCCCTCGTTCAGCGAAGACTAGGCCACATCCCTGATCGGCTCACACGCCCCATCGGACAGCACCTAGCTGACGTGGATGCGAGAGATCGCAGGTCAGGGCTTGGCCAACCCGTGATAGCGGGGATGACAGGTCAGGGGCACCAGGGAGGCGGTTCAACGACCAGTTCGGCCTGACCTCCCACCGCGCACGCTAGTGGCCGGCAGGACTGTGCCGTCCGACGCTTCCTCCGATGGAGGGTTCCGACACGAGGCCGAGTGACGCCCGTGGCGCCCTCTGCGATCTCTCGGGTTCGGGACAAGGTCGAAAAGACCAATGTCAGTGCCGTGCTGTTCACTTGGCCGCATGGACGCCCCAGCTCTGCGCACCCGTCTGAACGACGCCTGGCGCGCGCCCGAATTGCACTGCCCGCTGCCCATTCATGGGGCAGGGCATGTCTGTGTGCCCAGCGACGCGGAGGATCTGGCCGAGCTCGAGCGCATCGCCGCGGACGTGATCGACGGGGCGAGTCTGCCCGTACGCGCGTGGGTGGTCGGGGGTATGGCGGCAGAGGTGCCCGACGGTGCGCCGGTGGGCGGGGAGGGAGGGATCCCTGTCGGCGGGGAGGGCGGGCTGCTGGAGCTGCGCGGGTGGGTGCTGGCCGAGCACTGGTTTGGATACGGCGTGACGGCCACCGCCGATGGCCCGCGCCGCGTCGTGATCCTCGCCCAGCGCGTGTTCACCCGCCCGCCCGGTGTCGGGTGGGCGGCGTTGCTGCGGGAGGCCACCGGGTGGACGGGGCCCGATCGGCGCGGCGTCGACTGGGCCGCGACGGAGGCCGCGCTGGGCACGGCGCTGCCCGGTGACTACAAGGACATCGTCGACGCCTTCGGCCCGGGCAGCTTCGACGAGTACCTGGACCTGCTGGTGCCGGGTGCGCTGGGCACGGATCTGGTCTCCTGGAGCCAGGACATGGCGCGGTACGCCGACCTGTACCGGCCGTACCCGGTCCACCCCGCGCCCGGCGGCGTGCTCACATGGGGGATCTCCGAACAGGAGCTGACCTTTCACTGGCTGACCGGACCGGAAGATCCCAACGACTGGCCGGTCCTGGTGCAGTACCTGGGCGGTGAGTGGCAGCGCTTCGACTGCGGCACCGGCGAGTTCGTGCTGCGCCTGCTCACCGATCGCACCCCGCCGTTCGCCTTCCCGCCCTCCGCCGGACCGTTCCCCCACTGGTTCGCTTCATCGGAGCTGCCGGAACACTGAGCCCTGCCGAAAGGCCCGCCAGGCCCTGTGAGACCACTGGCGGATATGGGCTTACCGGCGTCTGCCTGGCACGGCGCAGGGAGCGGTCAGAGGATGTCGGGGGCGGCCTGGGGGATCGCCACCGGCCTTGCCCAGGCCATGCCCAGCTCGGCGAGCGCGGCGAGCTGCTCGGCGCCCAGCCGGTCTCTCCTGGATTTCGTGTTCGAAATCCATACGCCCAGCTTCACTGGCACTCGCTCGTTCTGGCCGTCGACCTCGATCTCGACGATCGCGCCGCGTGGGACGGGCCTGTGGGCGCCTTCCCGTTCGACCCACTGTGTGAGGGCGGCCAGGCCCGCTGTCCGGGACCGTCTCCGTCATTACCGGGTAATGGAGGCACGGCCCTCCGCGTCACTCTCGTGACTCCTGCCACCTGCTGCTGTCCGGCCTATTCAAAGGTTGGCCGATCTCATTGAACTTGACCGCCCAGCAAGCACCGCAAGGCGTCGTGCAGCCTATGGTCGCCAGATGACGACATGGTTACCCCTCGTCGGGACTCTCCTGGGTGCAGTCATCGCTCTCAGCTCTGCCCTCCTTGTTGAACAGCGCAGAGCGTGCAAGGAAGATCGCAGGGAGCGCCGCAAGGTGAAGCAGGAGGTGTACGCGCGGTACCTCGCTGCTCATGCCGACACTCGCACCCAGCTACGAGTGCTCTCTGTGGCCGTAGGGCTGACCGACGAAGAGCGGGGGCACCGGGCATTCACCGCGTACGCGGGCTGCTACGCGCCGCGGTACGAGCTTGCGGTTCTTGCCCCTCAATCAGTGCTGACGCTGGCCAAGGACTTCGACAGGTGCGCGCGTGACCTGCGAGACCTCATCATCGACGGCACGAACCTCCAGACCCAGGGCCGGGAGTGCATGCAGAAGTACCTCGCCGCTCTGGCCCTAGTACACACGGGGATGCGCGCCGATATGGGTGCAGACTCAGACAGGTGAGATGTCCGCCGGTTCTGAAGTCAACGGCCTCAACTGCGGCAGTCCATGTTCGATGAGACAGGCCATCCGGTCGGCAACACGCTCGCTAGCCGCCGCCCAGGACCCCGTACCTCCTATGAGGCCCGGTGTCTGGGCAAGCGGCGTAAGACGGCGGTCAGAGGGTGTCGGGGGAGGCCTGGGGGATCGCCAGGGGCCTTGCCCAGTCCATGCCCAACTCCGCGAGTAGGGCGAGCTGCTCGGCGTCCAGCCGGTCTCTCCTGGATTTCGTGTTCGAAATCCATACGCCCAGCTTCACGATCGCCGGCTCCGTCTCGCCGTCGACCGCGATCTGCTCGCCGTGACCCCTTGGCACCGGCCGGTCGCCTTCCCGCTCCACCCACTGCGTGAGGGCCGCGAGGCCCCGCTGGAACGCCTGCTGCGCCTTGCTCGGGGCCTTGGCGGCACGCGCGGCTGCGGGGGTGGAAGACGGTGTCTGGTCGGGCTGCACGCCCACCTTCGCCAGCCGCTGCTGCTGCTCGGGGAGAAGCTGCGCCCAGGTGCCCGGGTTCTTCTGCCGCTGGAGCCACCGCCCGATGTCGTCGCCCTCGAAGACCACGCCGGGTGCGATGGCCGGCAGGTGGCCGTCGGCGTCGACGAGGTCGGCGAGGACGCGGTAGTGGCGTTGCCAGTCCAGCGGCCACGGGCAGTTCCAGTCCGGGTCGATCGCAGCCAGCTGCGCGGCGCGCTCGTGCGCCCGTTCCGGGTCCTTCCCGAGACCGTCCTTCCTGCGCAGGTTCGCCAGATGCTGCCCGATGGGCACCATCGCCTCGCCTTCGCCCCAGACGGCGTCCTGTCGGGGTGCGAGGTGTCCAGTGGCCCGCCGGTAGGAGCGCAGGGCGGCGAGCTTGTTCTCCCACGCCTCTTCGCCGGGTTCCCAGACCATCCCGGCCTCAGGAGCGTCCAGCAGCGTCTTGCGTCGCTCCTCCAGCTCCCCGGCCCGCAGCGCCTTCCGCTGCTGATGCACCCACCGCCCAAGCGGGAACTCCTTCGTGACCCCCACCTCGACCTCGACGTCGTAGGCCACGGAGTGGACGCCGGTGATCTCGTTCTCCTTCCGCCAGCGGATCAGGGCTTGGTAGCCCTCCAGCCACACGAGAGACTCCGGCCGGTAGACCCGGGTGCGCAGGAACGCCGCGATCGTCGCCGCGTCGCGCGGGCTGGAGAAGTGCAGCAGAGCGGCTTCGGTGGCGGCCTGGGTGTCGTCGTCCTCCTGGTCCTCGCCGTCGCTCTCGCCGCCGGCCCCGACGATCCGCCCGTCCTCGTCACGCCGGACGTGCACCTTGCGCTTCCCGCTCGTGAGCGCCCGGGAAGCGAGCTGCTCGACCAGACGTTCGTCATGCGAACGCAGGCCCTGGAGCACGGCTACAAGAGGGCGGAACGAGGCGCTGGCGACCATGTCGGTGGGGTCTTCGTTCGGCTCCAGGAAGACCGGCACGATGATCCTGGCGACCTTGGTGCTGCCGTCGCGGTTGAGCCGGAGGGCCCGGCCGATGTTCTGCACGATCTCCACCTGTGAGCCGCGGGTGTCGGCGAAGCAGATCGAGTCGACTCCCCGCTCGCCGGTGATGTCCACGCCCTCTCCGAGAACGCGAACGCTGGCGAGGAACGCCCGGTGCACCCGGCGCCCGGCCGCGTCGATGCCGTTGGCGAACTGGCGCAGGACCTCGCGCCGCTCGGTGACGAGGTGGTCGCCGCACAGCCACGCCGACCACACGCGGTCCGGCGGGACGTGGCGTCCGGCCTCGAGTTCGTAGAACTCGGCGTCGATCGACGACGCGGGCAGCTTCTCCGCCTTCGCCAGGTCCTCATCGGAGGCGTCGTTCATGTACAGCTCGGCCGCCGTCTCGGGCAGCTTGTCCGCGAACGCCCTGGCTTCCTCCACCTTCTGGTGGAACGTCATGACCGTACGCAGGTTGTACGCCGCCGCGTGCTCCAGGAGCGCGGTCTGCAGCAGCGCCAGGCGCCGGCCCCGCTGCGCTTCCTCGGTCTCCCCGAGAATGGGGGAGGGGTCGCGGATCTCCAGCACGTCGATCTCGAACCCGGCGAGGATCTCCCGCTCGATCGCCTCCGAGAGCCCGAGTTCTGCGATCCACGCTCCATAGGTCCCGTTCGGGTCGTCGACCATGGTCGCGAGCCCCACCTCCTGACCGTCCGCGCCCTTCTGCGGCCGGGGTGCGGCGAGGATGCGCGGGGTCGCGGTCAGGTAGAGCCGGAAGTCCGCCGGGATCCGGGCGTTGTCGTGAATCGCCGCCCACGGACGTCCAAGATCCCCAGCGGTTCCGTGCGCCTCGTCCGTTTTACCGACTGGGGTCGTGTTGGGAATGCCGCTGAGCTGGCGTTTCAGGTGTCGTGCATGTTCGCGATGTCGGAGTGGGTCGGGGAGGTCGTTCATGGCGACGGCGGCACCCAGCACCAGGGGGCCAGCGCAAGAGGGTGACCGTCGCCGTGGACGGCGAGCCGGTGGAAGTGTCGAAGCGTACGACGCCGATACCGACGCGACGGTGCACCCCCTGGTTCTGACTGTCGGGCGGCATGCCAAGGCGGAAGCCGTCGGCTTCGTTGCCCGCCGCGAAGAAGCCCGGGAGCGGAAGGCGCGGCGTGCGGCGCTCCGTGCCGAGGCAGAGACGCTGGCCGCAGCCGAGGCCGCAGTCCGGCAGGCTGTCACGTGTGAGGAGTGCGGCCGGGAGCGGTCGGCCGGGCTGTGCGACGCATGCGACCACCGGCGGCAGATCGAGGTCCTGATCAGCGAGGCCGGCCTCCTCCAGGCCACCTGGTCGGCCGACCTGACCGACCCGTCCAGCGTCGCGGCCGTCACCGCCGAGGTCCGCGCGGCCATCGAGAACGACATCGCCGCCGAGTGGGCGCAGTTCCAGAAGATCACCGACCTTGCCGACCTGGATGCCGCCGGTCCCGAAGCCGCCAAGGACGCAGCCGCGTACAACGCGTTCCTCACCGCCGAGGACGCGGTCGCGGACTACCGGCAGCGTGCACTGGACACGCTGGGCCGCAGCGAGGAAGCCCAAGCCGAGGCACGCAAGGCGTACGCCACCGAACGCGGCAAACCCTGGCACCAGTCCATGCCCGACGGCGACGCCGCCCTCCGCGCCGCGACCCAGGCCGCCGCGACAGCCCAGACCCGGACCGCCGAGCACCTCCTGGCCGTACGGCTGGAGAAGCTGCGTACCAAAGGCCGCCCCGAGCCGGTCCGCCGCGCGCCATGGGCACAGCGTCTGCCCGAGCTCGCCGCCGTCCCGCTGCACGGCAAGAACGCGAAGGTGATGGCGTGAACGCCCGTACCGGACGTGCCCCAACACCTCGCACCCGAACGCGCGATGCGGGCTACCCCCCGGTCATCGCGGACCGCCGGTCGCCGCTGTAGCGACACGCCGCCACGAGTGGGCCGTTCGGGTGCTTCGCCGGATCCCGCATCGGTAGGGTCGCGCCATGGACGACGTACGCGGCACGGTCTACGCATTCCTCTACGGTCCCGCCGAGCGCTTCGACGAGGCCCTCGCTGCCCTACACGCCGCTGGTATCACCGCGGCGCGCGACACCATCGAGCTGGAGGCGATCCGCGCCCTCTTCAGCGACGGGTCAATCCGCCCCTCAGCAGAGTTCATCCACCAGTGCCGGGACCGGGCCATCGCCGCTTCCGCGGGCACCGGCTTCACGGTGGCCGCCGAAAGGATGGGGATCGAGGAGGGCAACGCCGCAACCAGGAAGATCACGTACAACCGCCATACGGGCGAGTACCTCGGACAGTTCGTCGACACCGAAGCACCCCTCTTCATGCGCGAGGAGCAGCTGCAGCGCCTGGCCGACGAGCAGGGAATCACCGTCAGCGACATTGAGCTGCGGGACCCGCCGTACATGACGCCGCCGACGGCGTAACGGGGGACGCCTGGGAGCTCACTCCATCAGGCGAGTGTCCATCTGATGGGGCAGGAGTCCCGCATCAGCTGCGTGACCCACTCCGGGACCCAGTGGGCTTCATGCGTGAACTCGACGTCCACCAGGCCACTCTCCTTCGCCTCGCCAGGCTTCCTCGGCGATCCGAAGACGCGCGCCCTGGCGGTCGTGCGCTCGTTGGGCGGGTAGTAGTGGTCGTAGTGGATCCGGATGTAGGTCGGCACAAGCAGGCCGGCACCGTACGGGAGTGGAACCTCCGGGGCTCCGCTCGGTAGCTCAAAGACGACAGTCCGGAATTCCGAAAGATGTCGAGTCCGGATGCGGGTGGTCGTCTGGTGCAACTCGTCCGCCATGACGGCCTCCTAGCGGGTGAGTCCTGTGGCCGTGTTCTCCAGCCAGCGCACCGCCCAGGCGATCCCCTCGTCGAAGTCGCGCGTGCCTTCGGGGGCGGCTGCCTGGAGACGCTGTGCAAGCACTCGGAGGTCTGACTGCAGCCCCTTGGCCTTAGCGCGTTCCATCTCGTCTCGAAGTTCGTCCGGCACGGCCCAGTCGGATGATGCTCCCTGCTCGCGCTTCTGCTCCTCTTCGGCCTCCTGCTCCGCCCAGCGCTCGTTGATGGTCTCGATGAAGGGCAGCTTCAGAAGGAGCTCCGCGTCGCTCAGCGCGGCAAGCGCGGGCTTCACGACAACGATCACTCTGGCGCCGTCGGGCATGACGATCGCACGGCTGACCAGGTCTTCGCTCACGGCGATCTCCGTTCTCTGGACTGCCACACTCACTGACAGAAACCTGCTGGTCAATGGCTTTGACCAGGAATCACTACGCAGAGAGGGCCCCGGTGCGGTGCCGGGGCCTCTTCAGTCGTACGCGATCTGCGCTTCGGCTTGATACAAGTGAGGTGCCGGGACGCCGCCGAGCTCGCTCTGCCCGCGATCCAGGCGGAGGTCACGGGGCTGCTGAACGAGCAGCACTCGGTGACGCCACCTACATGACGATGCGAGAGCTGTTCGATCGAGCTGCGCGAGGAGCTCGGTCCCCCCCCGTTACCTTTTTCGTGGCTCCGCAATGGGGCCTCCGGCCTTCGGGTCCGGCATGACTTCCCCCCCTTGTTGCGGTTGATGATCCGGGGGGTGGTGTCACCGGGCCCGGAGGCATCGACGGACCGCTGATGAGGGGCTTGAGCACCGGCTTCACCCGAGCCGGAAGAGCTCTCCGTAACGTGGATGTGGCAGCTCGGTGCCGAGGCAAGGCCGGACGAAAGCGTGAGCGGAGGGGCCTGCACGTGATCGACATCGGCGACATCGACGTCTTCCTCGGCCTGGACGTCGGCAAGGGCGAACACCACGCCACCGCAGTCACCCCAGCTGGCAAAAAGGCCTTCGACAAGCGGTTACCCAACACCGAACCCAAGCTCCGCGAGCTCTTCGCCAAGCTGAAGGCCAAGCACGGAACGGTGCTTGTCGTCGTCGACCAGCCGGCCTCGATCGGGGCCCTGCCGCTGGCCGTGGCCCGGGACATGGGCTGCCCGGTGGCCTACCTTCCCGGGCTGACGATGCGAAGGATCGCCGACCTCTACCCCGGCGAGGCCAAGACAGATGCGAAGGACGCGTTCATCATCGCGGACGCGGCCCGCGCGATGCCCCACACGCTGCGGGCGATCGACGGCGAGGACGAGACCATCGCCGAGCTGGAGATGATCGTCGGCTTTGACGACGACCTGGCCGGCGAGGCGACCCGGGTCGCGAACCGGCTGCACGGCCTGCTGACCCAGATCCATCCGTCGCTGGAGCGGGTCCTGGGGCCACGGTTGCAGCACCCGGCCGTCCTCACGTTGCTGGAACGGTTCGGATCTCCGGCCCAGATCCGCAAGGCCGGCCGACGACGGCTGATCACCCTGTTACGGCCGAAGGCGCCGAGGATGGCCGAGCGGCTGGTCGAGGACATCTTCACCGCTCTGGACGAGCAGACCGTCACCGTTCCGGGCACCGAGGCGGCCGCGCTGATCGTCCCGAGCCTCGCCGGATCCCTGACCGCCGTCCTTGACCAGCGGAAACTGCTGGCCGCACGGATCGAAGAACTCCTGAAGGCCCACCCTCTTTCGAAGGTCCTGACGTCCATGCCCGGAATCGGCGTCAGGACCGGAGCCAGGATCCTGATCGAGGTCGGCGACGGCAGCACCTTCCCGACCGCCGGCCACCTCGCCGCCTACGCCGGACTCGCACCCGCGACCCGCAACTCAGGTTCCTCGATCCGCGGCGAACAACCTTCCAGGAGAGGGAACAAGCAGCTCAAACGGGCCTTCTTCCTCTCAGCGTTCGCCGCCCTGGGCGACCCGGCATCGCGGGCCTACTACGACAAGAAGATCGCTCAGGGCAAGCACCACACCCAGGCCCTGCTCTGCCTCGCCCGACGACGGGCCGACGTCCTCTTCGCCATGCTCCGCGACGGAACCTTCTACGAACCCCGGCCGGCAGCCTCAGGCTGATCCTCGTCACGATAGCCACACACCGGGCAGTCGTACTCGTCGACCGAGTCGATCAAGACCGGGTGACCGCAGTAGTCACACGGACGCAGGCCCTCATCAGCCGACTCCTCAACAGGTGCTTCAACACTCATGACAGTCACAGTGCCAGGCGGCCTCACCGCCCGGCACCCACCCCACCACCTTGACCAAAGAGATAGGGGCACCCCCCCCGGCGACAGGGACCGCTTCGACACCGAACGCGACACCGTCGCCCTAGAGCACGCGCGGAGGAAGCCCCGGTCGCAGGTGGCGGGCGGAAACCAAAGCGGCCGGCGCCCACTTCCGCCGAGGCGGGTGGCAAGGGCGCCGGCCAACCGAAAACACACACTCCGGGAAACCCGAGAGGCGTATCTCGCTTCTGAGTGTATCCGTACGAGGCGGCGTTGCGGATCCAGCCGACTTGCCAGCGATGATACAAGCTAGGTAATGTTGTCTTGCTCGCGGGTGGTGGCAGCCCGCAGCGCCGAACACACACCCACCCACTCAGGAGGCCCCATGCCCCTCTCCCTCACCCACTCCGCCGTCAGCACGACGCAGAACGCTGCCGCGTCCGCGTGGCCGGCCACCGCCGAAGCCGCGGACGCTGAACTCGCCCACCTTGCCGAGCTCCTGGCCGAGGCCGGTGTCACCGCCGTTCCCGGCGCGGGCGTCCTGGCGGCTCCCGGCCTCGCCGCGGGCCCGGGCGACACCGCTGGCATCCGGGTGCGCACCACCGCCAACCCGCCCCACGCCCTCTACCTCATCGCCGCCGGCCGCCTCACCCCGCACACCACCGCCGGCAGCGCCTTCGCTCACCTCCGCCCGCTCCTCGAGGCGGCCGCCCGCCCCTGCGACGGATGCGGCGCCGAGGCCGGCGAGCCGTGCAACCCGCACTGCCTGCCCGACCCGACGACCGACTGACACCCCCGCCGGCGGGGCGCGACGAGCGCCCCGCCCTGTGATGAAGGAGAAGCACATGATCCGCGCCGGACGCCTGCCGTACGTCCAGACCATGTCCGACCTGGCTGACGCCCTCGGCAAGAAGCTCACCACGCTTCGAAACCAGAAGCCCTACGCGGCAGAAGGCCACCCGGCGCCCATCAGCTCGCCCGACGCCCGCAACCAGCTCTGGGACGCGGAGCAGACCAAGGCCTTCTACGCCGGCGAGCCCATCCCCGAGCTGCCCCAGGTCGACGACGACGAGGACCTCCTCGACCGCCACGAGGCCGCCCAGGCGCTCGGCATCGAACCCGTCACCTGGAACACCTACAAGAAGGACCCGGCTCTGGTCGCTGGCATGGTCCTCGTGCCTGCCGGCCCCAAGGGCACCGAGCACTGGCCCCGCCGACTGGTCACCGCGTACAAGGACAGCCGGCCCGGCCGCGGCGCCGGCGGCGGCCGCCGCGAGGGCAGCGGCGACATGATCCCCCGCGACCAGATCCTGCCCCGGATCGCCGAGCTCCTGGACGCCGACCCCGCCGTCACCGTCGAGACCGTCTCCGACACCCTCGGCATCACCAAGTTCCCCACCGCGCAGAACGGCCTGGCCACCCTCCGAGGCAGGCGCATCGCCGACCTCGTCGAGCAGCAGCCCGGCCTCGACCTGAAGGACGCCGCTCTCCAGCTGGGCTACCCCGCCATCACCCACCGCGCCGCCGTCACGCACGCTGAGCGCGAGCTCCACGCCCGCGGCGCCCAGCCCTACCTGCAGCACACCGCCGACGCCCTGGCCGCCGCCGACATCGCCCAGCAGGCCCAGGTCGAGATCCGCCAGCTCGACGGCGACGCCCTGGCTACCGCCGTGATCCTCAACCCTGACCAGCCGGCCGCAGCCGTAGTGTGGGACTCCCGCTTCGGCTGGCGCACCTCCACCAGCCGCCGGCACCCCATCGGCAAGGACACCGACACCCCACCCGAGGGCGAGGGAATCCGCTACCTGGGCAGCGGACTCCAGCCCAACCCCGACGAGCTCCTCGCCGCGCTGCACGACGGCCGCATGGGCACCAAGCGCCCTCACCCCAAGCCCTGACGCACCAGCAGTCGAGATGTGGGCACCGACGCCCGCCTGCGCCCAGTCCGGACCGAACCCTCCACCACACTCGCGGGGGCGAGGGAGACGCAGTCTGCACCCAGCAGCCCGACTGCGACACGTACGGCCAGGAGCTGGCCCTGACCGGCCACCACCAGAGAGTGGCAGCCAGTGCGCGGTTCACCGTGTTCCGGGCTCGGGCCGCTGCCGGGGCCTTGCCAGAGCAGGCGGACAAGATCGTGTCGAAGCTGGAAGCCAAGGCCACCGAGTCGGTTCGCGGCTGGGGTACACCCACCCCGCCGACCAGGCCCTCGAGGAGACCGTGCGACTCATCGTCGACGCGGTCTCCGCTGACGAGGGCTGGCGGATCAGCATCCACCCGACCAGGACAAATGCTCGTCGTCGTCCTCAGCCACGCGGCTGCCGGCGCCGACGATGCGGTCCTCGCCGACCTCTTTGCCGTCCCCGGCACCGCCAGCTGCGGCACCGACACCTCCGAGGGAGGCCGGCGGGTGTGGGTGGTGCTGTCCACCGAACGCCCGCGGACCAGGCAAGGCTGAACGGGAGTCACGCGTCACCTCCGTCCGCGCGGGGTCGTTATCAGCGAGCCGCAGAACACCCCAGGAGGTCCCATGGCTCAGGAACCCGACTACGACACATTCGCGGAGATCTACAGTCGGGGCGGGAGGCAGGCGCTCGAGGGAGCGCTGGCCCACTACGCGCCGCGTGCCTCCTGGGCCAGCCTGAACGACGCGGAGAATCTGGCTGTTCAGGTCGTCGAAGGCGCGGCAGCCCGGACCGCGGCCCATGTCGACCAGCTCGAAGCCCAGGCTGCGGCACTAGTAGTGCTTCGTTACGTTGGGTGATCTTGCCTGGTGGTGGGCATCTTCCGGTCATGAGGTTGGGGGAGGTGGAACGGCTCCGGGGTGAGATATCGGAGTTCGTTGCCGATGTGTTCGCCTCGTTGCCGCGGCGGGATCAGCGGCGGTGGGGCGGGTGTTATCTGCGGGGTCTGATGCTGGACGGGCGGCGGAAGTCGGTCCAACCGATGGCCGAGCGGCTGCCGGACGGGAACATGCAGGCTCTGCAGCAGTTCGTGAACCAGTCGCCGTGGGATCCGCTGCCGGTGCGGCGCCGGATCGCCGAACGGCTGAGCCGGGCGATCAACCCGGAGGTGTGGGTGATCGACGATGTGTCGTTCCCCAAGTGCGGCACCGCTTCGGTCGGGGTGGCCCGGCAGTACTGCGGAGCGCTCGGGAAACGGGCGAACTGCCAGGTTGCGGTCAGTGTCCACGCCGCCACCGACACCGGCTCGTGCCCGCTGGACTGGCAGCTGTATCTGCCGCAGGAGTGGACGGACGAGCCGGACCGCTGTCGTCGGGCCGGAGTGCCGGATGAAGCCGTTGCCCACCAGGAGAAGTGGCGCCTGGCGCTCGGCATGCTCGACACGCTCGCCGGCTGGGATCTGAAGGCGCCGGTGGTGGTCGCCGACGCGGGCTACGGCGTCAGCACCCTGTTCCGGACCGGCCTGGAGGAACGCGGGCTGTCCTATGTCCTCGCGCTGACCGGCAAGGAAGTCGCTCATGCCGAAGAGGCCGAGCCGCACCGGCCCGCCTATGGCGGGCTCGGACCGCCGACCCTGCCCCGCTACCGCACCCCGCCCCGAGCCGTCAGTGCCCTCGCGGAGGAAACCGGCCCGGAACAGTTCACCGAGGTCACCTGGCGACAGGGCAGCAAAGGAGCGATGACCTCGCGGTTCACCGTCCTGACCATCCGTCCCACGGGCAAGCGGTCCCTGGCCGCAGCCCAGAGCACCGGCGGTGGCCGCAACCGGTGGGACGGTGTCCTGCCCGCACGGACCCTCCTGGTCGAGTGGCCGCACGGTCAGGACGTCCCGACGGGCTACTGGATATCGAACCTGCCCGCCACCACCCCGGTCGCCGACCTGGTCCGCTGGGCGAAGATGCGCTGGCGCATCGAACACGACTACCGCGAACTCAAGCACGGCCTGGGACTGGACCACTTCGAAGGCCGTACCTGGCGCGGCTGGCACCACCACGTCACCCTCGTCACCGCCGCCCAGGCCTTCCTCACCCTGCGGCGGCTCGACCCAAAAGCCCACACGCCGGCCTGACCCTCTACCAGGTCCTCGACACCCTCCAGGACCTGCTGCAGTGCTGGACCGGCACCTGCACCACCTGCGGCCGATCCCTACCCCGCAACAGAACCAGACGAAGAACCTAACGAAGCACTACTAGGACCTGTCCGGCCGATCATCGGCAGAAGCTACCGTCGGCGGATCCTTCTGAATCGGGCTGCCAGCTTGGTGGTGCGGGTGCTGAACCGATCCATCAGCCTGATCGCCATGTCGTGGCGGAGCTCGTGGGCCCAGTCGTAGGCAGCCTGGCCGTTGACCGCGAGATGTGGATCAGCACCGTATGCCAGGAGGATCGCGGTCAGTGCGCTGTCGATCGGCTCCCCCGACTGGTTCGCGACATCGACCTCTGTGTCGATGGCGTGCATCAGCAGAGTCATCCGGCAGCAGACCTCGTCAGCGTCGGCTCCCTCGTCGAGGATGCGCGTGAGCGTGGCGTGCTCGCTCAGCTCCACCGCTTGGTGAGCAGGCGTCCAGGGATTCTTGCGATTCAGGGCATCCGCCATGGTCATAGGGGCATCCACCCAGGGCATTATGCCGATGGAACGCGACCTTGATCGGCCGGACAGGCCCTAAGCGTCCGGGGCGGTGCGGCGCTGCAGGTGCCCGATCTCGACCTGCCCGGTCGTGCCGTCGGCGTACTGGACGGTGCAGCGCTCTCCCGGCGGCGCACCGCACTTGGGGCAGGTGCCCACGGGCTTGCGCGGCCCCGGGGGCCGCTTCTTCGGCGGAGGGGTCGCGTAGGCGTTCTTCGAGGCCCCGGGGCGCGGAGGGCGCTCGGGCCGGGCCTTGGGATCGCACCGGCCGTGCACCGGCTTGTTGCGGGCGCGGCCGCGTTCCCAGCTGTAGAGGACCCGGTCCTTGATCGCGTAGCCGCAGATGGCGCACACCGCCGGGCCCTTGCTGCGCCGGGCGGGGACCGTGGCCTTGGCCTGCTTCGCGGGCTCGGTCACGACCGTGCCGTCCGCCCGTGTCACGGTGACCTCGGAGGCCGGAGTGATGTCGTAGGACTGCAGGTTGGGCTTGGCGGTGTAGGTCTGGCCCTTCCGCCCGCCCCGGCGGGCACCACCACGTGTCATGTCGTAGAGCGTAGGACACCACCCACCTCACCCGACGGTCCCTGCATCGACGGCCGGACCGCGCAGATGCGTGCCTGGGCGGCGCACGCCGCAGCCCGCGCGCCGGGGCGACAACACGCAGCAGGGGCGCCCGGGGCCGTGAAGCTGCCCGCCCCGGCCCGCGTGACGCCGCGCAGCCCGCCGAAAGGCGCCGCGCTGTCAGTCCCCGGGAGCACAATGAGGAGAAGTCACCCTTCTGGAGCAACTGGAGCAGGATGGACCGACGCCTCATCCAGACCGCGGTCTTCGGCAGCCCCGACTCTGACGAGCCGGCCCTGTGCCCCGAAACCCCTGACGAGCTGGAAGCCTTCCGCCGTGAGCACACCGGCGTCACCATCTGGTGCGGGACCCAGTTCGAAGGCGGCTGCGGCCGGCAGCTGACGACCCGCCTGTGCACAGACAAGATCTGCCACTTCGCCCACCACGGCAGCGGCGGCACGGGCGGCCCCTGCGGCCGCAAGGACCGCGGCAAGGACGACGCCAACCACCTCTTCGCCAAGGCCCACCTGAAGTCGTGGCTGCGCACCCAGGGCATCGAGGCCGAGTTCACCCTTCCCGAGCCCCTGGGATCCGCCGTCATGGTCCATCTTCCCGACGGGCGGGCGATCCTTCTCCACCTCGACCGGAACCAGCCCATCACCTGGGACCCCGGAAGGTGGGAGACCATCCTGGGCCCCGGCGTCCGAGACACCCACGCCCTCATCCAGCGCGGCCACCTCCACCGGGTCCGCTTCGCCGACCGCCCCGGCGGCGGCCGCACCCTGCAGTTCGGCACCGAACTCCACGGCCGCGGCACGGACCACTGGGACCCTCTGGACGACATCGTCCTGACCCCCGCCGGCCTCGTCTCCAAGTCCAGGCCCGCCACCAGCACTCCGGCCCCCGCACCGCAGCCCGAACAGGCGCCGGCCGGCCGGGAGATCGTCACCATCACCCGCGCCACCGCCCGCGACCCCCGGCGCAGCGACCCCGCCCACGAACTGCTGCGCCACCTCGACATCGACCACGACAGCCCCAGGAAGATCAAGGACGTCGTCGAGGCGATCCCGCGCCTCTTGGAGACGGACCTGCATCCGGATGACGCCAACCGGCTGCGCGTCGCCCTGCCCAAGTGCCTGCGGCGGCTGGAGGCGCACGCGCAGCGCCGGCAGAAGGTGGTGCAGCAGCTGCGGGAGAAGCCGACGGAGGCCCTTTACTACGAGGCCGTCAGGCTGCTGGAGGACGACCCCGATGCCTCGCAGGAGGAGAAGGACGTCGTCGCCGCCCTCACAGACCGCATCGAAGAAGCGCGTGCCGCGAAGGAAGCCGCCCGGCGTGCCGCACAAGAGCGCGCCCGGGAGGAAGAGCGCCGGGCCGAGCAAGAACGACGTGACGCGTGGTTGAAGGAGATGGCCGCCAGCCAGGAAGCCACGCAACGGGAGCTGGCCGCCAAGAAGGCCGCCGCTGCCCAGCGAGTAGCCCGAGCCGCAGAACAGCGATCCCGGCAGGCGCGTGCCGACAAGGTCGCACCGCTCGCCCCGGCAGTCCGCGGAGCCCTGAAGAAGGCCGCCCGCGAGCACCGCGTCACCACCTGGCCCGAACTCCGCGACAAGACCGGCCTGCGCCAGCTCGGCCAGCTCAACCACGGCGACAAGGTCGAGCTCCTCGCCCTGGTGGAGGCCGACACCACCCCCGAAACCCCCCTCCTGTCCACCCTCCTCATCACCGACGACGACAGCGCCTCCCTCAACCTCCACCGCGACATCTCACGGCTGCTGGGCCGCCCCCTGCCCTCCAGCGACACCGACCTGATCGAGCAACTCGCCCACGACCGCACCCAGCTTCACAACCAGCGGTGAACACAGCGGGAGGCCAGGCCGACTGATCAAGCTGGTGCGCTCTCCCCTGCGCCCCCATACCTCGATACGGGGGCGCAGCACGTTCCGGGTGGTTACGGGACGGGCTCGTCTTGGAGTTCTGATCCGCGCAGAGGTCCCGGACCGTCCGGCACGCGTGGCGGTCCCGGGCTACTCTCGCGGAGAGGCGGTTGTGAGCCGATTGGTCGTCGCTCCCGTTGCAGCCTCCGCCCGTGCCCTCGTCATCCCCCCCCGGCGAGGGCACGGGTGTAGCGGCACAGGGCAGTGCCCTTGCGGGGGAGTGGTGAATCCCCGGCGGCTCGTCCCGGCCGACGGTGGCACGCTCGCCCGCTGCCCCGTCGGACCCCAGCTTGTGCTCACCGCCACCGACGTCATCGGCCACAACATCCGGGCCGCCGCCCTCGTCATCACCGCCCCCGCCCCCGCGGTCGAAGGCCCGTCCTGTCCAAGCTCACGGTCCCAGTTGTCGGCGTACACGTGAACGTGCAGGACCGCGTACGGATGAACGTGCAGGGTTCCTGATGTGCTGAGGTTGAGGATTCGGCACTCTGCTGCCTGTTGGTCGAGGTCGCAGAGATGGGGTGGCCGTGGTCCTGGATCCGCAGCGCTGGCTGGAACTACGGCGTTTTCGTGGTCTGGTCGAGTCCGGAGCGATGAGCCTGACCGAGGTCGCCAAGGAAACGGGCCTGAACTGGCGGACGGTCAGCAAATACCTGGCAGCCGACGGACCCGCCGCACCTCCGCGCCGGTCGCCGAACGGTCGGTCGAAGGCGAGGGTGATCGACGAGTTCGCTCCGCTGGTCGACTCGATGCTGAGGGCCGAGATCCTGATGAAGGCCGCAGTGATCCACGAGCGCCTTGCAGCGGAGTACGGGTTCACCGGCAACTACCAGCGGACCAAGCTCTACGTCCAGGAAGCCCGGCTCCGGATCGCCGAGGAACTCGGCATCACGCCCAATGAGCTGGCGGGCATGCACCGCCGTTTCGAGGTGATCCCCGGCGCCCAGGCCCAGGTGGACTGGGGCGACGAGGGCAAGATCCTCGCCCACATGGGAATCCCGAAGGTCTACTCCTTCCACATGACGCTGTCGTACTCGCGCGACCCGTTCTGCTGCTTCACCACCAGCCAGGACCTGCAGACGTTCTTCGACTGCCACCGCCGCGCGTTCGCGCACTTCGGCGGGGTGCCGATGACGATCGTCTACGACCGCACGAAGACCGTCGTCCGCCGCCACGTCGCCCCGGGCGAGGCGGTTCCGCTACACCCGGAAGCGGTCGGGTTCGCCGGCCACTACGACTTCGACATCGACGTCCTGGCCGCCTACCGGCCCACAGGCAAGGGACGTGTCGAGCGGCAGGTTCTGATCGTCCGCGACCACGTCCTGTCCGGCCGGTCCTTCTCCTCCGTCGAGGAGATGGACGCCGCCTTCATCACCTGGGTCCCGCAGCGACGGGCCCAGGCTCACCGGACTCACCAGCAGATCATCGGAGAACGGGCGGCCCGTGATCACGTGGCTCTCCGGCCTCTGCCGCCGACTCCGTATCTGGTGGCCGAGCGGCATCTGCGGCCAGTCGGCAAGGACTGCCTGGTCGCCTTCGGCGGCAACCTCTACTCGGTGCCCGCCCGCAGGGTCCGCCCGCGGCAGCTAGTGGAGATCCGGGCCACGAAGTCGCAGATCATGCTGCATTCCACCATGGCCGACTCCAGCGGCGAGACACTGCTGGCGACCCACCCGCGGGCGATCGGCCGCGGGGTCCGTGTCGTCGAGGAAGCCCACTGGGACGGCCTGCCCACGGGCGAGGGACGCCGGACCACCACCGGGGATGTTCTGCCGCAGCCCCGTCGTGAGCGTCATCGGGGCGAGGAATCAGGGCCTTTACGGGCTCTGCTGAACCGGGCCGCAGCCACCCGCGTCGAGGTCGGCCGCCGGCCGCTGTCGGTCTATGACGAGCTGACCGGAACCCGCCCCTTCACCACCCGTCCGAGCACGAGGGAAACGTCTTGAGCGAGCTGGTCTCCACCCGCATCCGCAACACGGCCGGCAAGCTCGGCCTGCCCCACCTGGCCGAAACGATCAACGAGTACACCCGGCGGGCCGACGAGGGGAAGATGGGCTACCTCGACTTCCTCGACCTGGTCCTGTCCGAGGAACTGGCTGTCCGCGACGACCGCCGCTTCCGCCAGGGCCTGCGGCTCTCGAAGCTGCCGCACCACAAGACGCTCGACGAGTACGACTTCTCCTTCCAGCCCGAGCTCGATCCACGGAAGGTCAAGGACCTCGCCACCCTCTCCTTCGTCGAGGGCAAGGCGAATGCCGCCCTGCTCGGGCCGCCCGGGGTCGGAAAGACACACATCGCCGTCGCCCTGGCGGTCGCGGCCTGCCGGGCCGGCTACTCGATCTACTTCACCAGCCTCGACGACATGGTCCGCAACCTCAAAGCCGCCGAGACCACCGGGCGCCTGACGAACAAGCTCGGCACCTACCTGCGGCCCGGCGTCCTCGTCGTCGACGAAGTCGGCTACCAGCCCCTCGAACGAGCGGAAGCGAACCTGGTCTTCCAGGTCATCTCCAAGCGCTACGAGAAGGGCTCGATCATCCTGACCTCGAACAAGACCTTCAGCGAATGGGGCCAAGTGTTCGGCGACGAGGTCCTGGCCACCGCGATCCTCGACCGGCTCCTCCACCACTGCGAAGTGATCTCCATCAACGGCCCCAGCTACCGGCTGAAGAACCGCCTCCAGGCCATCGAGCGAGAGAACGACGTGGCCTGACCAGCTGCGATCAGGACCCCATGGTCCTGGCCCGGCGGGATGAAGGCGTCGGCTCCATCGGCATCCTCGACATGCCCCTGGGCATCGACCGTGATGGCCGTCGCACGCCCCTGCGACGTGATGAGCCAGGCCAGCACCTGTTCCGTCAGCGGCGTTCCACCCGGGCCCTCGTCCTTCCAGTGCACCCGCCACCCTCCGCCAGGCACCGCGGCCACGACCTGGTCAGCTCGCTCCAGGTGGGAGAAGTCCTCGTAGTCAGTCACCGCACGCAGGGCACCACGCTTGGGATCGACGACCAGGGCCGTCCCGGTCGCCTGGTCCCAGCCCTCCACGCGCACCATGCGGCCGACCTCGGTGTCGGTGCCATTGAAGATCGCGGTCCAGCCAGTCTGATTGAAATAGCGAAGAGACACGCTCCATCATCTCGAACCACGACGCCCGCGCTTCACAGGTCTCCTTGCTCTGCACGTTCATCCGTACGCGGCTCTGCACATAGGCGAGTACGCCGACACCAGTGGCCCACTTGCCCCCCGCGGACGTAGAACAGCACTGTTTCTTACCCCGCGGCGTCAACCAGCGCGAGCCGCCCGGTGATCGTTTTCGGTGAACCTGCCTGCCCCCACGAGTGACATCCCACGGATCCACCCCGCCCGCTCCCACCGGAGCCGGTACCTCTACGGAACGTGATCACTTACCTGACCCGGGCCGCAGCAGCGGCCACGCTCGCCCTGGCCTCCCTCGCCGTCACCGCGCCCGCACACGCCGGCGGCGACACCCCCGCCGGCCTGCTCACCCTGCCCGGCGCCGTCGCCGTCCTCCCGGTCGCCGAGGAAGCCCAGAACGACACGTACTCGCGCGACTTCTTCCGCCACTGGAACAGGGGCCTGAACCTCACCGACGCGTGCAGTACGCGAGGCGAGGTCCTGATCTCCGAGGCCGTCGAGGCCCCGGTCGTCGGCGCGAACTGCGCCCTGACCGGGGGCGTGTGGTGGAGTTATTACGACGAGGCCGAGGTCCGCTCGGCCTCCGGTCTCGACATCGACCACATGGTCCCGCTCAAGGAGGCCTGGGGGTCCGGCGCCTGGGAGTGGACGGCCGAGCGCCGGGAGGCCTACGCGAACGACCAGAACGCCGCGGTCTCGCTGATCGCGGTCACCGCCCGCTCCAACCGGGCCAAGGCGGACAAGGACCCGGCGCAGTGGATGCCGCCGGCGCCCAGTGCCCGCTGCCGGTACGCCACCGAGTGGACCGCGACGAAGCTGCGCTGGAATCTGAGCGTGGATCCTGCGGAGGCTGGCGCCCTCCAGGCGCTCGCGGCCGAGTGCCCGGATGCGATCGTGCAGTTCGAGCCCGCCGAGTAGGACGACGGATCGCCGTCTGCGGCTCGGGGGATCCCGCAGACGGCGACGCCGCCCGCCCCGCCTGCTCACAGGATCACAGCTCAAACCATTGCATTCGAGGGTGAAAGGGTGCGCATGGCTGTGAAGTGTGGGGGTAGGCGGGTGCAGAGCGGACCGGGGCCGCTCACGGGCCCGCGGATTCCCCTTCCCGCAGTGGCCCGACCGGGTGGAGGACCGGCCCGCACCAGTGGTGTTGTGCGGGCTGGTCTCCCCGAAGCGGGGAAACCGCGGTGTGCTGCCGGTCGAGGGCCGGTCCCGCGTACGTGCGAAGGGACGCGGGACCGGCTGTGGACGCCCGTCCTGTGGGAGTCATGGCGACCGTACGACGCACCTGTTGCAGTGCGCAGGTTCTGATCCGCCGTCAGTGGCCCGCCGGCAGACCGTGCGGAACCGCTCGGCGGGCCAGCCGCCTCCGGGCTGCCTCAGATTTCAATACGCCGGTGCCACCAGTGCAGATGTTCTGGGGCGAAAGGATCGTTGACCGTTCGTCTGAGGACGCGTGCGTCGACAGGGGCCAGCGCGGCTCGCAGCTCTCGTCGAGCCCGGGCCCGCAGGTTCCATGCCGCCACTTCGAGCAGTGTGCGGATATGCCCGGTTGCGACGTCTGAATACCCGTAGTGCCACTCCTCAGCACCACGGGGTCGGCCGGCCCGCAGGGTCCAGCGCCGGAATGCGAGCGCAACATCACCCCTGGACAGGCCGCGCTCGCGCTCGATCTGGAGGATCTGACGGTTCGCCGACGCAGACAGCCCTGGTATGACGGTCCGTCTGGCGTTCCTTATATCCCGAAGCGGCAGCTGAGACCTGATCTCGCCCGGTGTCCGGCGAGGCATGTCGACTTCCTGAAGGTGCTGGTGCTGGCAGGTCTCCGAACGCTAACTCGGCGGCCAGTGAGCCTCAAGGTCTCAGCTGAGGGGAGGACGAGGTAGTGCCCTGTTTCAGCGACTCTTCCAGCGTTCCAGATCGCGGCCGGGGGAGTTTCCCTCGGCCGCACTGTTGTGTCCTCCGCTCACGCGGGAGGCTGGACGTTGGTGGGGTCGAGCAGGCTCTCCATGAAGGCCTGGAAGCGGTGCAGGTCGTCGGCCCACCCTGGGACGGCCAGGTACTGCACGGTGCTGATGGCAACCGCAGCCTCACCGGCCGCTCCGTTCGGTGCGAGACCGCCCACCCGGACCCACTGGTCCCACATCGCGTCGGCCATCAGGTGATGTACAAGCTCCGGGTTCTCCACGGCACGCGTCCACAGCAGCGCCACTGTGCCGGAGGCCTTCGTGCAGGCGCGGACCGCCGCGCACAGAAGCCGGTCGTCGGCCTGCTCGACCACCCTCATCAGCCCCCGGAGGCCGTCCGCCATCGGGGACTGCGCCATGAGGTCGACGCCGGCGAGTTCGGCCTTTCGATGGGCGGCCCGGATGCGCTCGATCATCTCCCTGCCCTGCGGCCAGGTGGCCTCCCACGACTCCATCAGGCCCTCGAAGCTCACATCAGCTGCCCCGCCGACCAGCATGCGGGCCCCCGGTTCCGTGAGCGCCCGGTGGAAGAGGTTCGGCACGGAGTGGCTCGGGGGCAGCTCGACACCGTCCTTGGCCGCGTATGCGCGCAGCGTTCCGTCCAGGTCCCGGCGCGGGGAGCGACGGTTCCTGAGCAGCTGCGCCGCGAGTTCCTCCCGCGCCTCGAACGCGGCGTCGGAGTCGCCGCCGGGCACCTGATCCACGTTGAGCCCGGCCTTCTCCAGGGGCTTGCGTATCGAGGAGAGCAGAGCGTCCCTCAGCCGCTCGGCGGTCTCCGGGGTGTCGGCGAGGGCCCAGCAGTACCAGCCCGCCCAGCTGACGCTTCGGCCCTGCCCAGACGCCCGGACCAGGCCCATGGTCAGGTGCACGACCTCGGGGCGGAGCGTGCCATCGGCGTCGCGCCAGTCCTTCGTCCTCGGCAGCCACAGCTGCTGCCGCCACCGTTCCAGCTGCGTGGCGGTGACGCGGTACCCGTGCTTGTCCACCTCGGCGATCAGTTCGAGTTCGAGGCGGGACGGCTTCGTACGGGGCATGGTCAGCTCCTGCGGTTCGGGTCGCCGGTGGACATGGCGGTGTAGACGGCGGCCGCCGTTCCCAGGGCGCTCGCCCACTCCTGGCTCTGCGCCGCGGCGACGCCGGCGGCGAGGACCAGGAGCAGGACGAGCACGCGGCCTCCCCGCGTGGGGTGAGGGGTGAGCGGGTTGTTCATGTGCGCGGAATCCTTCCGGGTGAACTCTGCCCGGCCATTCCGGGAGAGGCAGCGTCGCTCGGGAGGCCCGGGACCGGCTTGCACGACCAGTTCCTCATGCCATCCCGGGCGAAGTGCGGGAAACCTCGCGGGGTATGACACTTCGCCAGCCGCCCCTTCCCCTCATCGAGCCGTCTCCCTCGACCACCCGTACCCGGGTTCCAGACGCCGGCGAAGGCCCTGGGCCACCGGCCCCCGCCGTGGATTCGCCCCCACCGGACAGAAGCCCCGGCGCATGGCGCCGGGGCTCCACTCATGTGACGGCCCTACCGCCGACGACATGGCGCGCGCTGTCGCGAGTGGGTCAGCTCCCCCACTCCGGGTCGAAGTTCCGGACCCATCCAGTGTCGACACGCATGCCTGCTCCCCTCGCTGCGCGGGCCGGTGGTCCGGCCCTGGTGTGGCGACGCTACTTCTGACCAGCGGAAACAGGGAAGAGGTGGGCGGGGCCTTCGTCAGGAGGCGTGGCGGTAGGCGCCCGCCGGCCGGACCACGGTGTGCCCCCACCGGGCGTTCAGCTTGTCGAGGACCGGCTCGATGCGGAGTCGTGCCTCGCGTTCGGGGTCGAGGGATAGCTGGGTGCCGGGGCCGTCCTCGGCGGCGGTGAGTTCCTCGGCGGTGACGGTGACCCTGCGGACGCGGGCCCTCTGGAAGGCGAGCGCGTCCCAGCTGCGCCACACGGCGGTGCGCAGGTCCTCGGTGTGGCCGGACGGGGTGGGGAGCTTGCGTGCCCGTTCGACGCGGGCGCCGTCGGCGAGGCGTACGGAGAGGGTGAGGCCGCGGGCGATCTGCCCGCGTGCGCGGAGCCGTTCGGCGAGTTCGGCGACGAGGTCGAGGAGCGCGGCCCGGATGAGGACGGGGTCGAGCATGTCCCGCTGGAAGTCGTGCCGGGCCGAGGTCGACTCCGGCCGGCGGAGCGGCACCACGGCGCGGGGGTCGATGCCGCGGGCCCGCTGGCGCAGTGTCCGGCCCGCTTCGCCGCCGACGACGCGGCAGACGACGTCCTCGGGCATGGCGGCGAGGGCGCCGATGGTGTGCAGTCCGTACCGGCGGAGCGTCGCGGCCTGTGCGGCGCCGACCCCGTAGAGGGCATCGACCGGCAGCGGGGCGAGGAAAGCCGTCACGGCTCGTTCGTCGGGGAGGTGCAGCACGCCGCCGGGGCCGGTGTGGGCCGAGGCGGTCGCGGCCGTCGCCCAGGTGTCCGCGACGCCGATACGGACGTCGGTCCCGTGAAGGAGCGAGCGCACCCGCACCCGCCGGGCGATCTCGTCCGGCGTCGCCTCGTGCAGCCGGAGCACACCGCCGATCTGCGCGAGGGCCGCCGCAGGCGGGATGGGCTGGACGAGGGGGGTCACGTCCGCGAGGAGGTCGAGGACGGTGCGGTACTCCTCGGGCTCGATGTCCGGACGGCACCGCACGTGCATGATCACGCTTCTACTCATGCCGCTCTTGCCTCTCTTTCGTGGCCGGTGCGGACGTGCTCGCGCAGCGCTACCCGCTCTGCCGGTCCGACGGACGGCGTGTCCCAGGACGGATGCCACCACAGCTGTACGGACAGCCGCAGCAGCCGACGCCGCAGGACCGCCGTGCTGCCGGTGCCCGCGGCCGCGAGGGCGGCGTAGGTGTCCGTCCACGCCGTCTGGGTGCGGATGAGGTCGAGGGGGAAAGGGTCGCGCTCCACCCGTTCAGTGAAACACGTGCTCGATTTTCTCGACCAGTCAAAGCTCCGCGACCGCGGCGGGCATCCTGTTGATCGCCGGTGAGCAGGGCTCGTTACGGAACGCAAGCATCGAATTACTGTTCCCTATGTGACGGTTGGCGGGTTAGTGTCCCCTTCAAGCAAGATCCCGCCAGGGGGGTACACCATGCATGCTGCCGAAACCGCAGGTCGGCCGGGGCGTCCGCCCGGTATCAGCGTCAACGCGGAGGGCCTGACAGCCCGGCAGGTCGCGATCACCGAGTTCATCGAGCGCGAGGTGACCCGTCAGGGTTACCCGCCGTCGATGCGGGAGATCGGCGCCGCGGTCAAGCTCAGCAGTACCTCTTCCGTCGCGCATCAGCTGATGGCACTGGAGCGCAAGGGCGTGCTCTACCGGGACCCGCACCGGCCGCGCGCCTACCGTGTACGCGCCCGCTGGACCACGGGCTTTCCCGAGGCGCCCACCCATGCCGGTCCCGGCGTGGCCGCTGTACCGCTCGTCGGCCGGATTGCGGCCGGAGCCCCGATCCTCGCCGAGGAGGCAGTCGAGGACGTGCTGGCGCTGCCCCGGCAGCTGGTCGGCGAGGGGCGCCTCTTCGCGTTGAAGGTCGTCGGCGACAGCATGATCGACGCGGCGATCTGCGACGGCGACGTGGTCACCGTCCGCCAGGCCGACAGCGCGGACCACGGGGACATCGTCGCCGCCATGATCGACGGCGAGGCCACCGTGAAGCGTCTGCGCCGCGAGGACGGTCACGTCTGGCTGATGCCGCACAACCCCGCCTACGAGCCGATCCCCGGCGACGACGCGGTCATCCTCGGCAAGGTCGTCGCAGTCCTGCGCACCCTGTAGCGTCCGCCGGTCGCCGCTGAACCCCCGCCCGCATATGCCAACGGCTGATTCGTGCACGCCTCTGGCGTGTGCGGACAGCCCGGTGGCAGGGTGACAGCACGCGGCACCCCCGTCCCCACCCCACGCGGGTCACGCCGCCGGCCCCGCCCTCGCGCGCCCGCACGGGCGGGGCCGCGCCCGCCTCCCGGCTCCCCGCGGGAGGCCGCAGGCGCTCACCGAGCCCGACGCCCTGTCCGTCACGCCGATGACGAGCCGGGCGCCTGTGAGTCACGACCACTCCTGATGCTCAATTGAACGTGACTTGGTCCTCGCCGCGCCGCTTCTCCTGTTCTTCGATGCCACGGTCGGTGAAGTACACGGAGTGGGTGAGGTGCTGGCCACCGCCGTGTGGCGGCCGGAACTGCGGCTCATGACCGTGCCTCGACCAGGTGCCACGCTCGCCGGCAACCGGTCTCTCCAGGGTGCTCGATCGCCGGTCATCCCTGTTCTGCGCCGCGCTCCGGGTCACGTACGCGCTCCGTACTGTTCTGCCTGACCAGCGCAGGGACGTGGGGCAGAGGGACGGTCTCAGGCGCTGGAAGGGCGGTTGAAGCCTCGGCCACCCCGTTCGCCTGGGTGAAGCATGGACGTAGCGCATGCGGCAGCGGCTTCTTCGTCGCCCCGGGCTGGGTCCAGACCCGTGTTGGCAGGACCCGCAGCGCGGCCGGATGGAAGCGCAGACACGGAAAGGGCCTCACGGATGAACGGCCAGATTGATCAGCGGACGGTTCTACTCGCACTCGTGGGCTGCGGCACCGTGTACGTCGCCTTAGAGCACCCCCCGTTCGGTACTGCCCTCATGGTGGGCGTCGGCGTGGTGACGTTGCTGCATCTGCTGATGAGGCAGCGCTGACCCTCCCGCCCGTACGCGCTCAATGAGTGAAGAGCCGTTGCTCCTGGCGCTCGTTGAGCACGGCATGAAGAAGAGGACGAGGAAGAGCCGCAAGCCGGTCAGGGCGAGGGTGCCCGCGGCCGTGGTGGAGCCGGGGCAGATCGAGGGGGAGACGAGGGCGGTCGACCTGGTGGCCGCGTACGTGCGCGGCGACGTAGAGCAGATCGCGGCGTGCGGGCTCCAGGGCGACGAACTCGCCCGCGCCTACATGTGGCAGATGCTCGACGGGATGCTCAGTGACGCCGTCCTCGCGGACCCCAGTTTCGACCTGAGCCGCCGTGCGGTGATGCAGCCGGCGGGAGTCGCGTGGCTCTCCACGGTGCCGATGTCCGAGGACGTCGCGGCCCTGGTCTGGGGGCTCGCCGGGGACGGCGGGGCGGGCCCGTGGCTGCGGATGTCGGCGGAGGACCGGGCGACCGCGTACGCGGTTTCGGTCGCGGCCCGGGGAATCGCGGTCTGGGGCCCCCGACCGGCTCCTCGCCCACCTCGCGCGGACGCGGGCGACGGTGTCCCGGCCGTAAGCGACCGGATGGCGACGGTCCGGGCCACCCTCGTCAGCGGATGCGCTGCGACCACGCCAGGACACCTCACCCTGGGGCCTACTGGGTGCGCTTCCGCCACGCTGCGACGGTCCTCCTGGACACTCCCAGCTCGCGCGCCATCGCCGAGACGCTGGTCTGCATACGCGCCTGGAAGTAGTCGGGCAGGCTGGCGAACCCGGCCCTGGCGATTCGCTCCGCCATGCGCCGGCGGGCCGCGTCGGCGTGCCCCTGCCCTCCCCGCTGCCGCGCCGCGCGCACCATCGGCCGCAACGCGGTCTCCTGGCTGCTGGGGATCGCCGAGGTCTCCGGCGCATTGGTGCGCCCGAGCTCCATCGCCTCGCGGATGTCGGACCGTTCCCGGTAGCGGGCCCGGCCCTGTTCACGTGCCCGTTCCGTGAGCGTGGCAGCCCGGAGACTCAGCCGGCGCGGCAGCTCGTACGCCTCGCGGTACTCCGCACTGCTCATCTCGTGGACTCGGGCGAGGTGCGGGGCCAGCAGGGCGAACGACCGCCCGCAGCCCAGACAGATCAGGCGGCCGTCCTCCTCGTACTCCTGCACGCCATGGGGTGCCATCAGGCTGCTGCCCGCGCCTTCTTCACCAGCTTGTTCACGGTGGACTGGTCCAGGCCGAGCTGCCGCGCGGCGAGGGACTGGTTGCCGCCGCAGTGCTCGACGAACGCGGCCACGCGCCCGGCTCGTTCCGCCGCGAGGCGGTTTGCCTCCTGAACAGCCTCTTCCCAGGCCGCTGTCGTCTCGCGGATCTGGTGAATCTGGACGAGGCCGGTGAGGCCTGCGTCGGTGTTGATGACGGCGGCCATCTCGTCGGCGACGGATGGGATGAGGGTGCCTGCTTCGTCCAAGGCGTCGGGGAACCACTCGCCATCGGCGATGGTGGCCCGGGTCAGAAGGACCTGGACCTCGCGGCCGTCCTCCAAGGTGACTGGGCCGTAGCCGATCGCTTCGGGGAGGCGGGACGGCCACGGGGCGTCGGTACCTTCGTAGACGTCCCCGGCAAGGACGAGGAGGTCGGAGCCACCCTCGTAGAAGTTGATGACGTCGGAGCCGGTCAGCAGCCGCATGGTGTCTCCTCCGAATGGGGGCGCCGGGTGGAGTTCCACCCGACCGCACGACTATGGCACCCATGCCATAGTCGTGTCAATGGTAGGGGTGCCATATGCCCGAACGGTGCGGACGCCCCCGCACGAGGGAGTGATCACCGCCCCGGCCCCGTGACGGCAGCCCCCGCGCCGGGTTGGCCAGGCATGCGAATGAAGATCGTGAGCGTGCTCCTGACCGCCGCGGCGGCAGTGGTCGCCATCCCGGCCGGACCGGCGATGTCGGTGGCGGCGGACAAGCCGTGTGCGGCGTCCGAGCGCTGGGAGGGAGACCGCAAGTGCTACACCGCCACCGCGCGGAACGTGGCCCTGGTGGACCTGCACATCCAGAAGCAGCGGGGCCGCGACCACGCGCGGGCAGAGGGCTGGGTCGAGGAGGGCGGCGCCGTCTGGATGGAGGTCAGGAAGGACGGCGGAGCCGCGAAGCGGGTGCACCTCAAGCGGGTACCGAAGGGCAGCACGTTCAACCCCCACGGCGCGTCACGGCAGAAGGCGACCGGGTGGCAGTACGACGGTCCGGGCTACCTCGTCCGCGGGTGCGCCGCGAACGCCGGCGACCGGCTCAAGGCCTGCACCGGCTGGCACTGACACCCGTCGTAGCGGCCTCATACGCAGGCTCGGCTACAGAGAGTGCACTGGTATTTACGGCCTAGGTCATGCGACAGTG
Source organism: Streptomyces sp. NPDC029956 (assembly GCF_055574655.1). Classification (NCBI taxonomy): domain Bacteria; kingdom Bacillati; phylum Actinomycetota; class Actinomycetes; order Kitasatosporales; family Streptomycetaceae; genus Streptomyces; species Streptomyces sp. NPDC029956. The sequence goes on along the minus strand of NZ_JBVHZJ010000059.1, from coordinate 15,006 downwards.
AAGGCCCGTCAATAGCACATTGAACGCTTTCGACGGGGACACGGCAGGACCCCCGCACCTGGAGGGTGCGAGGGCCCTGACGACCGGCGAGGAACCCGTGCCCTAGGAAGTTTCAGGTTCCAGCGCCTTACATCACGCGGTCGGTCCGTCGGCCACCTGGTGTTTCAGCACCAGGGGCCGACGGGCGGCTGCTGAACCAGGGTCCAGAGCTTCCAGCACCAGAACGCGGTCTGCGCCACCGCTCCGATGACCTTGACGGTCATCAGCGCGGCCTTGGCCCGCTTCTTCGGCTGATCCGACTGCATGCGGCGATGACGACCCACGGTCGCCCCCCTTCATCTTCACGGAACCCCTGCCAGGGGGCTCCGCTCTCGGACACGGCCTCTCCGGCCGTACGCGTATCGGTCGGATGCGCGCCCGAGTTGGGGGACGGAAGCCCCGGAGGACTTCCGTCGAAACCATCGTAAGGGCAGCCAACGCCCCTCCGCAGACCGCCCGTTCCTGTCCCCTGGTTGCAAAGGCGCAGGTCAGGGCAGGGATGAACTGCAACCGCAGGACAGGAACGCTACTCCTCTGTCTCATCGGAAACCTGCGCAAAGTGGACACCTGGCGCGCTGACCTGCGGTGGGGCATCGGCGCCCCCGAGACGTCCGTGACAGGCCATCACTCGACCCACCACACAACTAAGACGTCGTCAACCTTGCCCACGGGATAAGCGTGTGACGTTCTGCACATTCACCGGTCATCCCTTTGGGCGAGAACGGTCGTTCGTGTGTCGGACTGTCGCTCAGTGCGCCAGGCGCGCCGGGCCGACACGATGACGAGGCGAGCGCCCCGCTCGTCCGCATGGCCGAGCATCCCGAGCCGCCTCACCCTCACGCGCCGATCCTGGCCCTGTGCCTCGCCTTCGCCCAGGCCGTGCCGCGCTGTTCTGCATAGTTCCCTGTCAGTACCGCATGCCACCCTGGGCGGGCCCGGCGGCGCCCATCCTTGAAGCCGATGCCGCCGGGCACCCAGAGACGACAGAGGGAGTGCACGGTGAAGAGCTACCGCCTGGAGTGGACCAAGGAAGGCCGGGACGAGCGGCAGGTCTCCGCCGTCATGTACGGCGAATCCGCCGCCGAGGACTACAAGGCCCGCAAGGAGGCCGAGCCGGGCGTCAGCGACGTCCGGATGGTCCCGGAGAAGCTCGGCAAGTAGTCCGTCGGCCGGGGAGTGTCAGACCAGGCTCGTACGGTCGTGAGCACGAGGGCCGGAACCCCTTCCCGGCCCGCCGGACGTACGGGAGCGGTCATGGGTGAGATCACCGTCAGCGCACAGCACATCGACCACCTGGTCCACGACCCGGAGAGCGCATACGGCGCCCCCTACATGCAGGCCTACGCCGCCCTCGCGGTCTCGCACCGCGGCCGGCCGGCCGCCGAGATCGTCCCCCTGCTCCGTAGGGGCATGACCCAGATACGCCAGAAACCCGCCACGGGATGATCTTGGAGTCCGGGTTGCTCGCTATGGGGTGCCTTCCGCGAGGGCGTTGACGCGGTTCGCGTACTCGCGGCGGGCCTTGCGCTGGGCCGGGATCACCGGAAGGCCCGCGGTGCCGTCGAGGGGGTGGCAGCGGGTGAGGAGCCTGCGGTGCACAGAGGGGATGGCGCTTACGCGCAGGGTGTAGCCCTGGCCGCGCCGTACGGTCACGCCTTGGTCGAGCGCGGCGCGCTCGGCGGGCTCCAAGCCGGCCGAGCGGAGGAAGTCGGCGACCTTGCCCGGCATGTCGAGGACGATCGGCACTTCTGGAGCCGGGGCGTCTTGGCCGACGACGGTGTGCTCAGGCAGGAGGTCAGCGACAGAGGTACGGATGGCTCCGCGACTGACGTGGTGGTCGCGGGCGAGGCTGGCGATGGACTTGCCGCCCAGGTACGCGGCGCGTACGGCGGCGGCCTTCGCTGCCGTGACGACCGGGCGGCGCCCGCCTTTGTTGCCTTTGGCCTCGGCGGCCCGTAGCCCGTCGTAGGTCAGCTCCCGTTGGAGGTCTCGCTGGAGTTCGCCGGCGGCGGCGAGGGTCTGCACCATGAACTTCACGGTGGACAGCAGTTCTCCTGTGCGCGGGTGGCGGGCGGTGAGGTCCATCGCGGAGAACGCGCCGTCGTGGATGCGCAGGGCGAGGCGGCCGGTGTGCAGGGCGTCGAGCACGTCGAGGATGTGCTGGGTGCCGCGCACGAGGCGGAACATCTCGGAGATGTGCACGGTGTCGCCCGGCCGCGCGTACTTCAGGAGCTCGCCGAACTTCGGGCGTTGGAGGGGGTGGAGGCGGCTGGAGGTGCCGGCCGCTTCCTCGAATTCCACTGGATCCTCGATCCCGGCCTCGGAGAGGACAAGGTTTTGGCGGTTGGTCGACTGCTGGTCGGTGGAGACCCGCTTGTAGACGAGGTTGACCATTGCGTCCCTTTTATCTCTGGGCCCACGGTGCAAAGCAGCAGCGGATCGCCACCGGCCCCTGTTGCTGCACGCCCCGGGGAGTCAGTCAGGTGAGCGCCGGGGTCGATCTCCAGGGGTCGTCCCACTGCGGCTCGGGGCTCTCGGGGTGGAGTAGTCCGCGAAGGGAGCGTCGAAGTCCCGAGTCGCCGTCGTGGTCGACCGCACGCATCCACGGCAGCGGTGTCATCAGCCGGGCCGTCTCGTCGGTCGCGCACGCGTCCAGTACCGCGCGCAGGGCGTCCGGGACGAGGGCATCCGTCAGGCACAGCCACCCCAGCGCGGCGCTCACCCGGACCGCGGGCGGCGCCGCGGGGTCGGACCACAATGCCTGGGCCCATGCCTCGCAGGCAGGGTCGGCATGCGCGTAGGCCAGTTGCGCGATCGCGAGTACCAGACCAGCGCTCACGGTGGGGTCAGCCTCGACACGCAGGCGCGTGTGCAACGCGCCGCGGATGTCATCGATGCGCCCGGACGCGACCACCCCCGCATAGGCGGCTGCGGCGCGCACCTCTGGGTCGAGGTCGTCGAGCAGAGCTATGACGAGGTCGGCGTCCGCAGCGATTGCGTCCCGCGCCGCCTCGATCCCCCAGGTCCCGAAGTAACCGCTCGGTTCGTAGCGCCCCTCACCGTCGGTGACGCGCAGCAGTTCTCCGCGGGTGCACCGGCCGGGCCCCGGCGTCCACTGCACGATCCCCGCCGTCAGCTCCAGCGCGTAGGCGCGGCAATGGCCGCGGGGGTCGGCCGCGACGCGGAGAAGGAACGGCACCGCCAGCGCCGCCACCGACCAGGCGCTGTTCGCCAGTTCCCCATTCACTCCGCGCACCGCGTGGTACACCACGTCGGCGTCATCGGAGCGCAGACACGCCACGTCGTCCCGGGTCTCCGGGCCGCGGGGAAAGCGGCCCCACGGGACGTCGTCGAACGCGAACGCGTCCTTGGTCTCTCGGGAGATCGACGCCACCACGGCACGAACATCAAGCGGACCGCCCGCGTGCTCCTCGGGGTCCCCGTCCACGAACGCTTGCGCGACCGCCTGGTAAACCGGATCTTTCTCCCACCACGCCATCCATGACCCCCTCGACACCATAACGAGACGCGCTCACCAAGGCGGCCGCACACGAGTACTGCGGACCAGCCGGCAGCCTATCGATCAGCAGCCGACCGCAATCGCGCCCATGCCGAGGCGGCGATCCGATGCTGTTCGTCAAACCCTGTCGTCAACCGTCATCGGATCTCATTGGATCGGGAAGGCGTTGACGTCCAGAAATGTCCGGGTTAATTGGAGACCCCGGCGCCTTGTCGTCAAACGATCGTCTGACGACACCTCTCTCAGCTGAAGGCGATGGCTGCGCCGGTCGAGACCGAGAGCTTCGCAGCGCGGAGGAGCTGAAGACACACGTAGGACTCGACGCGGTAGCGTTGCCATCCTTCGGAGGCCGGATCCTCGGCATCGACGGCGTCGGAGACCTCTTCCGAGTCCGGATCGAGGTCTTCCGGAAGACCGAGGGCTTCAGCGAGCCGGCGGGTTTCCGCGAGCAGTCGCACCGAAGAGCCCAGGTAGCCGCCCGGTGCCTTCTTGTCGACGATGACGTGGGCGAAGTCCACGGGGACGTAGTAGCCCTCGCAGTCCGAATGATGGACCAGGTGGTCGAACGGTCCAGGAGGATCACTCGGGAGAGCCTCGTACACCTTGCTCAGGAGCGGGTCGTCAGTCGCCCGCTGGGTCCTGTCCAACGGCTCGGGCAGGCGCCCGTCCGCGGCAAGGTGGACGGCGAGACGGCGAACGGTGTGCAAGCCCGAATAGCCCCACGCCTCGAACTCCGCGCCCTCTTCCTCATCCAGGTCGGGCTCAGTCCACTGCCGCGCTCCCGCACGCTCCAGCAACTCGCCGATCGAGACGAAGTCAGCGCGGACCATCTCGGTGTAGTCGTCGTCCTCGGCATCGACGAGGGCACCGACGACTATGTTCAATCCCATGACCCGATCTTGCCATCGGCGATCGGATGACCACACCTTGCCCTGCTGTCGGGGTCACGCCGCCTGGCCGTAGCCGGCGGCCTCCGGCTGACCGTCGCCGCGCAGCTCACTGAAGTCGACGTCCAGGTGCGGGTCGTACGCCTCGGGCTGGATGCCGAGTTCGTGGGTGGAGTACTGGCCGAAGCGTCGGATGTGCTCGGTGAGGTACGGCGAGATGTGAGCCAGGTCCTCGGGGTCGATGACGTAGCCCTCCTCCTGGAGCCGGCGGACGATCTCGGCGATGTCCAGGGCGTTGTGGAAGATCACCGCGTTCGTGAGCAGGGCGTTGAACTTCGCGGTCTTCTCCTGTTCGACCGGGTCGTTGTCGGTGATGACGCCGCCTTGGCCGAAGCCGATCCACTGGGAGAAGCCGTTGAACGCCTCGACCTTGTTCGTCGCGGCGGTCACCCGCCGGCGCAGTGGGGCGTCGGAGAGGTAGCGCAGCAGCTGGACGGTGCGGATGACGCGGCCGACCTCGCGGAAGGCCGTGTACGTGGCGTTCTTGCGCGAGCCCGCTCGCAGACGCCGCAGCAGCAGGGTGGAGGAGATGGCGCCCTCGCGCACGGAGACGGCCACCCGCATCAGGTGCCGGAACTGGGACTCGATCAGGTCGAAGTCGATCACGTTGCGGCCCGGCTCCCCGAACAGGGCGTCGATGTGTACGTACTGCGTCTGCTTGGTGGGACGGTAGAAGGTCAGGTCCTTCCAGTTCCTGATCCTGGGCATCAGGTCGAAGCCCAGCAGGTGCGCCAGGGCGAAGACAGGGAAGCTCTGGCCCTGCGTGTCCGCGTGGACGGTGGTCGGTTTCACCTCGGAGGTGTTCTTGAGCAGGCCCTCGATGATGTAGACCGCTTCCCACACCCCGCACGGGATGAAGTGCGTGAACAGCGCGATGTAGGTGTCGGAGATGTGGTGGTAGGCGATGCCGCCCGGCTTGCCATAGCGAACGGACGTCTCGGACAGCAGGTTGTTGAGGTAGGTGTCCATGTGCGTGCCGTCCGCGGCGACCGTGGAGCCGTCGCCCCATGCCTGGGAGATGTCCAGGCGGGCGTGCGCGTTGACCAGGTCGGCGATGGCCTCGTTGAGGGTCGGGATGGAAAAGTGCCGGTTCGCGGCCAGCGACAGCTCGTGCCCGCTCACGCCGGGGATGTGCCGGGCGGCTTCGTAGGGGCCCATGTTGGTGCCCTTGACGAAGGTGGTGATGACGTACCGGCCGAAGGGGTCCTTCAGCTTCGGTTCGTTGCCCGAGGCGGGCCCGAAGCGGCGCCACCACTCCACCCAGTACGCGGTGCGGGAGATGATCCCGAGCAGTGAGCGCTCCGGCATCCGCGCCTTGATCTCCTGCTCCAGGGCCTTCGCCGAGGCTCGCTGGCCCTCGGAGCGGTGGGCTTTGAGGGAAGGAGTGCCGGTCTCGGGGTCGATGACCAAGCCCTCGTTGTCCGGGTACCCAGCATCGGCCGCCGCGGCCGCCGCGGTGAGCTTGTCCTCCAGCTGGCGGCGGAAGGAGACCGCGTCGTACGTCACGGCTTCGCCGGGCTCCGCGAGGCCGACCTCCACCAGGTAGTTGCCCAGCTTCGCCTCTACGCCCTCCCAGGGGAGCAGCTGCTCGCTCCAGTCGGCGTACTCCTCGGAGCCGGCCACCGCGACGTCGCCGGTCCGCAGTTCCTCGGCGAGCGCGACGAAGACCATCGCCTCGAAGTGCTTGCGCACGAAGGCACCGGGCCGGTTCTTGTCGCGCACGGCCTTCTGCCAGTTCAGCGTGGCGAACGAGATGTCGACCAGTCGGCCGTCCTCGTGCCGTTCGGGGATGTAGTCGCGCAGGTGCTTGTGGCGGCGGGCGTGCGCGAGCGCGTCCAGGACGCGGCTGTCCTCGGAAGTTGCCCGCAGTTCCAGACGGCTGACCAGGTCGTACATCGTGGAGCGGTCCTTGAGCAGGTGCCCGTACAGCAGCACCTCCCAGTAGTTGCCGTGATGAGCTGCGACCTTCTCGATGCTCTCGTACTGCCCCTCGAAACCGCCGAAGCCGTCCACTGCCGCCGCGGGCACTCCCAGGGCGCCGGCCTGCACTCGCAGGGCCTTCGCCATCGTGTGCAGAGCGGGCGCGAGCTGTTCGCCGAGCCGCACGGCGACGACATCGGCCCCCGCGTCCTGGTCGAGACCGGCGACCGCTGTCAGGATCTCGGCGGTCAACGCGGCCGCTTTGTCCCGCGCGGCCTGCACCGGGCTGTCGGCGTCGATCTGCTGGAGCACCGTGCGGTAGTTCCCGATCAGCGCCTCGACAAGGGCCTGCTGCTGTTCCCTGATCTCCTCCAGCTCCGCCTTCGCCCGCTTGACCTGCAACGCGACGCGTTTGCAGAACATCGTCGTCAGGTCGTCCCGGGCCCGCATCTGTGCCTTGTGGACCAGGCAGACCAGTAGCGCGAGCTGCTTCACCAGGCCGTAGTCCCGCAGCCCCGGCGCGTCTGCGGCGTCCGCCTCACCGGCGAAGCCCGTGATCTTTCCCGAGGCCACGCCGGCCAGCCACACCCCGGTCTCACCCAGCTCGTCCACCCACGCCAGGTGCTCGGCCTGGTCGCGGAAGTGCGACCACGTCGGAGCCTTCGCCGACTGCTTCAGCCTGTTGTACTTCGTGGTGCCGGAAGTGTCCTTGTCCGACAGCAGAGCCAGCAGCCGTTCGCGGTGGACCTCGCTGAGCCGGTCGTAGATGCCCATGCAGATCGCGGCGTTCACCTCGGTTCGGACCTTCGCCGCGAGCGCGTCCAGCGTGGTGAAGCCGGGCAGCTCAAGACCGGCCTCGACGACCTTCTCCAGCGCGATGTTGATCAGGTCTGCCGGACGGTTCTTCGACACCGCCTCGCTCCGCATCACCGCCTCGGCGATCTTCCGGGCGCGCGCCTGGTCGTAGACCAGGCCCGTCCGCTGTCGCACCGCGGTCCGCTGCCGCTCCGCCGTACGGTTCACCGCTCCCGGCACGGTGCTCTCCGGCAGGTCCACCGCGCGGCGGACGAAGTCGACGACCGCGTCAGGGATCTCGTCCAGCTTCGGGAAACAGCCCATGCGCTGGTACGACTTCAGCGCCAGTAACTGGGCCAGCAAGTGCTCGTCGCAGTCGGTACGGGCGGCAGCCCACTCGACCTCGTCACGGCTCGGCGCGAAGAACAGATGCAGCTCATGCGCGGTGATCAGCCGCTTGAACCGCGGATACGCGGTCCTCTCGATCGAGGTCACAACCCACCCCGCCCCAGACGAAACCCAACATCACCACCAACGACGCTGAGCCGAACGAGTGACGGGGGCGGATGCGCTCCACGCTTCAAGATCATCCCGTGGCGGGTTTCTGGCGTATCTGGGTCATGCCCCCCGTACGGCCGCCGACGCCGCCCTCCTCGGCTTCACCAGCGCCGACCTCGCCGAGCAGGCACACGCGATCAGCACCGGCGCCCGCTACGAACTCCGCGTCCACGTCACCGGCCCCTGACACCGCAATCCCGGTGCGATGCGGTGCATTGGCCACGTAGCCTGCCGGAGGTTCCTCGTCGTCTAGTTGGCCAAGGACACCAGTCGCCGGTCCGCCGGAGCTGGAAACCCGGGTTCGAATCCCGGCGAGACCATCCCACTCTTCCTCCGTCACCGGTCATGCGATCACGGCACGAGTCTGCCTAGCCTGAGGACACAGCCCAGGGGGGCCGTCCTTCGAGGAGTGCGACTCGATGCCCCGACCCATGTGGAACGGCGCCATATCGTTCGGTCTCGTCTCCGTGCCGATCACCCTGGAACCGGCGACCGAGTCGCATGACGTGCACTTCCGGCAGATCCACCTGGAGGACGGCGGCCGGGTGCGGTACCAGAAGCGGTGCGAGGTCGACGGCCAGGTCCTGACCGAGGACGAGATCAGCAAGGCGTACGAGGTCACCAAGGACCAGCTCATCCCGATCACCGAGGACGATCTGTCCGGGATGCCACTGCCCACCGCGCGCGCCGTCGAGGTCGTCGCCTTCATCGACGCCGGCAGCGTCGACCCGGTCGCTTTCGGCGCCGGCGACTACTACGCCAGGGCTAAGGGCGCCGTCGCGGCGAAGCCCTACACGCTCCTGCGCGAGGCACTCAGCCGCACCGACAAGGTCGCGGTGGTGAAGTACGCCCTGCGCGGCCGAGAGCGCCTCGGACTGCTGCGCCCGGTCGGCGAGGCCCTGAGTATCCAGGGACTGCACTGGGACGACGAGATCCGCTCCCCGGCCGAACTCGCCCCGCCGGAGACCGACGTCAGCGAGTCGGAGATCAAGGGCGCGCTGACGCTGATGGAGACGATGACGGTGGCCTCGCTCGCGGACCTGGACGTCACCGACCGCTACACCGAGGCGCTCCACGAGGTCATCGACGCAAAGGCCGAGCACCGGACACCGAAGCCCGCGGAAGGCGAGGAGAGGGCCGCCGCGCCGGTCGTCGACCTCATGGCCGCCCTGGAGAAGTCCGTAGCGGACGCCCGGGAGCGCCGCGGCGAGACCGGCGGGGGTGAGGCGACCGTGCACGAGATGCCCGCGAAGCCGAAGAAGAAGACGCCCGCGAAGAAGGCCACGGCCAAGAAGACCGCGGCGAAGAAGACGGCCCGCCGGAAGACCGCCTGACCCGTTCGGGTCGTGTCCTGGAGGCCTCAGCGCGGGTTGGGCCCTGCATGGAGACTGATGAACAGGCCGTCACCGGCGGCTACCCGGCGAGCCCTCGCCTGCCCCTGCTGACGGCGGCGGAGGCCCGGGACGCGGTCGGCTACCTGCTGCTGCTGGAATCACTCGACCTCACACCCCGCGGACAGGCCGCCGGCCAGCTCGCTGCGGACCTGGCCCGGCGGCTCCCCGCCGACTGAGCGCGGCACCGGCACGTTACTCGAGGATGCCGAGTTCGGAGTCCGGCCGGCAGATCTCGCAGGCCCGTATCCCGTCGGCGGTCAGCGCCCGGCGGGCCTCCTCGCGGCTGAGCGGTCTGCGATGCGGCGCGGCCAGACGGCAGTCGCCGATGTGGACGCTGTCCGCGACCGGCCGCCCGCCCTCACGCAGGAACGACAGCACCCAGCCGGGACCCTCCGGGCGCTGCCGCACGGGGCGCAGGGCGGCCTCCCGGGTCTCGACCTCGGCTATCCGCTCCCGGACACGAGCCAGGGACAGCACGAGCCAGTGCTCCAGGGTCCGAAGCCGTGGAAGGTCTGGAGGCAGCTCGGACATCACGCACCCGTGCGCTTCTTAGCCTGGAGCTCAGCCACCTCTCGCTGATGCTGCTGACACAAGGGGTTGCCACCGAAACCGTACCGGTGGCATGCGGCGTGGCAGCGCGCACATTTCCCGAGGAGCTGGGGAGGGCACATCTGCGGCGGGAGGTTCACCGGCCGGGCAGGGGTGGTCATGGCGCGCATCCTCGGGGTCGGGCGGACAGGTGCCGATGCGGCCGAGGGTAGGACTCGCGTCCGGCCTGGCCGTACCCGGCACGACTACACCCAGATTCGAACAGGTGCTCTAATCAGTGTACGGGGTGCCCCGCACCCTCCGACGGCCGCGAGCGCCCCACCGAACAGTGGGCAGTTCCGGCGGCGTGACCCCATCGAGCGAGGTGACCGGCCACCCCGCCCCGCGTTGACCCGATCATGAACAAGATCATGACCGCGCTCGCTGCCGCGCTCCTCGCCGCCGCTCTCGCCCCCGCCGCGACCGCCGCCGCCCCGGCCCAGGACACCCGGCTCCAGCTCACCGCCGAGCGGACCGTAGACCGGGGCCCGGACACCGTGGCATTCGTCTGGCTGGACTGCCCCGCCAGCGACCGCCCCGCCCACCCCCACCGCGCCGAGGCCTGCGCCGCGCTCGACGCCGCCGGCGGCGACCTCGACCGCCTGCGCGGCGAGCCCGACCGCATCTGCACCGCCGAGCACGCCCCGGTCACCCTCTCCGCCCAGGGCACCTACCGCGGCCGCACCGTCGAATGGACCCGCACCTACGCCAACAACTGCGAAGCCGCCGGCAAGACCGGCGCCGTTTTCCACTTCTGACGGGCATTCCGCCCCGAACACGGGCAGGACACTCCTACCCTGATCTGCGAGGCGGGACCGAGCCGACTGGTCCTCAGCTCCCCGACCGCCTCGCACAGCGCCCCTGCCACCCCCCCCAGGCAGGGGCGCTGCCACGTCCACTACGGACCCTCCAGTCACTCGTCACGGTGGACCCGTGCCGTGTCACCACCCCCCGCCGCCTCACCTGCGGAAGCGTGACGACCATGAAGCGCCGCACCACTCTTCTCCTCCTGGCCGCCGCCCTGACCACCGGCTGCGTAGCGGTCCCCTTTACCCCCGCTCCCGCACCACCTGCCGCGCGGCCCGCACCGCTCGCCCCCGCAGATGACAGGCCTCCGGCCCTGCTTCCGTCCGAGCCCAGGCCGACCGAGGCCCCTGCACGGGAAGAGCTTGCCGGCGCCGGGGTCACACCGCCCACGCCCGGCCGCGCCGCCGCGAAACCTCCGGCCAAGGCATCGCCGCCCGCCCCATTCCCGGCTGGGCGGCCTGCCGCACGCCCCCACCCGCCTCACCGCCACTCCGCCGCCGCGAAGCCCGCGCCCAAGAAGACCTCGAAGGCGAAGACGTCGGCGAAACAGCCCAAGCAGACGCGGAAGCAACCCACGGCCCCGCGCCGCCAGCAGCCGGCGACCGGGCAGGCCCCCGAGATGCGTCAGCTCTGCCGCCAGGCCCAGGGCATCCAGGCGCCCATGGGCGCCGCCGACCTCTGCCGCAGCGTGTACGGGCGCTGATCAGACCCCCTGCGGCCGAGCCCGCTGCGCGTATGGGGAGCGGTTCAGGCGTCTGGAGCGGCCCTGCGCTGGATGTGCCCGATCTTGACCTGTCCGGTCGTGCCGTCGGCGTACTGGACCGTGCAGAGCTCCCCGGGCGGCGCCCCGCACTTGGGGCACGTGCCCGCAGGCTTGCGCGGCCCAGGCGTCCGCTTCGGAGGCGGGGCCGCGTACTTGTTCTTCGAGGTGGACCGCGGGGGACGTTCGGGCCGGGCCTTCGGGTCACACCGGCGGTGCACCGGTTTGCCCCGGGCAGACCCGCTACCCCAGCTGAACAGAACCCGCTCACCCGTGATCGGCCCCCCGCACATGCCACACACCATCGGGCCTGTGCGCGGGCGGGCGGACGCCGTCTCCTTCGGCTTCTTCGCCGACTGGGTCACCACCGTTCCGTCGGCCCGGGTCACCGTGACATCGGAAGCCGGCGGGACGTCGTAGAGACGCAGGTTGGGCGTGGCGGTGTGGGTCTGTCCCTTCCGTCCGCCCCGACCGATACGTCGAGTGCCGCAGAGCGTAGGGCAGCAGAGGACGAGCCCACGACGTCGAGACCGGAGCCGGACAGCGCAGACGCGCACCTCCCAGCGCACGCCGCACCCTTGCACCACCGCCAGTTGACCCTCGCGGCCTCAGTCAGCCTGGCTGGCTGACAGGCGAGTGTGACGCTCTGCCCTTCGGTACTTTGCCGCTCACTTCTCCGGAGTAGGGCATGCCGGGCTTTGCTAGAGGGGCATACCGTCGGGCCTTGGGGCGGGTCTGGTTCGCCGGTGCTCCGCAGTGAACGCCTTGGTCATGGTTGGCGAGTCCTGGGGCGGCGGACTCGGACGTGAGCTCTGCGCGGGCTTTGATGTTGATCGCGGCGCCGATGTCGGCATGGGTGGCGTGGCCGCAGCGGGTGCAGGTGAACTGATCGCGGGTGCGGCGGCTCTTGGCGTCCACGTGCCCGCAGCGGTTGCACGTCTGCGAGGTGTAGGCCGGGTCGACAACGGTCACCTGGGCCCCGTACAGCAGGGCTTTGTACTCGATCTGGCGACGGATCTCGCCGAAGCCGACATCGAGGATGGCTCGGTTCAGTCCGGCTTTTGCTCTGACGTTTCGGCCGGGACTCTCCGCGGTGCCGCGTGCGGAGGCCGTCATGTTCTTCACCCGCAGGTCTTCCAAGGCCACGTGGGCGTACTGGGTGACCAGCCGTTTGGTCACCAGGTGCTGGCTGGATGCTCGGCGGGCAGCCACCAGAGCGTGCAGTCTGGCGACCTGGTCCCGGGCCTCCTTCCAGCCCTGCGACTGCTCGTGAGACCTCAGCCCGCGCACATGCCGGCGTGCCATGCGCCGCTGCCACTTCCGCAGCTGCCGACGAGTGTTCTCCAGATGCCGGGGATTCTCGAACAGCTGGATCTTGTGGTCGTTGATGACCACCGGATCAGAGGTCGCGGCGAACACCTTCACCCCCAGATCCACCCCCACCGTGCCCGCCTCCCGCTGGCGCCGACTCGGCCGCGGGGCCGGCCCGACCGGGACACGGACGTTGAACGCCGCCACCCAGCGGTGCCCCTCACGGGAGATCGTCACCGACTTCGCCACGCCGCCCCGGGCCAGCAACCGTGCCAGACGCCGCGCAGGACGATGAAGCCGCACCGAGAACGCCGGCTGACCACCGCCACCGCCGATCCGTACATGCCGCAGATCCTGTTCGACCAGTCGCACGGCGAACATCCGAAACGAATCCCGACACCGGCCACGCCGCTTGAACCGCGGATAGCCGACGGGAGCCCCCTTGCGCCGACCCGAGCTCTTCCAGTTATTGAACGCTGCATCCGCGTCCCGGAAGGCCTGCTGACACACGATCGCGTTCACCCCCTTCCACCACGGGAACAGCAACCGCGGCTCCTGGCCCGGCAGCAGAGGACCAGGCAGCGGCTGGTCCCGCTGCGCCAGAAAGATCTTCTGAACAGCGAACTGAGAGGGCACATCGACCTTCGGTGCGTTCCTGGCCGCCTCGGCCGGCGTCTGCCCCTGAGCGATCAGCCGGTCACGTCCGTGGGCCCAGAGCTGTTGCGTACCGTGCTTGAGGCCGAGGGCGTAGTTGAAGCTGCAGCGCGAGGCGTCGGCGTAGCGCTGCAGGATCGCTCTCTGGTCGGCGGTGGGATCCAGCGTCTCCCGGACCACGACAGTGGTGGTGTTCTCGTCCATGCCCGCACCATCACACCCACCACTGACAAATGCGGCAAAAAGGTGAATAGCGAAGCCAATGCGCTGTTCTCTTCGGTTCATCTCGTACCGTGTTGCTCGTTCGCCTCCCCAGGAGGCGAACTCGTCCCCTGGAGGGGGGAGTAGAGCGCCCGTGGACTGCACCAGCCGCAAGGCAAGGGCAGGAAACCCCTAGCCCCGTGAACGCGGCTGGGGAGGGAAGCGGGCAGGAGAAGGCTGGAGACAGCCTGCGACCAGGCAGCTGGTCGCCCAGAGCGGCCGGGTAACCGAGTCGCCCGTCCCTAACACGCCGATGGGTTACGTGCGGAGTACCACCTCTGCTGAGAACTTCAAAGTGGTGCCGAAGCTGCGCCTTCCAGTGAGAATGCCCAGGTTGCCGATGGTCCGGCCCGCGCGTATAGGGGCGGTCCCCGGCAGAACCCCCGGCAACGCTTATCACGGACGTCCGGCCCGCGCGTACAGGGGCGGTCCCGTCTCCGCGCTGCCGAACAAGCGCCACAACGGGTCCGGCCCGCGCGTACAGGGGTGGTCCCTGGAACGGGGTCGTCTGGGCCGGACGCTGCTTGTCCGGCCCGCGCGTACAGGGGCGGTCCCACAGCAGGCAGCGCCCTGGCGTTCCTCACCTGGTCCGGCCCGCGCGTACAGGGGCGGTCCCCGTCGGTGTCGAGGTTGCCCGGGGTGGTCGGGCCCGCGCGTACAGGGGCGGTCCCCTGCGCAGCTGGTCGTCGGTGCTGGACGCCATGTCCGGCCCGCGCGTACAGGGGCGGTCCCCGATGCCGATTTCGAGGGGGAGGCGGCCGGCGGTCCGGCCCGCGCCTACAGGGGCGGGCCCGCCGAGAGCGTGGCAGAGCACGGGCTACGCGCGCGCGGCACGGATCGGTCTGGGCGGGGACCGACTGATCACGACCTGGCCGCTCGAGCGGCTGCTGAAGAGCAGAAGCGGCCGCGAATGAGCCGCCTGTCCCTCCGCCCACCACGGCGCAGCTGCCGGACCCCCCGCTACCTAATGGGGGATCGAAGCCGGCGGATCGCTACCCGCTACCGGGTCCCGCGAGACCTCGACAAAGAGCGCGGCCGCCGGCTTCATTTAGACCGTGTCCTATGTGGTGAGGCGGTGGAGCCGCTTGTAGCAGCACAATGCTGCGGCGAGGCCGAGGAATGCCAGGTAGTTGCGGGGGTGTCGTTCGTAGCGGTGGTTGAGCCGGCGGTAGCCGGTCAGCCAGGACATGGTCCGCTCGATCACCCATCGGCGGCGTCCGAGTCGTTCTGAGGACTCGATTCCCTTGCGGGCGATGCGGACGCCGATGCGTTTGCCGCGGAGCCATTTCCGCAGTTCAGGTATGTCGTAGGCCTTGTCGGCGTGCAGGCGCTGGGGCTTGAAGTTCCGGCCGCGGTAGGGGTCGTGTCTCGTTTGGTGACCGAGCACCATGGGCTTCAGGGCTTGGCTGTCGTGGGTGTTGGCGGCCGAGACGCCGACGATGAGGGGCAGTC
>NZ_JBVHZJ010000058.1:0-54316 GCF_055574655.1 Streptomyces sp. NPDC029956 | reverse complement strand
ACAACGTCGGCGAGACCGCCGACCCCCAGGGCCGTGACTTCACCCTGCTGCAGATCGTCGCAGCCAGGTAACACCCGCCCCCACCACCGCACCACGGGACAGTCGTCGACCGGGCAGCCGTCGACACCGCGCGGGACGGCCTCGCACTCCTGGGAGGCCCGCGCCGGATTCCGGCTGCCTTCGACCACCCGCGCCGCCGTCCTCCGACGCGCCCGCGCACCGACCCCTGACTCGCAAGGAAGTTCCGCATGCATGCCCTCCGTCCGCGCACCGCGCAGATGACCTGCCTCCTCGCCACGGCCACCGCGCTCGCCGCCGGGCTGGTATCGGCCGGCCCCGCCATGGCCCTCCACGGCCCCGAAGCCCAGGCCGGCCGGCACGCGTACACCGTGAAGCTGAACATCGGAGACGAGACGAACAGCCGTGGGTGCACGGGCACGCTCGTCGACGCCTCCTGGGTCCTGACCGCCGCGAGCTGCTTCGGCGCCGCGCCGGGCGACGCGGTCCCGGCCGGAAAGCCGGCCCTCAAGACGGTCGTCACCCTCGGCGACGCGAGGACCGTCGAGGTCAGCGAGCTCGCCCCGCGCACCGACCGTGACGTGGTCCTGGCCCGCCTGGCCACCCCCGCGACCGGCATCGCGGGCGTCAAGCGAGCCACCGCCGCCCCCGCGGCCGGAGCCGAGCTGACGGCGGCCGGATACGGGCGGACGAAGACGGAGTGGGTCCCGGAGAAGCTCCACACCGGCACCTTCACCGCCGATTCCAGCACCGCCACCACCCTGGCCGTCACCGGCAAGGGCACCGACGTCCTGTGCAAGGGCGACACCGGCGGCCCGCTCCTCAACGCCGCCGGCGAACTCGTCGGCGTCAACTCCCGCTCCTGGCAGGGCGGCTGCCTCGATGTCCCCGCCACCGAGACCCGTACGGGTGCCGTCTCCGTTCGCACGGACGACCTGGGCGAGTGGATCGACGAGCACCGTTCGCGGACCTCCGGCTGGAAGACGGCCACCGCCGTGCAGTCCGGAAACAGCGTCTACCAGGGCATCCGGCTGCCCGACGGTTCCTGGACCGGCTTCACCGACGTCCAGTCCAAGGCCGGGAACCTCGGCGGCATCCGCTCCTCCGCCGTCGTCGGCATGAACGGCGACACCCACGTCCTGGCCGTCAGCGGCAGCGGCGATCTGTTCCACACCATCCGCAAGGAGGACGGTACGTGGGGCACCTTCGGCTACGTCTTCGGCGAGACCAACCCCCTGAGCAACCTCACCCAGGTGACCGCCGTCAACATCGGATACGACCTCCACGTCGTCGCCGTCGCCGACGGGAAGGTCTTCCACACCGTCCGCAACGCCGCCGGACACTGGACCCGCTTCGGTGACGTCGCGGGTGCCGCAGGACCGATCGGCAAGGTCACGGCCGCGGCCGTGGCCGGCGCGGGCGGCCAGATCCAGGTCACCGCCGTCAGCGGTGGCAAGGCCTACCACACCCTCCGCAACACCACCGGCCACTGGGCCGGATGGGGCGACGTCGCAGGCGTCCTCGGCTCCACCGGCCCCATCACCGGAGTCACCATGGCCGGCACCGGTGGCGACGCGCAGCTCGTCCTCGCCACCGACAACGGCACCCGCCAGTACCACGCCATCCGCCACGCCAACGGCTCCTGGTCGCCCCTCGGCGACCTGAAGGACGTCCTCGGCACCGTCACCGCCACGTCCGTGGCCGCGGCCTCCGTCGACGGAGAGTTCCAGCTCGCCGTCACCACGGCCGACAACAGGACCCTGCACACCATCCGGCACGCCGACCGCACCTGGGACACCCCTGTCACGGTCCCCCTCCAGGGCCTGCCGGCCGCCCCGGGCAGCCTCGCCATCACCGCCACCTGGACCCCGTGACGGCGGGGCGGGCGGCGTGATCCGCCCGCCACGCCTCACCTCCGGGTGACATTCCCCGTCACGCGCGTTGCCCGGTGTCCGCGCGGCCCTCGGGCTCGGCGGACACCGGCGCGCCGTCGCGGAGCGCCTTTCACGAAGGAAAACTCATGCCTGAATCCCGTCCCCGCGCGGTGCGGATGACCTGCCTGCTCGTCACCGCCACCGCGGTCGCCGCGAGCCTGGTCTCGGCCGGCTCCGCCCAGGCCCTCGCGGGCCCCGAAGCCGGCACCGGCACGTACGCCTACGCCGCGAGGCTGAGCGTCGGCGACGAGACCGACAGCCGTGCCTGCACCGCCACGCTGGTGAGCGCGCGCTGGGTCCTGACCGCCGCGTCCTGCCTGGCCGCCACGCCCGGTGAGGCCGTCAAGGCCGGGGAGCCGGCCGCGCGGACCACGGCCACCTTCACCGGGGGCCAGACCCGCCGGATCGTGGAGGTCTCCGCGAGCGCCGCCGACCGCGATCTGGTCCTGGCCCGTCTGGCCTCCCCCGTCACCGACATCGCTCCCGTCAAGCGGGCCACCGGCGCTCCGGCGGTCGGGACCGAGCTGACGGCGGCGGGGTTCGGGCGGACGAAGACGGAGTGGGTCCCGGAGAAGCTCCACACCGGCACCTTCACCGCCGATTCCAGCACCGCCACCACCCTGGCCGTCACCGGCAAGGGCACCGACGTCCTGTGCAAGGGCGACACCGGCGGCCCGCTCCTCAACGCCGCCGGCGAACTCGTCGCGATCAACTCGCGTTCCTGGCAGGGCGGCTGCCTGGGCGAGACGGAGACCCGTACGGGTGCCGTCTCCGCCCGCACCGACAACGTCGGCCAGTGGATCGACCAGGTCGTCGCCCCGCGCAACGGCGGTCAGGTCGCCCTGCTCGCCGGGGGCGGCGGGACGATGTGGTCGCAGTCCGGGGACCTCGGCTACGGCGAGTTCGGGTCGTCCTGGGGGAAGGTGGACGGCCTTGACGTCTCCCGGGTGAGCACGGTCCGCCACGGCGACGTGATCCGCGCGTACGCCATCGCCGGCGGCCGGGTCCACAGCCAGGACTTCGAGACCGGTACCGGCAGGTGGTCGGGGTGGGGCGAGGTTCCGGGCGGCGCCGCGGGCGCCAAGGACGTCACCGCCGCGCTCGTCGGCGACACCGTCCACGTGCTGATCGTCGGCTCGGAGGGCAACCTGTACGCCCAGGCCGCCGACTACCGGGCCGGACGCTGGAACGACACCTGGGCCGCCATCGGGGCCACCGGGCTCTCCCACATCACCAGCGCCGTCTCCGGCACGACGGTCCGGGTCCAGGGCATCGGGGGCGGCGAGGTCTACGGCCGCGACTTCGACACCCGGACCGGCAAGTGGAGTGCGTGGGGCGCCGTCCCGGGCGGCGCCGGCGGCGCCGTGGACATCGCTTCCAGCACCATCGGCAACAACGTCCACGTGCAGATCATCGGCTCCGACGGCGCGATCTGGACCCAGTTCGGCGACTACGACGCCGGCCGCTGGAACGAGACGTGGCGCAAGGCCGGCGGCTCCGGCCTCACGCGCATCACCAGCGTCCCGTCCGGGGACTCCGTCGAGCTCTACGCCATCGGCGCCGGCGGAAGGATCACCAACGCGGCGCTGAACACGGCCACCGACGAGTGGAGCGCGTTCGAGGAGCTCCAGGGCAGCCTCTCCGGAGCCGCGGACGTGAGCGCGGCCGTCTCCGTCACGCCCTCCACGGTGACCCTGGGCGCGGCCGCGGGCAGCACGATGTTCGCCCAGAGCGACAACCTGGCCACCGGAGCCTTCGGCGCCCGGTGGAACGACATCGGCGGCGCGCCGATCACCTCGCTCACCGGCGTCGCCCACGGCAACATCGTCCGCTACATCGGTGTCGCGGGCGGCAAGGTCTACGACCGCGAGTACGACCCGCGGACCGGCACCTGGGCCGACTGGTACGAGATCCCGGGCGGCGCGGGCGGCGTCAAGGACGTGTCCGCCAGCATGATCGACAACGTCCTGTACGTGCAGATCATCGGCTCCGGCGGCGACCTCCACACCCAGGTCGGCAACTACAACACCGGGCGCTGGAACGACACCTGGACCCCGGTGAGCGGTGTCACCGGCCTGACCCGGCTCACCAGCGTGAAGGCGGGCCGCTTCGTCCGCCTCTACGGGATCGCGGGCGGCAAGGCCTACGGCCGCGACCTCGACACCCGCAACGGCACCTGGACCGTCTGGGGTGAGATCCCCGGCTCCCTCACCGGCGCCACGGACATCTCGGCCGCCCGCGTCGGGGAGACCGTCCAGGTCCAGGCCGTCGGCTCCGACGGCGCCCTGTACAACCAGAGCGCCGACTACCTCGCCGGGATGTGGAAGCCGTCGTGGACCAGGATCGGCGGCAGCGGTCTGACCCGTGTCACCAGCGCCTCCGCCGCCGGCAACGTCCACGTCTACGCCACCGGAAGCGAAGACAAGGTCCGGAACATCACCCTCGACGCCCGGACGGGCGGTTGGACGTCGTGGCGCGAGGTCCCGGGCACCCTCACCGGCCCCGTCGACCTCACCGCCGTCACGACGCGGTAGTACCTCGCACCGTCGCCCCGCCCTTCATCAGGATTCCGTCCCGATGAGGGGCGGGGCTCGTCGCGTTGAGCCCGGCCCGCGGAGAACGCCGATCTCCGTCATCCGTGGTTGATGACGCTCAGCTGAAGTCGTTAATGTTTGACGTTCAAGCACGCCATCGGCGAGGAGTCGGCCAGTGAGTCGGGAAGCAGGAATGAGCGAGAGGTTCGCCGCGGACCCCGTCGGGACGGCTCGCCGCGTCACCTCGCTGCTCCAGCGTGCCGGGCTCGACCCCGAGGACGTGCTCCGCGTCGAGGGGGAGGGCGGGCTCGCCCACGCCTCGGGGCTCGACGAGGAGGACGTCCGCAGGCTGCTCCGCGGCGAGCCGCCGCAGATCGACGGCGGCGGCACGGACCCGGTAGAGGAGCGCCACAGCCGAGTGGTCGCCCGGATCGTCTTCCTGCGCCGCACCCGGCTCTGGAGCTCGCCCGACGGGCAGCGGCGCATGTACTCGCTGGCGGAGATCGCGGCGGGCGCGGGGACGAGCGCCCAGTGGCTCGACAAGATGATCAAGACGGGGAAGGCGCCCAACCTCGATCACGCGGCCGGCATCGCGCGCTTCTTCGGCGAGAGCATCGAATTCCTGGTCGCTCCCCCCGCCGAGGCGCTCGACCGGGTGCTCCAGCTGATCCACAAGGATCTGCTGGAGCGCACCGTCGCCCGCCAGGACGAGGACATCCAGCGCCTCAAGGACTCCGGCCCCTCCGGTGCCGATCTCGGCGTCGTCGGCTACGCCGCGCGCGCACTCGCCGACGTGCCGGACGACACCGCGCAGCCCATCATCGCCCTCATCGAGTCCATCGCCCGCCGCTCGCGCGAGGAGCGCGCGCGGGAGGGACACGCGGACGGCGCCCGCTAGCCGGGCGCTCCGACCGGCTTTCCGCATCCTGAAAACACCCTCTGGCCAGGCACGATGGGCAGCGGCGGCAGTTGCCTGCGCGCACGCGAGTGGATACTGTCGCGGACGGGTGAGCGCCGGTCCCAGGGCCGGTCTCTCCTGGACGGGCGGCGGCAACCGACCAAGTGCCGCCCGCGCGTCCGTGGACTCGAAGACCGGGTGTACCGGTGGGGGATGCGTCCGGGTGGGGGAGACATGTGGGGCGCGCTGGCCGTATCCCGTGCGATGAAGCGCCATCGGGACGAACTGTTCGCCGGAACGGCGCGCCCGGTCGGGCAGGAACCGCAGGCGTTGCTGAAGGCGATCTGTGACTGCGTGAGCGAGAGCGGCGGGCGTGAAGTCCGGCTGATGCTGGAGCCGTTCCCGCCCGACACGGTCAGTGGGCTCTGGCTCGACCTGGGTGACCACGAAGTGATCGCGGTGGAGAAGAACACCCTGCCGTTCCATCAGATGGTGATCCTCGGGCACGAGTTGTGGCACCGCAAGGAGGGCCGGTGCGGGCAGCCCGGCAGCCCCGCCGGCGGAGCGGCGGCCGCGCGGATGCTCGGGGACCGGTGGGACCTGGAGGAAGCCGTGGCCCACGTGGCGGCGCGCACCGACCACAGCGTCGCCGAGGAACGGCGCGCGGAGACGTTCGGCCGCCTGCTGGCGGCGAAGTTCCGCCCCTTCCTGCTCGGCGCGCACGACAGCACGCCCCCGGGCGACGTGGCCGGGCGCATCTGGGCCTCCCTGGCCGGCTGATGGCGCCGGACGGAGTCGACTACTACTACGTTCCCGCGGGCGTGTTGGGCGCCGCCGTGCTCGCGAGGCTCCCCGGCCTCGTGCGCGGCCGGCACAGCCCCACGGTCCGGACGGTGAACATCCTGCTGCTCCTGCCCTGCCTGGGCTTCATCCTGTCCGCCGCGCCCACCGTGACCGCCGTCAACCGGTTCACCGGCATCAGCAACCTGTCGGCCCTCCTCGTCCACTGCCTCATGACCGCGTACGCGTGCGCGAGCCTGGTGCTGCTGAACTACTGGAAGGGGCAGTCGGAGGACTGTGCCCGTGCGCGTCGACGCGCACGGGCGTGGTGGACCGGCTGCTGCGCCGTGATCGTGGCCCTGACGGTGCTCTTCGCCCTGGGTGACGTCCCGGTGGAGCAGCCGCGGAACTTCGACACGTACTACGCCACCACCCCGTACATCAGCGGAATGCTCGTGCTCTACCTGCTCGCGTACGTCATCGCCGGCGTGGCCATGGCCCTCGTGTGCGGGAACTGGATGCTCGACATCGGCAGAAGGGCGGCGGGCGGGGGGACCAGGACGGCGGTCGACCGGTTCCTGTGGGTCGGGCTGCTCGTCCTCGTGCTCGGTTCCGTGAGCAACATCGTCTTCAGCTCGGTCAAACTGACCGCCATCGCCGCCCGTTGGGCGGGCCGGGACTGGGACGCGCTGAACGAGAGCCTGTCGACCTTCATGGCGGTGTGCGGGATGGTGATCGGCTTCGGGCTGCTGGTGCCGGTCTACGGTCCTGGACTCGTCGACCGCGTGGGCCGCCCCCTGCTCGACCTCCACGCGCTGCGGCCCCTGTGGCGCCTGGCCGGCCGTTCCCGGCCTGCCGACAGGAGCAGGGTGTTCCCCTCCCCGCCCTGGTACGCCGGACCCGAGCAGGTGCTGCTCTACCGGATGACCGCCATCCACGACTGGATGCTCGACCTGAGCGCCTACTGCGCGGACGAGGTCCGCGAGCGGTCGTACCGGCGGGCGAAGGGGGCCGGGGCGCCGGAGCGCGAAGCCGTGGCGGCCGGACTCGCGGCCATGTACGTGGCGGCGGCCGACGCCCGCGCCCGTGAGCCGGAACCCCCGACGGAACGGTGCGCCCCCGCGGTGGTCGCCGTGCGCACGGCGGAGCGGGAGGACCGTGACCTCCTGGTCTCGATCTCCCGTGCCCTTGCGGCGCACTCCGCGGCCGAGGCCGCACGGCCGCTGTCGGCGGTCGGGGGCTGAGAGCGGCCGGGTGCCCTCGGTCCGGGTGCCGTCGGGGCGGGCGGCGTCAGATCAGCGGCTTGGCGTAGCAGCGGCTGTTGTCGTAGTCGCGGTACATGCCGAATTTCGAGCAGGGTTCGTAGCCGCTCGAGGTGTAGAGGGCTATCGCCTCCGGTTGGGCCGTGCCCGTTTCCAGGACCATGCGGGTGCGGCCGGCCTTGCGGGCGTCGGATTCCAGGGCGGAGAGGATGCGGCGGGCCAGGCCCAGGCCGCGGGCTTCCGGGATCACGTACATGCGCTTGAGTTCGGCGTCGCCGTTCTCGTAGCCCTCGTCGTTCTTGTCCTGGGTGCGCCAGCCGCCCGTGGCGACCGGCTTGCCCTCGGGGTCGTAGGCGAGGAGGTAGAGGCCCTGGGGAGGGAGGAACATCCCGGCGTCCAGCGGTGTGGCGTCGCCCTCGTCGCCGTAGCGGACGGCGTACTCCGCCTGGACCGCGTCGTCGAGTTCGACGGCGTGGGGGTGGTCGTAGGGCGTGGGCTGGATGTTCATGCGAAGTATCGTACATGTATGCGGCGCATGGTGTCGGTATTCTCCCGGGATGCTCACTGTGACGTCCGTGAATGTCAATGGTCTCCGTGCCGCCGCGAAGAAGGGCTTCGTCGAGTGGCTCGGCGGGACCTCCGCCGACGCCGTCTGCCTCCAGGAGGTGCGCGCCGAGGAGGCGCAGCTGCCGCCGGAGGTGGGGGCGCCCGAGGGCTGGTTCACCGTCCACGCGCCCGCCGCCGCCAAGGGCCGCGCCGGGGTGTCCCTCTACACGCGCCGCGAGCCCGACCGGGTGCGCGTCGGCTTCGGGTCGAGCGAGTTCGACACCAGCGGCCGGTACGTCGAGGCCGATCTGCCCGGCGTCACCGTCGCCAGCCTCTACCTGCCCTCCGGCGAGGTCGACACCGAGCGCCAGGACGAGAAGTACCGGTTCATGGGCGAGTTCCTGCCGTACCTGAAGGAGCTCCGGGAGCGGTCCGCCGCCGACGGGCGCGAGGTCGTCGTCTGCGGCGACTGGAACATCGCCCACCAGGAGGCCGACCTCAAGAACTGGAAGGCCAACAAGAAGGACGCCGGCTTCCTCCCCGAGGAGCGGGAGTGGTTCGGGAAGGTGCTGGAGGAGGGCGACGGGGGGTACGTGGACGTCGTGCGCGCCCTGCACCCCGGGCAGGAGGGGCCCTACTCCTGGTGGTCCTACCGCGGCCGTGCCTTCGACAACGACAGCGGCTGGCGCATCGACTACCAGCTCGCCACCCCGGGGCTCGCCGCCAGGGCCGTCAAGGCGTACGTCGAGCGGGCCGCCACCCACGCCGAGCGGTGGAGCGACCACGCGCCCGTGACCGCCGTCTACGGGCTGTAGGGCGTCGGGGGAGTGCTCAGGGGCCCTGTGGCGGGGCTCCTGGGCTCAGGCGGCGGTCGAGCGCCATCGACAGCTCCGCCTCCACCACGCTCTTCGCGAGCGGGCGCAGCCGCCACAGGTCGTCCTCGGCCGCGTGGGTGCGCAGCAGGTCGGTGAAGAGTTCTGCGAGGGCGTCGGCGTGCTCGCGGACGCGGGCGCCGGCCTTGAGGACCTCGGCGAGCGGGACGCCCTCGCGGACGAGTGCGGCGGAGACGTCGAGCAGCCGGCGGCTGATGTGGATGATCTCCTCCCCGTCGGTGACGAGGTAGCCGAGGTCCAGTGCGGCGGCGAGGTTCTCCGGGGTGACCTCGCCGGCGAAGTGGTCGGCGAGCTCCTCCGGGGTGAGGCGGACCGGCTCCTCCTCGCTGGGGGCGCCGAGGGCGAGGACCTCGCGGACGTTGCGACCGCTCTCGAAGGCGGTGGTGAGGTCGGCGATGCCGTTGAGGGTGTGGCCGCGCTCCAGGAGGGCGGCGATCGTGCGCAGCCTGGCCAGGTGCTGTTCGTCGTACCAGGCGATCCGGCCCTCGCGGCGGGGCGGGGGGATCAGGCCGCGCTCACGGTAGAAGCGCAGGGTGCGCACGGTGATGCCGGCGGCGGCCGCCAGCTCCTCCATGCGGTACTCGCGTACGCCCTCGGGCTCGGGGTCTACGGGCGTGACCCGGCGCGGGTTCGCGCCCGTGCCGGCCCGCCGGTCCTCGCGTGCGCCCTCGTGTGTCACCGTGTCGGGTCCTGATCCTTCGCGCGTCCCTTTGCCTGATCCTTCAGCCACGGACGCAAGCCTATGTTGTACCGCCGGTAACTTTCCCTCGTCCGACCCCTACCGCTCGGTATGGAGCTGCTCTACAGTCCCGACTGTGCCAGTGATTGCTGGCGTGATTGGCCGGGCGCGTGGGAGGCGGCATGGCGAAGCACGAGCAGGTACGTGTGGCGGTGATCGGATCGGGATTCGGTGGCCTCGGCGCCGCCGTCCGACTGCGCCGCGAGGGGATCACCGACTTCGTGGTCCTGGAGCGGGCCGACTCCGTCGGCGGCACGTGGCGGGACAACAGCTACCCCGGCTGCGCCTGCGACGTCCCCTCCCACCTCTACTCCTTCTCCTTCGCGCCCAACCCCGACTGGCCGCGGACCTTCTCCGGACAGCGCCACATCCGCGCGTACCTGGAACACGTCACGGACACCTTCGGCATCCGCCCCCACCTGCGACTCAACCACGAGGTCGTGCGGATGGAATGGGACGCCGAGGCGCTCCGCTGGGAGATCGAGACCAGCGAGGGCTCCTTCAGCGCCGAGGTCGTCGTCTCCGCGACCGGGCCGCTCTCCGACCCCAAGATCCCGGACATCCCCGGTATCGCCGACTTCCCCGGCAAGGTCTTCCACTCGGCCCGCTGGGACCACGACTACGACCTCACCGGCAAGCGCGTCGCCATGATCGGCACCGGCGCCTCCGCCATCCAGATCGTGCCCGCGATCCAGCCGCAGGTCGGGAAGCTGACCCTCTTCCAGCGGACGCCCCCGTGGGTCATGCGCCGCATGGACCGGGCCATCAGCGGCCCCGAGCGCTGGCTCCACCGGGCCCTGCCCGTCACCGGCACCCTGCGCCGCGGCCTCCTCTGGGGCATCCGCGAACTCCAGGTCGGCGCCTTCACCAAGCACCCGAACGAGCTCGGGATCGTCGAGAAGCTCGCCAAGGCCAACATCGCCAAGGCCGTCAAGGACCCGGTCCTGCGGGCCAAGCTGACCCCGTCGTACCGCATCGGCTGCAAGCGCATCCTGCTCTCCAGCACGTACTACCCGGCGATCGCGCAGCCCAACGTCGACGTCGTCGCCTCCGGCCTGCGCGAGGTCCGCGGCTCGACCGTGGTCGCTGCCGACGGCACCGAGACCGAGGTCGACGCGATCATCTTCGGCACCGGCTTCCACGTCACCGACATGCCGATCGCCGAGCGGGTCGTCGGCGCCGAGGGACGGACCCTCGCCGAGACCTGGAAGGGCGGCATGGAGGCGCTGCGCGGCGCCACCGCCGCCGGATTCCCCAACTTCATGACGGTCATCGGCCCCAACACGGGCCTCGGGAACTCCTCGATGATCCTGATGATCGAGTCCCAGCTGAACTACATGGCCGACTACCTGCGCCAGCTGAACGTCCTGGGCGGGCGCGCCGCCCTCGCCGTCCGGCCCTCCGCCGTCGGCGCCTGGAACCGCAAGGTGCAGGCCCGGATGGAGCGGACGGTCTGGAAGGCGGGCGGCTGCGAGAGCTGGTACCTCGACGCCAACGGGCGCAACACCACGCTGTGGCCGGGCACGACCGGCGAGTTCCGGCGCGAGACCCGGCAGGTCGACCTCTCCGAGTACGAGGTCGTGCGCGCGCCGAAGCCGGTGCAGGCCGCCGGGGAGACCGCCGCGGCGAAGCCCCGTACCGCCTCCCGCAAGAAGGAGGCCGCCAAGTGAGCCGGCACCTGACCTCGCTGACCTCGTCCCGCGAACTCACCGCCGTCTCCGCCGACGGCTCCCGGATCCACGTCGAGGTGTACGGCCCCGAGGGCGCGCCCGCCGTCGTCCTCGCCCACGGCTGGACCTGCTCGATCGCCTTCTGGGCCGAGCAGATACGGGCCCTCGCCGCGGACCACCGGGTCATCGCCTACGACCAGCGCGGCCACGGCCGGTCCCCGGCCCCCGCCGCGCCCTCCGGATACGCCACCCGGGCGCTCGCCGACGACCTCGAAGCGGTCCTCGCGACCACCCTCGCCCCCGGCGAGAAGGCCGTCCTCGCCGGTCACTCCATGGGCGGCATGACCCTCATGGCCGCCGCCGACCGGCCGGGCTTCCGTGAGCACGCGGCGGCCGCGCTGCTCTGCTCCACCGGGCCCTCGCGGCTCACCGCCGAGGCCACCGTCGTCCCGGGCCGGCCGAGCGGCCGGCGCACCCGGCTGACCCGCGGCGTCCTCGGCGCGAAGGCACCGCTCGGACCCGTCAACGCCGTCTCGAAGAGGATCCTCAAGTACGCGACGATGGGCCCCGGTTCGGCGCCCGAGCGGGTCGACGCCTGCGCCCGGATCGTGCACGCCTGTCCGCGCGGGGCCCGTGTCGGCTGGTCCAGGGTCCTCTCCGAGCTCGACCTGGAGCCCGGCCTGCGGGCGCTCGACCTGCCCGTCGCGGTCGTCGTCGGCACCGCCGACCGGCTCACCCCGCCCGTCCACTCGCGCGCCATGGCCGAGGCGCTCCCGCAGTGCGTGGGACTGCTCGAACTGGCGGGTATGGGGCATATGACACCGGTGGAGGCCCCCGAGGCCGTCACCGCGCGGATCCGCGAACTGAGCGCCACGTACCTGGAAGTGAAGGAGAAGGCATGAGCCGGGTGAGCCTGGAAGGACAGGTCGCGGTCGTCACCGGAGGGGCCCGCGGCGTCGGGGAGCTCCTCGCCCGCAAGCTGTCCGCGCGCGGGGCGAAGATCGCGCTCGTCGGCCTGGAGCCGGAGCAGCTCAAGGAGGTCGCCGGGCGGCTGCACACCGAGGCCGACTGGTGGCACGCCGACGTCACCGACCACGAGGCGATGGCCAAGGTCGCGGCCGAGGTGAAAGAGCGCTTCGGGAAGGTCGACATCGTCGTCGCCAACGCCGGCGTCGCGGCGGGCGGCCCCTTCGCGGAGTCCGACCCGGCCGCCTGGCGGCGGGTCATCGAGGTCAATCTGATCGGCGGCGCGGTGACGGGACGGGCGTTCCTGCCGGTCCTCATGGAGTCGCGGGGGTACTTCCTCCAGATCGCCTCGCTCGCCGCGCTGACCCCGGCCCCGATGATGACGGCGTACTGCGCGTCCAAGTCGGGCGTCGAGGCCTTCGCGCACAGCCTGCGCGCCGAGGTCGCGTACAAGGGGGTGAAGGTCGGCGTCGGCTACCTCTCCTGGACCGACACGGACATGGTGCGGGGCGCCGACGAGGACGACGTGATGCGGGAGCTGCGCCAGCGGCTGCCGTGGCCGGCGAACCGCACGTACCCCCTCGGCCCGGCCGTCGACCGGATCGTCGCGGGCATCGAGCGGCGCTCCGCGCACGTCTACGCGCAGTGGTGGCTGCGCGGGATGCAGTCGGTCCGCGGCTATCTTCCGGGCATGATCGCGACCGTCGGGCAGCGCGAGATGAAGCGCTTCGAGCCGCGCCTCGGCTCGGTCTCCAAGGGTCTGGTGGGCGCGGGCGGCGCGGCCGACGAGGAGGCCCGGACGGGCGGTTCGGCGGCGCGCTGATGCGGCTCCGGCCGTGCGGGAGGGAGGGGACCCCGCCGTGCGGCCGGCCGCGGCTCCCCGCACGGTAGCCGTCCGTAACTGATCGAAATGCGTGGAATGTTCGCTCATGCAAGGCTGGTCGAGGCCCAGGAGGCACATCGCCTCCGTCCCCTCTCACCCGTCTAGGAGTGAACCTTCATGGGCAAGGCAGAACAGTTCAAGGACACGTCGGAGCAGCTGAAGCAGCAGGCCAAGCAGGCCATGGGCAAGGCGAAGGACGAGGCGTCCGAGCGCGCGTCCCAGGGCCGCGGGCGCACCGACGACGAGACGCGCAGGGCCCAGCAGGAGGCCCAGGACCGTCTCAACCAGGACTACGACGCCTGACACGCCTTCATCGCGTGGCCGTGTCGAGCGAGGCGCACCCGGTACGACGGGTGCGCCTCCGCGTGCGTCCGCGCGCTCACGCCCGCACGACCCGCAACCCACCCTCCTCCAGGGCGCGGACCGTCGACGCGAAGAGGTCGTACGGCTCGCCGTCCGGGGACAGCGCCCGGGAGAGGTGCGCCCGGGCGACGTCGGAGTTCCGCCAGGTCAGGGTGGACGGGGCGGTGAAGCCGAAGCCGCCGCCCAGGCATTCGTGAAGTGCCTGGAGGCATCCGCCGAGGTAGCCGCCCGGCCCGTTCACCGCCTCGCCGAGCGCGAGCCAGAGACTCGGCTCGTCGGTGACGTGCCGCCCGTCGAGCGTGTACGCGGTCCCCGCCGGCCGGTCCTCGTGCGGGCGGTGGCAGGCCCGCTCCCGCACCAGGTCGTGCCAGGCGCCGCGCCGCCGGGTGTCGAGCCCGGCCCAGGCGCCGGACGCGGCCGGCGGCCCGGCGAGCCACCGCTCCCACACGTCACGGGCCCAGGTGGGCACGGGATCGAAGCCCCGGTCCAGCGTCAGGTCGATCAGCTCAGGTCCGAGCGCCGACGGCTCCCACCCGGTGACGACGGGCCGCATCAGCCGGCTCGTCAGTGGTGCGCCCCGCACGTCCCGGACCTCCAGCTCGGCCTCGTCCAGCTCCAGGGCCCGCCGGGTGCCCTTCGTCAGGGCCCGCCGCAGCTCGTCACCCGGGGCGAGGCCGCGCAGGACGAGCGGGGGATCGGGCAGCTCCGCCGTCATGACGACGGCGAACTCCCGGCAGGAGCCCAGCCATCGGTGTCCGTCGTGCAGCCGGACGGGGCCCCGGTGGCCCTCGGGCGGGCCCGAGCAGTCGTCCTCACCGGTGAGGACCAGACCGGAGGCGGTGCGCGACGCCTCCACGTCCGAAAGGAGCCAGGCGTCGTCCTCCTCGTCGTCGTCGGGCTCCCCGGCCGCGGTCCGCGTGCGCTCCGGTACCAGCCACACCCGGCTTCCCAGCCAGTCGCCGTCCCGGAACCCGTCCCCCTCCGGCTCCCAGCCGTGGAACTCGTACGTCTCGCGCGGGGGCTCGCCGAAAAGCCCCTCCACCTCGGGACAGACGCCCCAGACGTGGTCGTCCGCGGTTCTGGTCAGCGTGTACACGGTTCGATCATGGCGCATAACCCACGCGCGTCCGGCGCCGGATCTTCGTACCGTGGCGCCCATGGCCGTACTTGAGCGACTGCGATCCGATCACGCCCCCGCCCTGCTCGTCTTCGAGCGGGAGAACCGGGGGTACTTCGCCGCGTCCGTGCCCGACCGGGGGGACGCGTACTTCACCGATTTCGAGGAGCGGCACCGGGCGCTGCTCGACGAGCAGGAGTCCGGGGGGATCCACTTCCATGTGCTCGTGGGGGAGGGCGGCGAGATCCTCGGGCGGTTCAACCTCGTCGACGTCGCCGACGGGGCTGCCGAACTGGGCTACCGGGTCGCCGAGCAGGCGACCGGGCGGGGCGTGGCGACGGCCGGGGTGCGGGAGGTGTGCCGGCTGGCCCGAGAGGAGTACGGGCTCAGCCGGCTGACCGCCGTCACGACCCTCGACAACAACGGGTCGAGGGCCGTGCTGGGGCGCGTCGGGTTCGGCGCGGTCGGGAGCGTGACGATCGACGGGCGGGCGGGGACGTCGTACGAGCTGGATCTGGCCGACTCCCTCGGACGAAGCACCGCCGTCGGCACCACGCTCTAGTTCCCGTCGTCCAGCTCCCGCCCGCCCCGCGACGCCCTGCACGCCCTCCCGGGGTCACTCCTCGGCCGTCGCCCGCGGCGGCAGTTTCGGGCGGGAGCGGTCCGGGAGGTCTTCGTAGCTCGGGGGGCTCGCCGCCGGGGTCTCCGCGAGGAGGGCGAGGGCCACCTCGACCGCGTCGTCGAGCTGGGCGTGCCGGCCTTCCGCCCAGTCGAGGGGGGTGCGCAGGACGGCGAGGTCCGGTTCGACGCCGTGGTTCTCCAGGGACCAGCCGTACTCGGGGAACCAGGCCGCGTTCATCGGGACCGTGATCTGGGTGCCGTCGCCGAGGCGGTGGCGGCCGGTCATGCCGACGACTCCGCCCCAGGTGCGCTGTCCGACGACGGGCCCCAGGCCGAGGAGTTTGAACGCGGCGGTGATCATGTCGCCGTCGGAGGAGGTCGCTTCGTCGGCGAGGGCGACGATCGGGCCGCGCGGGGCGTTGGAGGCGTACGCGACGGGCTGGGCGTTGCGGGTCAGGTCCCAGCCGAGGATCCTGCGGGTCAGTTTCTCCATGACGAGCTCGCTGATGTTGCCGCCGGCGTTGCCCCGTACGTCGACGATCAGGGCCGGCCGGGAGACCTCCATGCGCAGGTCGCGGTTGAACTGGGCCCAGCCGGAGCCGCCCATGTCGGGGATGTGCAGGTAGCCGCAGCGGCCGCCGCTGATCTCCCGTACCACCGCCCGGCGTTTGGCCACCCAGTCCTGGTAGCGCAGCGGACGGTCGTCGATCAGCGGGACGACGGCGACGCGACGGGCCCGGCCCTCGCCCTCGGCGGGGGTGAAGGTGAGCTCGACGGTGGTGCCGCCGGTGCCGGAGAGCAGCGGGTACGGGCCGGTGGCCGGGTTCACGGGCCTGCCGTCGACATGGGTGAGGACGGCGCCCTCGCGGATGCCCGTACCGGCGAGCGGGGAACGCGCCTTGGAGTCGGAGGACTCGCCGGGCAGGATGCGCTTCACCGTCCAGCCGGCCTCGCGGGGCACGAGGTTCGCGCCGAGGAGGCCCATCGGCCGCTGGTAGTGCGGGGGCCCCTCGTTGCGGCGGGCGGGGGTCACGTACGCGTGGGAGGTGCCCAGTTCGCCGAGGACCTCGCGGAGCAGGTCGGCGAACTCGTCGGGGGAGGCGACCCGTTCGACGAGCGGCCGGTACTGGTCGAGGACGGCCGTCCAGTCGACCCCGCCCATGTCGGGCTCCCAGAAGTAGGCGCGGACGATCCGGCCCGCCTCGTCGAAGGCCTGCCGCCACTCGGCGCCCGGTTCGACCTCGTGGAGGATGCGCCGCAGGTCCAGGTAGACGGTGGAGTCGCCGTCCCCGGACTCGGTGGCGGGCACGGCCCGCAGATCGCCCTCGTCGGCGACGACGAGCCGGGTGCCGTCGCCGCTGACCGCGAACCAGTCGAGGTCCTTGGCGAGTTCGCTCTTGCGGGCCTTGGTGATGGAGAAGTACTCCAGGGTGGGGCGGCCCGAGGTGTCGGCCGGGTTCGCGAAGGTCTCGCCGAGTGCGCCCGAGATGGGCCAGCGCAGCCAGACCAGACCGCCGCCGCTCACCGGGTGCAGGGCCGAGTACTTGGAGGCGGTGACGGGGAACGGCGTGACCCGGTCGGCGAGTCCCTCGATCTCGACGGTGACCGTGCCGTCGGTGGCCGGCTCCGTGTCGTCGTCGGCCGGGTCCAGACCGCCGGCGGCCGGGCGCCCGTCGGGGAGCAGCGCGAACGGCGAGGGCGTCGCGGAGGAGAGCGGGACCAGGTAGGGGCGGCAGCCCAGCGGGAACGACAGGTCGCCGGTGTGCACGTCGTACACCGGGTCGAAGCCGCGCCAGGACAGGAAGGCGAGGTAGCGGCCGTCCCGGGTGAAGACGGGGTTCTCGTCCTCGAAGCGGCCGTTGGTGACGTCGACGACGGTCCGGGCGCCGGGGCCGGAGATCCGGGCCATCTTGATCGAGCGCAGGGAGCGGCCGATGCCCGGGTGCGACCAGGTGAGCCAGCTGCCGTCGGGGGAGAAGGCCAGGTCGCGGACGGGGCCGTTGACGGACCGGATGAGTTCGGTGACCCGGCCTCCTGCGGACTCCGTCCGGGGGGTGCTGCCCTCGGAGTCCGGCCCGGGGGTGTCCGCGGAGGAGTCCGGCCCGGGGGTGTCCGCGGAGGAGTCCGGCCCGGGGGTGTCCGCGGAGGAGTCCGGCCCGGAGATGTCCTCGGGGTCCTCGGTGGTGTCGAGCAGGAGCAGCCGGCCGTCGTGGGAGGCGATGGCGAGCCGCTCGCCGTCCGGGTCGGCGACGAGTTCCTCGACCCGGCCGAGGTCGCCCGAGGCGAGGCGGCGGGGCGGCCGGTCGCCGCTGGCGCGCGGCAGATAGGCGACCTCGACGGCGTCCTCGCCCCCGGCGTCGGTGACGTACGCGACCTGGCCGCCGCTGCCCAGCATCTCGGGCAGCCTGACCCGGACGCCCGGGGTGTCGACGATCGTGCGGGCCGGGCCGTCGCGGTGGGTCAGCCAGTAGAGGCTGCCGCGCACGGAGACGGCGCTGGCCCGGCCGGTCTCGTCGACGGAGACCGCGTCGACGTGGTGGGCGGCGGGCACCTGGTACGGGCGCCTGCCGACGCGCTGGCCGCCGAGCCGCACCTCCAGTCTCCGGGGGCGGGACCCGGGGGCGAGGCTGTCGACGACCCACAGGTCGCCGGCGCACTGGTAGACGACCCGGCGCCCGTCACTGGAGGCGTGCCGGGCGTAGAACTCGTCGTGGTCGGTGTGCCGGAGCAGGTCGGTGCCGTCGGGCAGGCAGGAGTAGAGGTTGCCGACGCCCTCGTGGTCGGAGAGGAACGCGACCCGGCCGTCGACGGCCATCGGGCAGTCGAGGTGGCCGCCGATGTCGGGGAGCAGCCGTTCGCCGTGCAGCCAGAGGCGGCCGGTGGCGCCGCCGAGGTAGCGCTTCCAGGCGGCGGGCTCGTGGGGCGGCTTTCCGGTGAGGAGGAGGGTGCGGCGTTCGGCCTCGTGTCCGTTGCCGGCTCCGTCGTCGGCTTTCCCGCCGCCTTCGCCGCCGGCCTTCCCGGCGGCGAACTGCTCGGTGACGGCGATGTCGGAGACCGGACCCCAGGGGAGGCGGCCGCCCGGGGAGCCGTCGGTGGGCACGTTGTAGGCCCACGAGTAGTACGAGAAGGGCTGCCCGTGCGAGGAGACGGCGAGGATGTCCGAGCGGCCGTCCCGGTCGGGGGGCGTCCAGCCGCAGACGCGGGTGTCCGTCGAGCCCCAGTAGGTCAGCCGCCGGGCGGATCCGCCTTCGATGGGGACGAGATGGATCTCTGGGTCGAGGCTGCGCCAGTTCGTGTACGCGATCTGCAGGCCGTCCGGTGAGAAGCGCGGGTGGCCGACCCGCGTCCGGTCGACCGTGAGCCGCCAGGCCCGGCCGGGGCGGTGGCCCTCGGGGACGAGCGGGGCGATCCAGAGATCGTCCTCGGCGGCGAAGCACAGCAGGTCGTCGTGGAGGTGCGGAAAACGGAGATACGCGACGTCGTCACTCACCTCCTCATGCTTTCCAAGCGAAGGGGGTGCGGCAACTCGTACGTGCTTGCGGGCGTCTTCGTGGTCGTGACGCGCTTCGGTGTGGCCCAGGACACGTACGAAACGGTTTCGTTTCGATGAGGTCGGGGGTATCTTCGTACTGTACGAAACCGTTTCGTTCGGCAGGAGTCCGGTCATGGCCCGCAGCAGGCTCACCCCAGAGCGTGAGTCCGAGCTGTACGGAGCCGTGCTCGACCTCCTCCGCGAGGTCGGCTACGACGCCCTCACCATGGACGCCGTCGCCGCCCGCACCCACTCCAGCAAGGCCACCCTCTACCGCCAGTGGGGGAGCAAGCCCGAGCTGGTCGCCAGGGCGTTGCGCGCCAACAAGCCGGCCGACCTCTCCGAGATTGACACCGGCTCGCTGCGCGGCGACTTCCACGAACTGATGGATCGGACGGACGACTGTCAGATGGAGAAGGACTCCGCACTGATGCGGGGCCTCGCCCACGCCGTCCACACCAACCCCGAACTGCACCGGGCGCTGCGCGAGCTGCTCATCGAACCCGAGATGAACGGCCTCGACGAAGTGCTGCGCAGAGCGGTCCGCAGGGGTGAGGTCGACGCCGGGAACCCGGCGCTGAAGCTCATCCCCCACATGTTGATCGGTGCGTTCATCGCCCGGCCGCTGATCGACGATCAGCCGGTCGACCGCGCGTTCCTCAGCGCGTACGTCGACGCCGTCGTGCTCCCCTCACTCGGCGTCTGACCCCCGCAGTACCCGTTCCGCACGCTCCACCTGACGTCGAACCGCTCACGCCGTCGGGCCGGCTCCCCATGCCCTGTCCCACCACGAAATGGGAGTACGCCCCCGTGGCCACGTTCCTGTACAAGCTGGGCCGTTCCGCCTTCCGGCGCCGACGGCTCGTCGCCCTCCTCTGGGTGGCCCTCCTGGCGGTCGCCGGGATCGGCGCCGCCACCGCGCCCGCCCCCACCTCGGGCTCCTTCTCCATCCCCGGCACCGAGGCCCAGCGCGCCTTCGACCTGCTCGAAGAGCGCTTCCCGGGCGCCGGCGCCGACGGAGCCACCGCCCGTGTCGTCTTCAAGGCCCCCGAGGGCCAGAAGATGACCGACCCGGCGCACAAGGCCGTCGTCGAGGAGACCGTCGCCGCGCTGAAGTCCGGCTCGGACCAGATCGTCTCGGTCACCGACCCGTACACCGCGCAGGCCGTCTCCCAGAACGGCTCCACCGCCTACGTCTCCGTCGCCTACAAGGTCAACTCGATGGAGCTGACCGACGGGACGCGCGAGGCGCTGACCCAGGCCGGGCACAACGCGCAGGGCAAGGGGCTGACCGTCGAGGTCGGCGGTGACGCCCTCCAGACCATGCCGGAGACCGGCGCGGGCGAGATCGTCGGTGTCGTCATCGCCGGCATCGTCCTCGTCCTGACCTTCGGTTCGCTCGTCGCCGCCGGACTTCCGCTGCTCACGGCGATCATCGGCGTCGGCATCGGCGTCTCGTCGATCGCCGCGCTCGCGAACGTCCTCGACCTCGGCTCCACCACCTCCACCCTCGCGATGATGATCGGCCTCGCGGTCGGCATCGACTACGCCCTCTTCATCGTCTCCCGCTACCGCGCGGAGCTGGCCGAGGGCCGCGAGAAGGAGGACGCCGCGGGCCGCGCCGTCGGCACGGCGGGCTCCGCCGTCGTCTTCGCCGGACTCACCGTCGTCATCGCCCTGGTCGGCCTGGCCGTCGTCAACATCCCGATGCTGACGAAGATGGGCTTCGCCGCCGCCGGCACGGTCGTGATCGCCGTACTGATCGCGCTCACCCTGATCCCCGCCCTGCTCGGCTTCGCCGGCGACAAGGTCATCGGCCGCAAGCAGCGCAAGGCCGCAGCGACCGCCGAGGGCGTGTCGGCGGGCGACAAGAAGGCCGACAAGCCGAACGGCGGCACCCGCTGGGCCCGCTTCGTCATCCGCCGCCCCGTCATGGTGCTGCTGATCGGCGTCCTCGGCCTCGGCGCGATCGCGCTGCCCGCCGCCTCCCTGGAGATGGGCCTCCCGGACGACGGCGTCAAGCCGACCTCCACCACCGAGCGCCGCGCGTACGACGCCCTCTCGGACGGCTTCGGCCCCGGCTTCAACGGCCCGCTGCTCGTCGTCGTCGACGGCGACAAGGCGACCGCCGACAAGACGGTCGCCACCATCAAGGGCCTCGACGGCTGGGCCGCCGTCACCCCGGCGACCCCGAACAAGGCCGGCGACGCCGCGATGATCACCGTGGTCCCGAAGGACCGCCCGTCCTCCGGTGCCACCGAGAGCCTCGTCCACGACATCCGGAACGCCACCGGCGACGACGTCCTCGTCACCGGCGCCACCGCGATGAACATCGACTTCTCGCAGAAGATGAACGACGCCCTGGTGCCGTACCTGGCCCTCGTCGTCGGCCTGGCCTTCCTGCTCCTGACCGTGGTCTTCCGCTCGATCCTCGTCCCGCTGAAGGCGGCCCTCGGCTTCCTGCTCTCGGTGGTCGCGGCCCTCGGCGCGGTCGTCGCGGTCTTCCAGTGGGGCTGGCTCGGCAGCCTCTTCGGGGTCGAGCAGACCGGCCCGATCATGTCGATGATGCCGATCTTCATGGTGGGCGTCGTCTTCGGTCTCGCGATGGACTACGAGGTCTTCCTCGTCACCCGCATGCGGGAGGCGTACGTCCACGGGGAGCGGCCCGGCGAGGCGATCGTGACCGGCTTCAAGCACAGCGCCCGGGTGGTCACCGCCGCCGCGGTGATCATGATCGCGGTCTTCTCCGGCTTCATCGGCATGACGGACCAGATGATCAAGATGATCGGCTTCGGTCTGGCCGTCGCGGTCCTCTTCGACGCCTTCGTGGTCCGCATGGCGATCGTCCCGGCCGTCCTCGCGCTGCTCGGCCACAAGGCCTGGTGGCTGCCGAAGTGGCTGGACCGGATCCTGCCGAACGTGGACGTGGAGGGCGAGGGCCTCGCCAAGGACATGCCCGCGGACGGGGCGTCCGGCTCCAAGCCGGACCTCGTGAAGGTCTGATCCCCCGGAGTCCGATCACCGGAGTCCGATCCCCAGGGTCTGATTCCCCGGGTCTGATCCCCGGAGTCCGATTCCCCCGGTCTGATCCCCGGAGTCCGGTCCCCGGGCGAGACCCCCGGGTACCGGGCCCCGGGGTCGCCCCACCTCTCGTGCGCCGTCAGCTCGTCGTCATCGACGAGCCGGCGGCGTACGTGTGTTTCAGGAACCGGGTCAGCGCCGTCGTGTCGAACTGGACGACCGTCACCAACCCGTCGTCCTTGTGGAGCTCGACGACGGTCTGGACGCGGCCGCAGGGCCAGACGCCTATGTCGCCGCGGCGGGTCGGGGCGCGCAGGCCCGTCTCCAGGAGGACGCGGGGGAAGGCCCACTCGACGTCTCCGGGGAAGACGAAGCGGACGGTCGCGGGGGAGAAGCCGGGGTCGTAGCGGAGGTCGACGGGGACGGGGCGGGAGAGAGGGGCGTCGCTGATGATGCGTCCCCTGGCGTGGTCCTCGACCGCGAGGTCGGTGTCGCGGTCGACTGGGTGGGCGGCTTCGTGGTCGAGTGCGCGATCGTCTGCGGCAGCCATCGGGGGCTCCTCACCGTTTGTCCTCTTATCGACTAATGTCCCACTCCTTCCCGGCGTGCGCACGACCCATGCGCCGCTGTTCTGTGACCTGTGCGCTCTTGCAAGTACTTTGCAGGAGCGCTCATCATTCAGGGCGTGCATGTACCTGACGGATTCATCAACGCCCCCGTATCGGTCGCCGCCGGTGTCGCCGCCGCCGGCGCCGTCGCCGTGAGCCTGCGCGGGGCGCGGCGGGAGCTGGACGAGCGGACCGCTCCGCTCGCCGGGCTCGTCGCCGCCTTCATCTTCGCCGTCCAGATGCTGAACTTCCCGGTCGCCGCCGGGACCAGCGGACATCTCCTCGGCGGCGCACTCGCGGCGATCCTCGTCGGTCCGTGGACCGGCGTCCTCTGCATCGCCGTCGTCCTGCTCATGCAGGGCATCCTCTTCGCCGACGGCGGCCTCACCGCGCTCGGCGTGAACATCACGGTCATGGGCGTCGTCACCGTCGTCGTCGCGTACGGACTCTTCCGCGGCCTCGTCCTGCTGCTGCCCCGCACCCGCGCCTCGGTGACCGCGGCCTCCTTCGTCGCCGCGGTCGTCTCCGTACCGGCCGCGGCCGCCGCCTTCACCGGCCTCTACGCGATCGGCGGCACCACCGACGTCCCGCTCCCCAAGGTCCTCACGGCCATGGTCGGCGTCCACGTCCTCATCGGCATCGGCGAGGCCGTCATCACCATGCTGACCGTCGGCGCGGTCATCGCCGTCCGCCCCGACCTGGTCCACGGCGCCCGCGGCCTGACCGCCCCGCTCAAGCTCCGCGTCGGCGGCGAACTGGTCGACGCGGCTCCGGCCGCGCCCGCCGCCGCGCCCGCCGGATCCCCGAAGAAGCTGTGGATCGGCGGTGTCGTCACCGCGCTCGTCCTCGCCGGCTTCGTCTCCTTCTACGCCTCCGCAAGCCCCGACGGCCTGGAGAAGGTCGCCGCCGACAAGGGCATCGACAGCAAGGTCGAGGACCACGCGGCCGCCGACTCCCCGCTCGCCGACTACGGCGTCAAGGGCATCGAGACCGTCCGCCTCTCCGGCGGCCTGGCCGGCACGATCGGCGTCGGCGCGACCCTCGCCGTCGGCACCGGAGTGTTCTGGGTCGCCCGCCGCCGCCGTGCCCACGCCGAAGCGACGGTCTGACATGGGACCCGACGGCACGGGAAGCGCCTGACATGGGAGCGGGGCACGCCCACAGGCTCTACCGGCACGCGCACTCGCCGGTCCACGAGCTGCCTCCGCACACCAAGCTCGCCGCTGTCCTCGGCTTCGTCGTGGTCGTCGTCTCGACGCCACGCGAGGCCGTGTGGGCCTTCGCCCTCTACGCCCTGCTCCTCGCGGTCGTGGCGGCGAAGGCCCGCGTCCCGGCCGGCTTCCTGCTGAAGCGGCTGATCATCGAGGTGCCGTTCGTCGCGTTCGCGCTGCTCATGCCCTTCGTGGTGCCCGGCGAGCAGACGACCGTCCTGGGGGTGTCACTGAGCGTCCCCGGCCTGTGGGGCGCCTGGAACGTCCTCGCCAAGGGCACCCTCGGCGTCGCCGCCTCCGTGCTCCTCGCCTCCACCACCGAACTGCGCGAGCTGCTCCTCGGCCTCCAGCGGCTGAAGCTGCCCCCGCTGCTCGTCCAGATCGCCTCGTTCATGATCCGGTACGGCGACGTCATCACCGACGAGATGCGCCGGATGTCCGTCGCCCGCCGCTCGCGCGGCTTCGAGGCGCGAGGCGTCCGCCACTGGGGCGTCCTCGCCAAGTCCGCGGGCGCGCTCTTCATCCGCTCGTACGAGCGCGGGGAGCGGGTCCACCTCGCCATGGTCAGCCGCGGCTACACGGGAACGATGCCGGTCATCGACGAGGTCACCGCCACCCGCGCCCAGTGGAGCTACGCGGCGGCGCTCCCGCTCACCGCCCTTCTGATCTGCCTGCTGGGATGGACCCTATGACCGCCTCCTCGACGCCCGTCCCCCCGACGACCGCCCCCTCGCTCGACGTGCGGGGCCTGGCGTACGCGTACCCCGACGGCCACCAGGCCCTCTTCGGCGTCGACCTGACCGTCGGCCGCGGCGAGCGGGTCGCCCTCCTCGGCCCCAACGGCGCGGGCAAGACCACCCTCGTCCTCCACCTCAACGGCATCCTCACCGGCGGCGCGGGCGGCGTCACCGTCGCCGGGCTGCCCGTCGGCAGGAAGCACCTCGCCGAGATCCGGCGCAAGGTCGGCATCGTCTTCCAGGACCCCGACGACCAGCTGTTCATGCCGACCGTGCGGGAGGACGTGGCGTTCGGCCCGGCGGCGGCCGGCCTCCGCGGCGCCGAACTGGAGGCCGTCGTACGGAAGGCCCTCGACCGGGTCGGGATGGCGGAGTACGCGGAC
The DNA here is from genome assembly GCF_055574655.1 of Streptomyces sp. NPDC029956. Taxonomy (NCBI): domain Bacteria; kingdom Bacillati; phylum Actinomycetota; class Actinomycetes; order Kitasatosporales; family Streptomycetaceae; genus Streptomyces; species Streptomyces sp. NPDC029956. The sequence goes on along the minus strand of NZ_JBVHZJ010000058.1, from coordinate 29,600 downwards.
CGGCCGCCGCACCACCTGTCGTTCGGGCAGCGCCGCCGGGTCGCCGTCGCGACGGTCCTCGCCATGGAGCCGGAGATCCTCGTCCTCGACGAACCGTCGTCCAACCTGGACCCGGCCTCGCGCCGCGAGCTCGCCGACATCCTCCGCTCGCTCGACGTCACCGTCCTCATGGTCACCCACGACCTGCCGTACGCCCTGGAGCTCTGCCCGCGCGCGGTGATCCTCAGCGAGGGCGTCATCGCCGCCGACGGGCGCACCGGCGACATCCTCGCCGACGAGGAGCTGATGGCCAGGCACCGCCTCGAACTGCCCTTCGGCTTCGTGCCCGGCTCCGTCGTCTGAGGCCCCGGAATCGGGCCTCCTCCCTCCGCGTTGCACCATGGGGGGTCGGATCGGCGAGTGAGGAGTGGGGACGTGGACGTCCAGGGCACGGTGGCGGCGGGCTGGGAGCCGGTCAGGGACGCGTTCCTGCGCAACTTCGAGCAGCGCGGTGAGCGCGGGGCCGCCGTCGCGGTGCACCACGACGGGGCCCTGGTCGTCGATCTCCGGGCGGGTACCCGGGACGTCGACGGCGAGGCGCCCTGGGGCGAGGACACCGCGCAGGTCGTCCGCTCGGCCACCAAGGGCGTCGCCGCCGCCGTGCCCCTGCTCCTGCACCAGCGCGGGCTGCTCGACCTGGACGCCCCGGTCGCCGCGTACTGGCCCGAGTTCAAGGCGGCGGGCAAGGACGGCGTGACCGTACGACAGCTGCTCGCGCACCGCGCCGGCGTCCCCGTACTCGACCGGCCGCTCACCCTCGCCGAGGCCGTCGACCTGGAGACCGCGACCCGCGCCATGGCCGCCCAGGCCCCCGTCTGGGAGCCCGGCACGGCCCACGGCTACCACGCCCACACCTTCAGCTGGCTGCTCTCCGGCCTGGTCCACCGGGTCACCGGCCGCACCATCGGCCGCTGGGTCGCCGAGGAGATCACCGCCCCCCTCGGCCTCGACCTGTGGATCGGACTCCCCGACGCGGAGGCCCACCGGGTCGGCCGCCTCGGCCCCGTCGAGGAGATCGAGCCGCCCGGCAGCGGCGCCCTCAAGCTCCGCGCCAAGCGCTCCGTCACCGAGGCGTACAAGGACCCGGACTCGCTGACCCGGCGCGCCTTCGGCGTCATCGACCCCAAGCCCGACGAGAACGACCCGGTCTACCGGGCCGCCGAACTGCCCGGCTCCGCCGGGGTGGCGACGGCCCGCGCCCTCTCCCGCTTCTACGCGGCCACCCTCGGCCCCGTCGACGGCGCCGAGCGCCTCTTCACCCCCGACACCCTCGTGCTCGCCCGGACCGAGCAGTCGGCGGGCGCGGACCGGGTGCTGCTGGTCGGCACCCGCTTCGGCCTCGGCCACATGCTGCACGGCCCGGCGTCCCCACTCCTCGGCCCGTCCTCGTTCGGCCACCCGGGCCGCGGCGGTTCGCTCGGCTTCGCCGACCCCGACGCCGGTATCGCCTTCGGGTACGTAACGAACGGCATGCGCAGGACGGTGACGGCGGATCCGCGGGCGCAGGCGCTGGTGAGGGCGGTCGGGTCGGTGGTGAACGGGGCGGTGTGAACCGCTCCGGGCGACTCCTGCGACGAGGCCTCCGGCCGCGGCGGCGTCCGGGATCTCCCCGACCTGACATTCCTCCGGGCGCGACCTGACATTCTGCGCTTCCGGGGCACGGATCGTTGATCATCCGGGCGCTAGCGTGTGCCCGCTCCACCGTTCGGTGGACCAGGCGCACGGGGGCGCATGTGATCGAGATTTCGTTGGCGACGTCCGAACACGGGACCCACTCCGGAGCCCTCCGGATCGCCGACAGCCGGCTGTGGGAGACGTTCGGGAGTATCGGGCTGCTGTCCGCCTGCCGGGGGCTCGCGCCATGGCCGTACACCAACTGGGGTCGGGCGGCCCGCCGTTCGCTGCTGCGAGCCGACGTGACCCTGCCGGGGTGGCTCGTCCACCTCTTCCGGGCAGGCGGCGGCACCCTGCCGTCGTTCCTCCTCCCCGTCCCCTCCTCCGCCCGGCAGCCGGACCTGGCGGACGAGATCGCGCTGCTCCGCGGGGTGCCGCCGGTCCGGGTGCGCGAGGAGCTGCAGCGCTGGTTCCCGCAGGGCGTCCCCGCCGAGGTACGCCCGCTGTACGCCGATCCCGGGGCGCGGATCGCCGACCTGTGCGCCTTCCTCCCGCGCTACGTACGTGCCGCCCTCGCCCCGTACGAGGCTTCCCTGCGGACCGTCACGGACGACGACATCCTGCTCCGCGCCCGCGTGCTCGCCACCCAGGGCCCGGACCGCCTCCTCGGCACCCTGAACGGGGCCGTCTCGCGGCGCGGCGACGTCCTGCGGCTGCACGCGGGACCGCCGGGCAGGATCGCGGTGAAGAGGGACGTCTCCCGCATCGTCCTGGTCCCCCTGGTGTTCGGCCGGGGGGCGTCGCTCCTGGGCTTCGCCCCGAACGGGGTGGCGGCGGTCTCGTACCAGGCCGAGGGGGCCGCCGTCCTGGCCTGCGAGATCCGGCCCGGGCGGCGGGCGGGCGGACGGGCCGACGAGGGGGCCGACGACCCCGCGCGCGGCGACCGGCTCGAGATCCTGCTCGGCCGCAGCCGGGCCGGGGTGGTCCGCGGCCTCGTCGCGCCGACCACGACCTCGGAACTGGCGGCGGTGCTCGGCCTGGCGCCGAGCACCGTCTCCGAGCACCTCACGTCCCTGGTGGCCGCGGGCGTGGTGCGCAGGCGCCGGGCGGGCGTACGGGTGCTGTACGAACTGGACGCCTCGGGTGTCGCGCTGCTCAGACACCTGGACAACCGGCGTAGGGTCAACGCGCCGTCGTACGAAACCACTTGAAACATGCCGCAACAAGGAGGAACCCCATGACCGCCGACGCCGTGACCGACGCAGCGCCCGAGGCCGAGACCGATGCAGCGACCGACGTGACGCCCGATCACGGGACGTACGAGAAGCTGCTCGCCCTGCTGGACGAGCGCGGAGCCGCCCACCGGGTGATCGAGCACGCCCCCGAGGGCGGCACCGAGGCGGTCAGCGCGCTCCGGGGACACACGCTCGCCGAGGCGGCCAAGTGCATCATCGCCATGGTGAAGATCGGCAAGAAGGAGAAGCGCTTCGCGCTGGTCGTCGTCCCCGGTGACCGGCGGATCGACCTGAACGCGGTGAAGGCGCTGTACGGCGGCACGTACGTCTCCTTCGCGTCCCCGGAGATCGCGGAGGACCTCGCGGGTTCGCCGAGCGGCACGATCCTGCCGTTCGCCTTCGACGAGCGACTCGAACTCCTCGTGGACCCGGAGCTGTTGGCGCACCCGGAGTTCTACTTCAACGCCGCGCGCCTCGACCGTTCGATCGCCCTGTCGTCGGAGGACTACAGGGCGATCGCGGAGCCGCGCGTGGAGCGGGTCTCGACGGACTGACCGATGGGCGGGACCAGGCAGGCGGGTCCGGTGGGTCCGATCGGGCCGGTCAGGTCGATCGGGCCGGTCAGGCCATCGCGGGCGTCAGCGCCAGCAGCATGCCCAGTCCGACCAGCACGGCGCCGATGACCTTGTTGAGCACGGTCTGCCGCTGCAACAGCCGCGACCGCAGGGCCTGGTTGGAGAAGAGGACCGCGGCGAGGGCGAACCAGACCAGGTGGGCGAAGGACATGAAGAGCCCGTAGCCGACCTGCTGGAAGACGGGGGTGTCGGCACTGACGACCTGGGTGTACGTGCTCAGCACGAACAGCATCGTCTTCGGGTTGAGCGCGTTCGTCAGAAAGCCGGTGCGCAGCGCGCCGGCCTTCGAAAGGCCGCCGTCCTCCGAAAGGTCGATGTCCACCTGTGCCTTGGTGACGAACGTCTTGTAGCCGATGTACACCAGATATGCGGCGCCGATGAGTTTCATCGCCGTGAAAAGCATCGGCGTCCGGGAGACCAGAAGTCCTACACCCAGCATGGTGTAAGTGACGTGGACGAGAACGCCGAGCGCAATTCCGGCGGCCGCGAGAACGCCGGCCGTCCTTCCGTACAGATAACTGTTGCGGACGGTCATCGCGAAATCCGCGCCGGGGCTGATGACAGCCAGAACGGTGATGACCGCCACGGCGATGAGCTGACCCATGTTCCCGACTTCCCGCCTTCTCGCTCACGTACTCACTCAAGGGGTGAGCGGGTGGGAGGGTCCGGGTCCGCGCGGACCCGCCCCCTCCCACCCGCCCCTGGCATCAGGGCTTGTGACGGTAGGTGATGACCAGCACGTCGCGCGAGGCCGGGGTGGCGGGGTCGATCTGCTCGATCGGCGAGACGCCGTGGTAGACGCGCTCGTCGTTGACGAGGGCCACGTCGAGCGGGTCGGTCAGGGAGAACTTCTCGACCGGCTGCTTGTCCAGGTTGAAGACGGTGCTCTCGCCGCCGGTGGCGTTCGAGCGGCCGACCATCGCCATCAGGACGAACGTGACACCGTCGCGGTGCACGCCCTCCGGCGTGGGCAGGCCGGCCCCCTCGCCGTCGACCTCGATGCGGAACTGGTGGGCCTCGATGTGCCAGCCCGAATACGGGGCGAGGCGGCCGAAGATGTCGCAGCCGAGGGTGAGCAGGCTGTCCATGGTGCGGCCGCGCAGGATCTGGTCCTCGAACGGCTCGTAGTGCCTGGCCACGCCGCCGTTGAGGGTGTTGTAGTCGAGCCCCTGGTAGTGCGGCTGGTGCTCCTCGATGCGGTGGTCGGCGCCGGCGCGGGGCGCGCTCAGGGTGGCGTGCCGGCGGCGGCGGTAGCGTCCGCCGTCCGCCATGTAGCCGTCGAGCGGCATCCGCGACCAGCTGTCGCGGAACGGCTCCAGATCGTCGAGGGCGGTCTCGGAGCGCTGCAGGAGAAGCTGCTTCACCTTCTCCCCGGAGATCAGGTCGTAGCTCCGGGAGGAAAGGGACTCGGCGATTTCCTCGACACCGGACTGATACGTGGACATGGTTTTCCCCCTGATGAATGCGTGGTCGTCGCGAGGTAGATCGTTGTATTTACGCCAGGGGTGTGTCAAAGCCTTTCGGCTCTGGCCGAATTGCCGTAGCCGCACTTTATCCATGCATAGCGGCGGGGGTAATTGATGAACGGGATGTTACGGGGGGCTGGCGCGGCCGGGACCCGGGTGCTGAGATCGGGCGCATGGACCTCAGGGAACGCTTCGGCGGATACGCGGTACTGATCACGGGCGCGGCGCGCGGCATCGGCGCGGCGACGGCGCGAAGGCTCGCGGCGGAGGGGGCCGGGGTCCTGGTCACCGACGTGGACGAGGCGGCGGCGCGGAAGACGGCGGCGGGGATTCCGGGCGCGGAGCACCGGTACTGCGACGTGGGCGACCAGTCGTCGGTGGACGAGGCGACGGCCTACGCGGTGGAGACCTTCGGGCGTCTGGACGTCCTCGTGAACAACGCCCTCGGCCCCGTGGCGCCCGACCGGGACCGTTTCGAGGACGAGCCGGACGCGGTGTTCACCGTCCAGCACGACGTCACGTTCATGGGTGCGGTCCGCTGCTCGCGGGCGGCGCTGCCGCACCTGGCGGCGGCCGGCGGGCGCGGGGCGATCGTGAACATCGGCTCGGTCAACGCCGAGACGGACTTCGGCGGCCACGCCTACAGCGCGGCGAAGGCGGGCCTGGCGTCGCTGACCCGCACGCTCGCGGGCGACGCGGCGGGGCGCGGGGTGCGGGTGAACCAGATCAACCCGGGCACGATCGCGACGACGGCGTGGTCGGGCAGGGACCGTGAACTGGGGACCCTGGCCGACCGGGTCTACCCCCTGTCGCGGGTGGGCACCCCGGAGGACGTGGCGGCGGCGGTCGCCTTCCTGGCCTCGGCCGACGCGTCCTGGATCACGGGCACGGTCCTGCGGGTGGACGGCGGACTGCTGGCGGTGAACCGGCACTTCGCGGAGGTGTTGGGGGACTGAGAGGGGGCGGGTTCGCTGTCGATACGGTGCCGTCATGACCGACACGGCACAGGACTCCCCGCTGCTCTTCCTGGACGTCGACGGAACGCTTCTGCCCTATGGCGGGGCGCAGTTGCCGTCCACGCCCGAGGAGTGGGACCGGTGGCAGCGCCCGGACAACCCCCAACTGGCCAAGGTGGTACGTGAACACGGCCCGCGCCTGGCCGCCCTCCCCTGCGAGCTGATGTGGGCCACGGCGTGGATGCACGACGCCAACAAGGTGATGGCCCCGCTCCTGGGCATGCCGGACCTCCCGGTGGCCCCCCTGCCGGAACCTCCGGAGGAGGACGAGCCGGGCGTCCTCCACTGGAAGACGCGGGCCCTGGTCGAGACGGCGGCCGGCCGGCCGTTCGTCTGGATGGACGACGAGCCGACCGACCTCGACCGGGCCTGGGTGGCGACCCATCACCGGGGCGCCGCCCTCCTCCACCAGGTGAACTCCACGACGGGCCTCACCCCGGCGGATCTCGCCACGGTCGACTCCTGGCTCCTGCTGCACCGGCCCGCGCCGTGATCCATGTGCTCGCGCCGGGGCCCGTGCCGCCCTCCCGTCCGGGCTACAGCCGCCCGGTCCTGACGGCGGCCACGAAGGATGTCCACGCCCCGTCCCCGAGGGAGAGGCGGGGGCCGCTGGGGGCCGTCTTGCTGTCGCGGACGCGGACGCGGACGCAGCCCCGGGCGCGGGCTTGGACACGGGCTTGGGCGCGGGCTTGGGCAGGTGCTTGGGCGGGGGCGGGGACTCGGGCCCAGGCGGGGGCGGTGTCGCCGACCTCCACGCACTGGCCGTTCCCGCTGCTGTAGCTGCTGCTCCGCCATGTCGGCTCGGCCGGGTCGTGCTGCACTGAGAACACCCTCTCTCGGTCCTACTCTTCCGCAACCCTGGCCAGCAACCCGGCGCTGTCGTCCGGCCCGAGGGCCACCGCCTGGAGGTGCTCGAACATCGACTCGTAGCGCCGGATCTCCGTCTCCGACTCGAGGAACAGGTCACCGGCCTGCGTGTCCAGGTAGACCAGCCCGGGATCGTCCGCGTGGGGGAAGTCCATGTGGACGAAGCTGCCCGTCATGCCGGCGTGCGCGCCCCTGTCGAAGGGGATCACCTGGAACGTGACGTGCGGGGCCGCCATCAGTTCGAGCAGGTGCCGTGCCTGGCCGCGCATGACCTCGCGCCCGCCGACCGTGCGCCGCAGGGCTGCCTCGTCCACGATCGCCCGGAGCTCCAGCGGGTGCTCCCCGGTGAGGACGGCCTGGCGCTCCATGCGCGCCCGGACGCGCTGTGCGACCTCCTTCCGGCTGGCCGAGGGGAGGACGCCCCGGACGACCTCCGTGGCGTACTGCTCCGTCTGTGCGAGCCCGGGAACGAACAGCGACTCGTAGTTGCGCACCGTCCGCGCCTCGGCCTCGAAGCCGATGTACGCGGTGTACTCCTCGGGCAGTTCCGAGTGGTACGGCCGCAGCCAGTCCTGGTCGCCGGCCCCGCTCTGCAGGGCAAGGAGGTCGGCGCGGTGCGCCTCGTCGGCCCGGTAGGCGTCCAGCAGGCTGACCAGTGTGCGTCGTTGGGGCCGCGCCCGTGATCTCTCGATCCGGTAGAGAGTCGCCTCGTTGATCCCGGTCCGCTGTGCGACGTGCTCGCGCGTGAGTCCGGCCTCGGTGCGAAGCCTCCTCAACTCCGCTGCGAGGCGCCGGAGTCGGACGGTGGGCGGGTGCGGTCGCCTGGCCGGCATGATGCGGTCCCTTCTCTGCCTGACGGGTGTCCGCGGGTGTGCGCGGTCGCCGCGCCGGTCCTCAACTCATGGAACGCCAAGGGGGAGTTCGCAAGCCTTGCATTCTTCCGGTGCGCGTGGGCATGCTGTGATGGCGATCACGTGCCGTATCTCGACCGTAACGGTGAGTTGATCTTGCTGGTCCGTACGAGAAACAGCAAGACCCCCGCGACCGCGCGAACGGCCGGGGCGTGGCCACCGCTTCGAAGGAGCGACGACGTGAGCGACCCTGGCGTCCGCCGTGCCGGCCCGGTCCGCCGGCTCTTACCGTCCCGGCCGGGGTACCGCCCGGCCGTACGCCCACTCACGGCCCCGCAGGCCGCGGGTGGTGGGTCGAGGTGAGCGCGGCGGGGGCGTACCACCGGACCGCCCGACGGCCCCGGCTCTGGGCGTTACGTCCCGACCGGACGGGCAGCGGGACCGTCACCGAGGCCGAGTGCACCACCTGCCTCGACGGCTCCGGCGCGGCGGACGACGGACGGGGACCCGCCGTCTGGTGCCTCTCCCACGCCCAGGCCACCGGTCACACCGGCTTCCGCCGCATCCGTACGGACTTCTTCCGCGCGTCCTGGGACGGCCCGGCCCCCGGCACGGGTGCGGGCGTGGGCGCCGGCGTCGGGGGCTGACATCGCCCGCCCGCCGCTCACCCCTCCGTCGCCGCCCGCCCGGCGCCCCGGCCCGCGCCCGCCCCTCTCACCCCACGTGCAGCATCAGCCCGATGCCCGCCACCATCAGGCCGGCCGCCGCGACCCTCGGGCCGCCGAAGCGTTCCTTGAAGAACAGGGCCCCGATGGCCGCGCCCACGATGATCGAGGACTCGCGCAGCGCCGCGACCGGGGCCAGCGGGGCCTTCGTCTGGGCCCAGAGCACCAGGCCGTACGCGGCCACCGACAGCGCCGCGCCCAGCAGCCCCCGGCCCGCGTACGGGCGGAGCTGGGGGAGCAGGGCCGCCCGGCGGGTCCAGAGGGCGTAGGCCGGGATCGCCAGGCCCTCCAGGACCATCAGCCACGCGATGTAGCCCAGCGGCGTGCCGGATGCGCGGACGCCGACGCCGTCCACCACCGTGTACAGGGCGATCGCCAGGCCCGTCGCGCCCGCCGCGAGCAGCGCCGGCCAGTCGGGGCGCGCGCCCTTGCCCCGGATGCCCCACAGCGCCATGCCCGTCAGGCCCGCGCACGCCACCGCGACGCCCAGCAGCTGCCGGCCGTCGGGTGTCTCGTCCACGAAGACCGCCGCGAGCGCCGTCACGGCCAGCGGCGCCGTACCGCGTGCGATCGGGTACATCTGGCCGAAGTCGCCCAGTGAGAACGAGCGCATGAGCAGCATCATGTAGCCCACGTGCAGCAGCGCGGAGACCACCAGGAACGGCCACGCCTCCGGCGCCGGCAGCGGCACGAAGAGGGCCGTGGCCAGGCCGATGAGGGCGCCGCCGCCGGATATCAGCGTGAACGAGAGCAGCTGATCCCTGATGTGGTGCGCCAGCGCGTTCCAGCTCGCGTGCGTGACGGCGGCGACCAGGACGGCCAGCATGACGAGCGGCGTCACGCCGTGGGCTCCCGGACGTCCACCAGGGTCCCGCCGGCATGCGCCACCAGCGACTTCGGGTCGAGCGCGAACACCGTGTGCGGGGTGCCCGCCGCCGCCCACACCAGCGCGTGGTCGAGCAGGCCCCGGTCGGCGAGGACCCGGGTCCGGGTGCGGTGCCCGAACGGCGGGACGCCCCCGATCGCGTACCCCGTCGTCTCCCGGACGACCTTCGCGTCCGCCCGGGTCACCTTCCCGGCGCCCAGTTCCACCCGTACCCGCTCGACGTCCACCCGCGAGGCGCCGTCCATCAGCACGAGGACCGGCACGCCGTCGGCCGCGAAGACGAGCGACTTCACGATCTCCGACACCTGGCAGCCGATGGCCTCGGCGGCCTGCTGCGCGGTGCGGGTCTCGTCCGGGAAGCGGCGGATCTCGACGTCGAGACCCGACTCCTGGAGTGCGGCGGCGAACAGGGGGTGGGCGAGGGAGGCGATCTCGTCAGCGGTCATGGCCCGCACGCTAGCGGTGGTTGTACGGGCCACGCGACCGGGTTGTGCAGGTCTCAGTCCGCGTTCAGCACCTGCGCCACGATCGGGCCGGCTGCCGTCGCGCCGTGGCCGGCTCCCTCGACCAGGGCCGCCGCAGCGAGATCGTCCGCGAACCCCGTGAACCAGCTGTCCGACGTCTCCTGGCCGTCGGCCTCCGCCGAACCGGTCTTGGCGCCCTTGTCGCCGCGCACCGGGGCCATCGGGCCGACCGCCGTGCCGTAGCCCGCCGTGGCCGTGGTGCGCATCATGTCCCGCAGCTGCCGTGCCACCGAAGGCGACAGCTGCCGCTCGGCCTGGGCGAAGGTCCGGTCGTCCAAGGCGGCCGGGACCAGGTACGGCTGCCGGAAGCGTCCGTCCTTCGCCGTCGCGGTGATCGAGGCGATGTTCAGCGGGTTCATCTGCACCGTGCCCTGGCCGATGTACTGCTCGGCCGCCGCGCCGCCCGTCGCTTCGGGGACGGAGCCGTCGACCGACCGGATGCCCGTCTTCCATTCGAGGCCGATGCCGAAGACCTCCCTGGCCTCGCGGGCCAGACCGGAGTCGTCGCCCTCGCTCTTCTCCACGTCGTCGATCTTCTTGATGAAGGCGGTGTTGCAGGAGCGGGCGAAGCTCTCCCCGAAGGTCGCGCCGTTCAGCGAGAAGTTCTTCAGGTTCGTGATGGTCCGGCCGTAGTACATGGCACTCGGCGGGCACTCGGCGACCTGGTCCGCCTTGACCAGGCCCTTCTCCAGAAGCAGAGCCGCCGTGACGATCTTCATCGTGGAGCCGGGCATCTTCGAGCCCGAGAAAGCCGTGTTGAAGCCGCCCGCCGGGCTGTTGGCGACCGCCCGTACCGCACCCGTCGAGGGCTGGATCGCGACCACCGACGCCGAGCCGTACGCCTTCACCGCCTTCTCCGCCGCCGCCTGGACGTCCGCGTCGATGGTGGTCTTCAGCGTGGCCGGCTTCCCCTGCGACAGGACGAGGAGAGGGGAGTCGGGGACGGACGCGCTGCCCGAGTCGATCCACGTCTCGACGCCGGTCGTGCCGCCCGCCTTCGCCCCGTACCGCGTGCGCAGTTCGGCCAGGATCGGCTCCAGCGAGGGATACTTCGCGGCCGTCAGCTCCGTTCCGTTCCGGTCGACCGCCCTCACGGGGGCCGTCTTCGAGACGCCCGTACGCAGCGTCGCGTCCGCGGTGAGGAGCTTCGGGTGGAGCACGGACGGCGCCCACTTCACGAGCGCCCGGCCGGTGGTCTGCCCACGGACCACACTCAGCCGGGAGGTGTACGACCAGGGCTTCGACACGTCCTCGTACGTGATCGTGGCCTTCACCGTGAACGGCACGGTCGTCCCGACCGGCGTCCCCGGCGTGATCACGGCCTCCGAGATGCCAGCGCCGTCGCGGTAGGCCGCCACGGCCGGACTCGCCGCGACCGGGTCGGTCGTCAGCTGCCCGGCCTTCTCCGGCTCCCCGGCGGCCCAGGCGGCCAGGAAGTCCCGTGCGGCCGTGGTGACCTCCTCGTCCGTGACGGGCCCCGTTCTCGGCGCGGCGGCGGAGTTGGACCGCGGCGACGTCTCACCGCCCATGACGCCGCTCCAGAGGTTGTAGCCCCCGTATCCGACCCCGCCCGCCACGACGGCGAACACACCCCCGACGATCGCGACCTTGGCTCCACTGCGCATGGCTGCGTTCCCTCCCCGTGTGAACCCACGAGTCAAGCAGCGCCCCATGGGTGTGTCGAGCAACTTCGGACTTCTCCGTCACACGGAGAGGTCACGTTCCGGCAGCCCCTCCGTGGCCGTCGCCGTCGCCGTGTCCGTGGCCGCGCACGGCTTGAGCGTGACCGGGCGTCAGCCCCGGGGAACCGTGACGTGCGCCTCTGCGGGCGCGAGGGGCGGCGTGTAACGGGACTCGGCCTTCGCGGTCGGGGTCAGATCCCGGTGGATCACCCTGGAGACGGCCTGGATGGTGTTCACGCCGTAGGTCATGGAGCTGTTGCCATCGGTGAGCACGGTGATGGTGTAGTCGTGGCCGCCGCCCTGGAAGGCGCCGATGCTGTGGACGCGCCAGCCGCGCGTGGCGCGCTGCAGCCAGCCGTTCTTGACGTGCACGGCCACGGAGGAGGGCGCGCCCGCGGGGGTTCCCCACTTCTGCGAGGTGACGACGCGCCCCATGAGCTTGAGGATGTACGCGCGGGCGTTGTCGCTCAGGACGGCGTTCCTGGCGGTGATCAGGGAGAGCAGCCGCTGCTCGTCGGTGACGTTGATCCGGGTGAGCCCCCAGTACCCGCCGGAGCCCGGAACCGTCCGCGTCATGCCGGCGGCGGCCAGGAAGCCCTTCACCTTGGTGACGCCGAGCTGGTTCCACAGGGAGCTGGTGGCCGCGTTGTCGGACGTGGTGATCATGGCGGTGGCGAGGGTGGCCTCGCGCGAGGTCAGCTGCCGATCGGTCTTCTTGGCGTCCCAGAGGAGCGTGGCGAGGACGGTCACCTTCACGACGCTGGCCGAGTCGTACGCGGTCGTCGCGCGCAGGGTGCAGGTGGTGTTCGTGGTGCGGTCACGCAGGCCGACGGCGACGGTGCCGATGCGCGAGGCGAGGGCGGCGGTGATGTCCCTCTGCAGCTTGGCGGCGAGCCCTGCCTTGCCGGACGTGCAGCTGACCCGCGGCGCGGTGGCGGCGGAGGCAGGTGCCGCGCCCGCGACGACGGGTACGAGCATCCCGACGGCGAGCGCGGCCGGAATCACGCGGGCACGCAGGGATATGCGGTGAGTCATGCGGGTCCCCCTGGAAACGAAGCGAACACGCCTACGGCGCTCTCGCCCTGTACGACTCCTGAGCGTGCGGATGGTTGTACGAATCCGGCGGAACCGGAGGACGGGGCGCCCGAACCTCCCACGCACCGCCCACGGCCCGTGCCGACGACGGCAGAGAGGGCGCGACCACCGGTCGCGCCCTCTCGTTTCACATCCCCGCTACACCCAGGTGCCGAGCCACATACGGTTCCGCCATTGGTCCAGCGGAATCGGGGTGCCCGTGTAGATCGGCCAGAAATAGATGAAATTCCAGACGATGAGAAGAACGATGCAGCCCGCCGCCACCGCGCCGAATGTGCGGCGCCTCTCCGAGGAACCCGCGGGCCCGACGATCGCACCCAGCATCATCGCCACCGCCAGACACAGGAACGGAACGAAGACCACCGCGTAGAAAAGGAAGATGGTGCGCTCCTGGTACAGGAACCAGGGGACCCAGCCGGCCGCGATGCCGCAGGCGATCGCGCCCGCGCGCCAGTCCCGGCGGAAGGCCCAGCGCCACAGGATGTACAGGATCGCGAAGCAGGCGGCCCACCACAGGAGCGGGGTGCCGAGGGCCAGGACCTCCGCCGCGCACTTCTCCTTCGCCGAGGCCGGGCAGCCGCCGGTGCCGGGCGCGGGCGACTCGTAGAAGTAGGAGACCGGGCGGCCGAGGACGATCCACGACCACGGGTTCGACTCGTACGTGTGGGGCGAGGTGAGGCCCACGTGGAAGCTGTAGACCTCGGACTCGTAGTGCCAGAGGCTGCGCAGCCACTGCGGCAGCCAGCCCCAGGTCCCGCCGCCGTCCAGCTTGTCCTGGTCGGCGGCCCAGTTCCGGAAGTAGCCCTTGTCGCTGACGATCCAGCCGGTCCACGTCACCAGGTACGTGGCGATCGCGACCGGGACGACGGACACGAACGCCGGCACCAGATCCTTCTTGATCACCGCGAGGTACGGGCGGACCGCGCCCGCCGTCCGGCGGCCGCCGACGTCCCACAGCACCGTCATCAGGCCGAAGCCCACCATGACGTACAGACCGTTCCACTTGGTCGCCGCCGCGAGGCCCAGCATCACGCCGGCCGCGATCCGCCACGGCCGCCAGCCCAGGCGCAGCGTCTCCGCGATCTCCGCGTCCGGCCGCAGCACGCCCTCCTCGTCCTCCGGGAGCGCGCCCGCGAGCCGCTTCCGGGTCCGGTCGCGGTCCAGGACCAGACAGCCGAAGGCCGCCAGGACGAAGAACATCAGCACCTGGTCGAGGAGCGCCGTCCGGCTCATCACGAAGTGCAGACCGTCGACGGCGAGCAGCAGGCCGGCCAGACAGCCCAGGAACGTGGAGCGGAAGAGACGCCGGCCGATCCGGCACAGCATCAGGACCGACAGCGTGCCGAGCAGCGCCACCATGAAACGCCAGCCGAACGGCTCGAAGCCGATCAGCTTCTCGCCGACACCGATGACCCACTTGCCCATCGGGGGATGGACGACATAGCCGGGGTCGGTCGGCACCAGGACCGCGCCGGGGTCGCTGAGGACCGTCTTGTCGATGTCCTTCGGCCACGCCCCCTCGTACCCCTGGTTGATCAGCGCCCAGGAGTCCTTGGCGTAGTAGGTCTCGTCGAATATCACCGCGTTCGGCTTGCCCAGGTTCCAGAACCTCAGCAGCCCCGCGACCGCCGTGACCAGGAGCGGACCGCCCCAGGCCATCAGCCGCCACAACCGCTCGGACCGGTCGGGGCCGATGCCGAGCAGCGACATCACGCGCTTGGACGGGCGGACGTACGAGGGGACGAGCCGCTCCCGCAGCCCGATGGGGGCGGCGCTTCCGGCGGGCGGCACATAGCCGAAACGCCGAAGCCGCTGGTGCCACGAAGAGGGCTCTGCCACGGGCTCTGCCATGGGGTGCTGGCCTTCCAGGGCCTCGGGTGCGGTACTGGTCACCGCGCCATCGTAGGGAACGCGCCTGTGCGCGTCGCCTCTCCGGGCTGGGAGGATGGGCCGTGTGACAGGAACGCTGGTACTCGCAGGGACCCCCATCGGTGACATCGCGGACGCTCCGCCCCGACTCGCCACCGAACTGGAGAACGCGGACATCGTGGCCGCCGAGGACACCCGGAGGCTGCGCGGACTGACCCGTGCCCTCGGCATCCACACGACGGGGCGTGTCGTCTCCTACTTCGAGGGCAACGAGTCCGCCCGTACGCCGGAGCTGGTCGAGGCCCTGGTGGGCGGCGCGCGTGTGCTGCTCGTCACCGACGCGGGCATGCCGTCCGTGTCGGACCCCGGCTACCGGCTCGTCGCCGCCGCCGTCGAGCAGGACATCAAGGTGACGGCCGTCCCCGGCCCGTCCGCCGTCCTCACCGCGCTCGCCCTCTCGGGCCTGCCCGTGGACCGCTTCTGCTTCGAGGGCTTCCTGCCCCGGAAGGCGGGCGAGCGCCTCGGCCGGCTCAGGGAGGTCGCCGACGAGCGCCGCACCCTCGTCTACTTCGAGGCCCCGCACCGGCTCGACGACACCCTCGCCGCGATGGCCGAGGTCTTCGGCGCCGAACGCCGTGCCGCCGTCTGCCGCGAGCTGACCAAGACGTACGAGGAGGTCAGGCGCGGCCCGCTGGCCGAGCTCGCGGCCTGGGCGGCGGAGGGCGTACGGGGCGAGATCACCGTAGTCGTCGAGGGCGCGCCCGCGACGGGACCGGCCGAACTCGACGCCGAGGAGCTGGTGCGCAGGGTGCGGGTGCGCGAGGAGGCCGGCGAGCGGCGCAAGGAGGCGATCGCCGCGGTCGCCGCCGACGCGGGGCTTCCCAAGCGGGAGGTGTTCGATGCCGTCGTGGCGGCAAAGAATGCGGCTGGACCGGGCCCCGGAAACGGTAAAGGACTAATCTGAAAGGCAAAGCCGAACCCGGCGCGGGGACCCGTGACAGGGGTCTTGGCAAGGGAAGTGCCAAATGCCTTCCATGGTTCGACCCGTGCTGATGCGCTCCGGCCCGAAAAGGCGTCCACTGGACCAGTGGAGAGGAGCTGGAATGTCCGAGATCACCGGCACCGGCATATCCGTCGCCCATGAGGCGTACGCCTTTGCCTGCATGCGTTGTGGGTACGGCTGGGAGCAGGCGTACGAGATCGAGCACCACATCGACGCCGCAGGCCACAATTTCGTCGTCTACAAGGCCGACGGGGAGCGGGTCCCGTCGCCGCTGTCCAGCCCCACCTGCATGAACTGCGGCGGCCACGTCGTCCGGATCATGCGCGCGGGGCAGGTGTCGTCGGTGCTGGACCTGATCGCCGCGACGGAGAAGCACCGGCGGGGATCGAAGGAGAACAAGCCCGTCTCGCCGGCGGGACCCATCGGCCAGGAGCTGACCGAGGGCGACTCCGAACAGCCGCCGGTGCCGCACCACTGGCATCTGTCCGACCTGCTCCACCCCTTCCGGCGTCACCCGTAGTCCCGGAGCGGCCCCGCCCCGGGCCGGGGGCGTAGGTGCCCCGGGCCCGGCGCATCCCCGCGCGCCGGCACTCGCGACCCTCGTACGATCGGGGTCATGAGTGCCAAGGACGCCCCGCCGCCGCTGCCCGAACCCCTCCTCGTGGAGGTCGCGGACTCGCACACCCACCTGGACCTCCAGTCCGGGACCGTCGAGGAGGCGCTGGTCAAGGCCGCCGCCGTCGGGGTGACCACGGTCGTCCAGGTCGGCTGCGACGTGAAGGGCTCCCGGTGGGCCGCGGAGACCGCCGCCGCCCACGAGCACGTGCACGCCGCCGTCGCCCTGCACCCCAACGAAGCGCCCCGGATCGTCCTCGGCGACCCTGACGGCTGGTCCCGGCAGGGGGCCCGCGAGGGGGGCGGCGACTCCGCGCTCGACGACGCGCTCTCCGAGATCGACCGGCTCGCGGCCCTCCCGTACGTCCGCGGCGTCGGCGAGACCGGCCTCGACTTCTTCCGTACGGGCCCCGAGGGCATCGCCGCGCAGGAGCGTTCCTTCCGCGCCCACATCGAGATCGCCAAGCGGCACGGCAAGGCGCTCGTCATCCACGACCGCGAGGCCCACGCCGACGTGCTGCGCGTCCTGGACGAGGAGGGCGCCCCCGAGCGGACCGTCTTCCACTGCTACTCCGGCGACGCCGCCATGGCCGAGATCTGCGCCGCCAAGGGCTACTACATGTCCTTCGCCGGCAACGTCACCTTCAAGAACGCCCAGCACCTGCGCGACGCCCTCGCCGTCGCCCCGCTGGAACTCGTCCTCGTCGAGACCGACGCCCCCTTCCTCACCCCGGCGCCCTACCGCGGCCGCCCGAACGCCCCGTACCTGATCCCGGTCACCCTCCGGGCGATGGCGGAGGTGCGCGGCATCGGGGAGAACGACATGGCGGAGGCGATCGCGGTGAACACGGCCCGCGCCTTCGATTACTGATCCATAACGGTTACGTGTCGTAGCCGGATCAGCGCACTGTGTGAGGGGCGCGCGGGTAGGGTCCCGGCCTCGTGAGCACTTCCCAGGGCAGTCACCGCGCCGAACGGCGGGGCGCGCCCCTGCCCGTGCACGACCAGCCGACCCAGGCCGCACCGCTCGTCGTCCCCGCCCCGGTCGCCGCCCCCGGCGCCGTCCCCGGGCAGGGCTCCCGCGCCGGGTCCCGGCGGGCCGCCCGCCGCCGCAAGGCCTCGGGACCCGCCGGGGAAGGCCTGCGGCGGCTCGTCCCGCAGGCGCTCGTCGTCGCCTTCCTGGCCGGCGGCACCAGCGCCTTCGTCGCCGACGACAAGGCCGTCCGGCTCTCCGTCGACGGCGTCCCGCGGACCTTCCACACCTTCGCCGACGACGTCGAGGAACTGCTCGCCGACGAGGGCCTGGTCGTCGGCGCCCACGACATCGTCGCCCCCGCCCCCACCGAGGCACTGGCCGGCGGCGACGAGATCGTCGTCCGGTACGGCCGCCCCGTCGCCCTCACCCTCGACGGGCAGCGCCGCCAGGTCTGGACGACCGCCCGGACCGTCGAGGGCGCGCTGCGCCAGCTCGGGGTCCGTGCGGAGGGCGCGTACCTCTCGGTCTCCCGCGGCGCCCCCATCTCCCGCAACGGGCTCGCCCTCGACGTACGGACCGAGCGGGCGGTCACCTTCCTCGCCGACGGGCGCGAGCGGACCATCCGGACGAACGCAGCCACCGTCCGCGAGGCCCTCGCCGAGGCCGGGATCACCCTCTCCGCGCAGGACGTCACCTCCGTCGTCCCCGATTCGTTCCCGCGCGACGGCCAGACGGTCACCGTGCTGAGGATCACCGGCTCGAAGGTGACGCGCGAGGAGGCCGTGCCGTACGCCGTCGAGCGGACCCGCGACCCCGAGCTCTTCGTCGGCACCGAGGTCGTCGACCGGCAGGGCGCGGCCGGCGTCCGCCGCGTCACGTACAGCCTGCGGACGGTCGACGGCGTCCGGCAGAGGCCCCGCCGGATCGGCGAGGAGATCGTCCGGGAACCCGTCAGCCGGCAGGTCCGGGTCGGCACCAGGCCCATGCCCACCTCCGTCGCGGGCGCCGACGGCCTCGACTGGGGCGCGCTCGCCGCCTGCGAGTCCGGCGGCCGCCCGAACGCCGTCGACCCCTCGGGGACGTACGGCGGGCTCTACCAGTTCGACCCCGGCACCTGGCGCTCCCTCGGCGGCAGCGGAGTCGCCCAGAACGCGCCCGCCGCGGAGCAGACCTTCCGCGCGAAGAAGCTGTACGTGCAGCGGGGGGCGAGTCCGTGGCCCCACTGCGGCCGGCGGCTGCACGGGTGAGGCGAAGTGGGCCGGGGTGAGTCGTAGGGCTGCCCCACGGGGGCCCCGTAGGCTGTACCGGTGAGCACCACCACCGGCCCCGAAAGCCCCGACGCCCTCCTCGGCCCCGCCGACATCCGTGAACTGGCGGCCGCCCTCGGCGTGCGCCCCACGAAGCAGAAGGGCCAGAACTTCGTCATCGACGCCAACACCGTCCGGCGGATCGTCCGCACGGCCGGGGTACGGCCCGACGACGTGGTCGTGGAGGTGGGGCCCGGACTCGGCTCCCTCACCCTGGCCCTGCTGGAGGCCGCGGACCGGGTGACGGCCGTCGAGATCGACGACGTGCTCGCCGCCGCGCTGCCCGCCACGATCACCGCCCGCATGCCCGCCCGCGCCGACCGCTTCGCGCTCGTGCACTCCGACGCGATGCAGGTCCAGGAGCTGCCGGGCCCGGCGCCGACCGCGCTGGTCGCGAACCTGCCGTACAACGTCGCGGTGCCCGTCCTGCTCCACATGCTGGAGCGGTTCCCGAGCATCGAGCGGACCCTCGTCATGGTCCAGGCCGAGGTCGCCGACCGGCTCGCCGCCAAGCCGGGCAACAAGGTGTACGGCGTGCCGTCGGTCAAGGCCAACTGGTACGCGGAGGTCAAGCGCGCCGGGTCCATCGGCCGCAACGTCTTCTGGCCCGCGCCGAACGTCGACTCCGGCCTCGTCTCCCTGGTCCGCCGCAGCGAGCCGCTCGCGACCACCGCCACCCGGCAGGAGGTCTTCGCGGTCGTCGACGCGGCCTTCGCCCAGCGCCGCAAGACCCTGCGCGCGGCCCTCGCGACGTGGGCGGGCTCACCCGCGCTCGCCGAGGAGGCCCTGGTGAAGGCCGGGATCTCGCCGCAGGCGCGCGGCGAGGCGCTGACGGTGGAGGAGTTCGCCCGGATCGCGGAGGCGAAGGCATGACCGCCGCGGGAAGCGTCACCGTCCGCGTCCCCGCCAAGGTCAACGTCCAGCTCGCGGTGGGCGCGGCCCGCCCCGACGGCTTCCACGACCTGGCCAACGTCTTCCTCGCGGTCTCCCTCTACGACGAGGTCACCGCGACCCCGGCCGACGCGCTGACCGTCACCTGCGAGGGCCGGGACGCCGACAAGGTGCCGCTCGACCGCACCAACCTGGCCGCGCGCGCCGCCGAGCTGCTCGCCGCCCGGCACGGCATCGCCCCCGACGTGCACCTGCACATCGCCAAGGACATCCCGGTCGCCGGCGGCATGGCCGGCGGCAGCGCGGACGGCGCGGGCGCCCTGCTCGCCTGCGACGCGCTGTGGGGACTGGGCTCCTCCCGCGAGGAACTCCTGGAGATCTGCGCCGAGCTCGGCAGCGACGTGCCGTTCAGCCTGGTCGGCGGCGCTGCGCTCGGCACCGGGCGCGGCGAGAAGCTGACGGAGCTGCCGGTCGGCGGCGGCTTCCACTGGGTGTTCGCCGTCGCCGACGGCGGTCTCTCGACCCCGGTGGTGTTCGGCGAGTTCGACCGGCTCACCGAGGGCGTCGAGGTCCCCGAGCCGGCCGCCTCCCCCGTCCTCCTGGACGCCCTGCGCGCCGGCGACACGACCGCGCTCGCGGCCGCCCTCGCCAACGACCTCCAGGCGGCGGCGCTCTCCCTGCGCCCGTCGCTCGCCGAGACGCTGACGGCGGGCACCGAGGCGGGCGCGCTGGCGGCCCTGGTGTCGGGCTCGGGCCCGACGACCGCGTTCCTGGTGAAGGACGCGGAGTCCGCCGGGACCGTCGCCGCCGCCCTGATCGCCTCGGGCACCTGCCGTACGGCACGGGCGGCGACGTCACCGGCGCCGGGCGCGACGATTCTCTAGAGCTTGTTCTTGGAGATCCGGGCCAGGAGCAGGTTCGGGTCCGGGTCCAGCGTGTTGAAGAACGCCGCGCTGTTCACGTAGACGGTCTTGGCGCGCACCGCGACGGAGGTCGGGTTGTCGAGCCCGTCCGCCGCGGTCAGCACGGTCGTGTGGGTGCCGTCGGGCCGTACGAGCTCCAGCTCGTCGACCTGGTTCAGGGCGGCGAGGACCGTGTCGCCGTGGCCGGTGAACGCGAAGTCGTCGATGGACGTGAGGCCGGTCGCCCGGGTCTCGACCGGACCCGCCGCGTGGTCGGGCCCGGGACCGATCGGGATGCGCAGCAGCGTCGCGTGGGCGGTGTTGGACACCCAGACGGCGTCCTGGTGGATCTTGAGGCCGTTGGCGCCGAAGGGGATCTGCGCGGTGGGTTCGAGCGCGGCTCCGGTGGCCCAGGCCGTGGGCGTGCCGCCGGTCACCGGGAGGGACCACACCGTGCCGAGCCGCGTGTCGGCGGTGTAGAGCGTGCCGCACTTCTCGTCGAGGGCGAGCCCGTTGGGGAAGGCGTCCGCCGGGAAGAACCCGATCTGCTCGGGCTCGCCGCCGCCGGGGGCGATGCGCCAGACGCCGGTCTCCTCCGTGCCGGTGACGTAGGTGACGTACAGGGTGCCGTCATGGGCGCGGGCGATGCCCAGGGCGACGGCCCCGCCGACGGGCGTCTGCGCGTCCGGCACCTCGGGCAGGGTGGCGAGGATCGTCGTCACGCCCTCCTCGGTGACGCGGGCGACCTGACGGGCGAAGGCGAAGGTGATGTCGGCGGAGCCGTCGGGTTCGAGGGCGATGTTCTCCGCGTTCTGCCCGGCGGCGAAGTCGAAGTGGGCGACGACGCGGGGACCGGACACGGTCGGATCGACGCCCGACGCGGGGCCCGCCGCGAGCACGGCGAGGGCGGCGGTGGCGGTGGCGACGGCGGCGAGGCGTGGGTGTCTCGTCATGGGGCTCTCCTCGGGTGGGGGTGTGAGAAGAACATGGCGGGCCGTCGGTTCGGGGGGCGGGCAGCCCGGGCCGGGAGGTCGCCCGCGTGGCCGACGACATGGGACCGGTTGGCACCGCGCGTGGGTGCGTTACTCGGTCGCCGGCGCCGCAGCCCGTACCCAGCTGCCCGTCCCAGGTGCCGTACTCAGCGGCTGGCCGTGACGTGCAGTCTGCCGGGGTCCCATCGCCGCTCGCCGTGTGCTGGGCGCACCGCGACGTGCACGCCGAGGTCGAGGAGGATCTGTCGCCTGCCACCGGTGCCCCGGGATTCCCATTCCTCCCGTACCGACGTGCCGGTGGGGGCCCTTTGCCGACGGTCGTCGGGTGCCGATCGGATTCGCTCGAGGAGGGCGGACCGGGATTCGAGTTGTCCCTGTACCGCGTCCGCAGCCGGTCCCCGCATTCCTGTGAGCCGACGGCTCAGCTCTTCGATCTCGGACCGGACCTGGTCGACGCATGCGGAGGGCTGGACGTCGAGAGGGATCTCGGCGATGAAGGGAAGAGCACCGAACTCCGCAAGCGCCCAGCCCTGGATTGTCTCTTCCAGCCGCGTCGCGGAGATCAGCACCTTGCAGGCGTTGGGGCACCGGTAGACGTCGTTGGTTCCGCCCCCGTGGAGCAGGCGGCGGGCGTTGTAGTGCAGGGGGGCTGCGCATTCCGAACAGTGGGCGATGTGGAGGAGCCGCGACGCGGGGCGTCGGGAGCGTTGGGTCGTCGCGCTTCGCGACGACAGAGCTGCCTGCAGCCGGTCCCAGGTCCCCCGGGGGATCAAAGGGGGTCCGACAGGTACCGGCCGACCTAGCGCGTCGACGACAGCGCGGCGATCGTGCCCGTTGCCCGTGACCCGATGTCCCAGCAACGCCGGGGACTTGAGCATGCGGCGAAGCACTGTCGGGGACCACGGGGTTGTCCTGCCGGTTCTGGAACTCACTGCTCCCGGCGATGGCACGAGGGCGGAGTTGAGATCCCGGCACACGGTGGCGATGACCTCGCCTGAGATGACTCGGTCGACGATTCCCCGAATGCGTCCTGCAGTCTCCTCGTGCACAGCCAGCCGCTTTCCTCCGGTGCCGTCCGGGACGATGCGGTACCCGTACGGGGCGTTGCCGCCGATCCAGCGGGGCACGTCGCGGAGTGCCACCCTGGAGCGGGTGATCCTTGCCTGGATGAGTCCGCTCTCGGCCTCGGCCGTGGCGACCGCGGAAAGGAACGACAGCCGACCGGCGGGGGTCGTCGCCTCCAGCTGGTCGCGGGCCGTCACGAGCGATGTGTCCGTGGCGTCCAGGCGTGCGAGCAAGCCCAGAGCAACGGCGACGGAGCGTGAGGCCCGGTCGGCCTGCGCAACGACGAGTACATCGAAGCCGCGGAGATCCGCCAGGAGCCTCCTCAGCCCTGGGCGCTCGCCGATAGGGCGTGAGCCGGAAGTGTCCTTGTCCACCTCTTCGGCCACGACAGCCCAGCCGCGCGATCGGCACAGGGAGTAGCAGTCCTCGCGCTGCGAAGCGATGGACGTGCTGCCTTCGTGACTAAGGCTGAGACGCAGGTAGACAGCGGCCCTCGTGGTTCGTGCGGTCATTTCGTTCCTCGGCCAGGATGCGTTGTCGGATTGGAACGAGAATCTGCACCACAAGCACGAAAGGCGACATCTCGATAACGGAACGTGAGACGCGCGGGGTGGAGGTATCGGATAATGGCCGGTTCGGGTGTCCTTGAGGGAGGCCGTGTCAGATCTTGACGACGGTCGTGCGCCCGGCGCATAGGCCGGCCAGGTCCTCCGGGTTCGAGGTGAGCACCGTGACGGGGCCGGGAGCAGAGAGGGCCGTCGCGGCGACCACGGCGTCGACGGCGTGGGTGTGGCCGTGCAGCCCGGCTTCGGCGAGCAGGGCTGCAGCTGTACGCGCGACGGCGTCCGTCACGGGTTCGACGACGAGGCGGGACAGGGTCCATTCCAGGGCCGCGCGATTGATGTGCGGGTGCATCACCTCCACCAGCGTGGCGGCGCTCGTTACGACGCGCAGGTCGTCGGCGCGGGCGAGCGCGAGCCAGCCGGCGACCTCGCGGTCACGCAGCACGGCCTTGGCCAGTCCCTCGCTGTCGAGGACCAGCGTGCCGCCGGGGGCGGCCTCTGTACGGGTCACGCGGCGCTCGCCCCGGTCGGCTCCGCGCCGCCCTGCTGCTCGCGGGCCCGGCGCAGCTGTTCGCGCCGGGCCTGGATCTCCTCGTCCGTGACCGGTCCGTGCTCGGCCTCGGCCACCGCGATGAGTTCGTTGAGATCGTCCCGCTCTATCTGCCGGGCGACCGCCGCCGCCACGTAGGCGGAGAGTCCCGAGGGCCCGCTGCGGGCTCGGGCAGCCTCCGCGATGTCGCGCGGCATGCTGATCGAGTACTTCTGAGTGGGCTCGCTCATGCTCCTTATGCTACCGCCGATGCCACCCGTCGTCGGGGTATACGCGGCAACGTACTCTGGGAGATCGATCGATCCCCCGTACAGGAGTCAAAGTGGCCGTCAATCTGGTCAATGTCGAGGCTGTCAGCAAGGTGTACGGCACCCGTGCACTGCTCGACGGCGTCTCGCTCGGCGTCTCCGAGGGGGACCGGATCGGGGTCGTCGGACGCAACGGCGACGGCAAGACCACCCTCATCCGGATGCTCGCGAAGCTGGAGGAGGCCGACACCGGCCGGATCACCCACAGCGGCGGGCTCCGCCTCGGCGTCCTCACCCAGCACGACTCGCTCGACCCGAAGGCCACCATCCGGCACGAGGTCATCGGTGTCATGGCCGACCACGAGTGGGCCGGCAGCGCCAAGATCCGCGATGTGCTCACCGGACTCTTCGGCGGACTCGACCTGCCCGGCTTCGAGAACGGCCTCGACACCGTCATCGGCCCGCTCTCCGGCGGCGAGCGCCGCCGCATCGCGCTCGCCAAGCTGCTCATCGACGACCAGGACCTGCTCGTCCTCGACGAGCCCACCAACCACCTCGACGTCGAGGGCATCTCCTGGCTGGCCAAGCACCTCCAGGAGCGCCGCTCCGCGCTCGTCTGCGTCACCCACGACCGCTGGTTCCTCGACCAGGTCTGCACCCGCATGTGGGACGTGCAGCGCGGTGACGTCCACGAGTACGAGGGCGGCTACTCCGACTACGTCTTCGCCCGCGCCGAGCGCGAGCGCCGCGCCGCCACGGAGGAGACCAAGCGGCAGAACCTCATGCGCAAGGAGCTGGCCTGGCTGCGGCGCGGCGCCCCCGCCCGTACCTCCAAGCCCCGCTACCGCATCGAGGCCGCCAACGAGCTCATCGCCGACGTACCGCCGCCGCGCGACACGTCCGAGCTGATGAAGTTCGCCAACGCCCGCCTCGGCAAGACCGTGTTCGACCTGAAGGACGTGACCGTCACCGCCGGTCCCAAGACCCTGCTCCAGCACCTCACCTGGCAGCTGGGCCCCGGCGACCGCATCGGCCTCGTCGGCGTCAACGGCGCGGGCAAGACCTCACTCCTGCGCGCACTCGCCGACGCAGCCGTCAGCCAGGGCGAGATCCAGCCCGCGGCCGGCAGCGTCACCGTCGGCAAGACCGTCCGGCTCGCCTACCTCTCCCAGGACGTCACCGAGCTCCCCGGCTCCCTGCGCGTCCTGGAGGCCGTCCAGCAGATCCGCGACCGGGTCGACCTCGGCAAGGGCCGCGAGATGACCGCCGGGCAGCTCTGCGAGCAGTTCGGCTTCTCCAAGGAGAAGCAGTGGACGCCCGTCGGCGACCTCTCCGGCGGTGAGCGCCGCCGCCTCCAGCTGCTCCGTCTCCTCATGGACGAGCCGAACGTCCTCTTCCTCGACGAGCCCACCAACGACCTCGACATCGAGACCCTCACCCAGCTGGAGGACCTCCTCGACGGCTGGCCGGGCTCCATGGTCGTCATCTCCCACGACCGGTTCTTCATCGAGCGCACCACCGACAGGACGCTCGCGCTGCTCGGCGACCAGACCCTCCGGATGCTGCCCCGCGGCATCGACGAGTACCTGGAGCGGCGCCGGAAGATGATCGAGGCGGCCGTCCCGACGTCCGCCGCCGCGCCCGCGCAGGCGAAGCCGGGCGTCTCCGCCGCCGACAGCCGCGCCGCGAAGAAGGAGCTGCAGAAGGTCGAGCGGCAGCTCGACAAGCTCTCCGACAAGGAGGGCAAGCTGCACGCCCGGATCGCCGAGAACGCCACCGATTTCGAACTCGTGGCGAAGCTCGACGCGGAGCTCCGGGAACTCGCGGGTGAGCGCGAGGAATTGGAGATGCGCTGGCTCGAGCTGGCCGAGGACGCATAACGAGGGCATCACAGGCCGGTCCTCCCTTGGGTACAAGGGGTGGACCGGTCGCTTTTGCGCCAGTGCGTGAGTGGTAGAAAGAAAACCCGCTCACGTCAAGGGGGAACTGCTGATGACCCAGCCGCCCAGCAACCAGCCGCCGGGGGGCTTCGGAGCTCCCCAGGATCCGAACCAGGGCCCGCACCAGGGCACGCCGCCCGTGCCGCCCGTCCCGCCGCAGGCACCGCAGACCCCGCCGCCGCCCGCCGGCCCGCCCGGCGTGCCGCCGACCGCGCCCCCGGCGGCGCCGCCCGCCGCGCCCGGCCCGTACGGCCAGCAGCCGCAGCCCGGTTACGGATACCCGCAGCAGGGCCAGCCCGGTCAGCCGGGACAGCCCGGTCCGTACGGTCAGCCGGGACAGCCCGGCCCGTACGGCCAGCAGCCCCCTCAGCAGCCCTACGGCTACCCGCAGCAGGGCCAGCAGCCCGGCTACGGCCAGCCGCAGCAGCCGGGACCGTACGGTCAGCAGCAGAACCCCTACGGCGGGTACCCCACCCAGCCGATGTACCAGGGCGCCCCCACCCCGCCGCCCTCCGGAGGCGGCCTCAAGGGCCGCACCGGTCTCGTCGCCGCCATCGCCGCCGGAGCCGTCCTGGTGGCCGCCGTCACCACCTGGGCCGTCGTCGGCGGAGACGACGACAAGGACCCGATCGCCGGTCCGACCGCCACCGCCGGCTCCTCCTCCGACGCCCCCAAGCCCACCGAGTCGGTGGACAAGGGCGACGGTTCGGGCGACGGCTCCGAGGGCGGCGAGGACAACCTCAACGCCGGCCGCCAGGCCGGCGAGGCCAAGGTCAACTGGCTGCTCCAGAACGACGTCGACCTGCCCCGCAACGGCGCCGACGTCCTCGGTCCGTGGATCGTCGGCGATACCGTCGTCAAGGCCATGTACAAGGGCGTCTCCGCCTACAACCTGAGCGACGGCGCCCCCAAGTGGCACGTCGACGTGCCGTTCGAGCTGTGCGCCGCGCCCGCGGAGCCCTCGGCGAACGGCGTCATGGTCTTCGCCTACGCCGAGAGCGCCAAGGACGGCGCCAAGTGCACCTCGCTCCAGCAGATCGACCTGAAGACCGGCAAGGCGGGCTGGAAGAAGGCCGTACCGAAGCCCAAGGGCCTGTTCGCCTTCTCGGACAACACCCTGTCCATCAGCGGCAACACGGTGACCGTCTCCGGCACCAGCAGCTCCTACGGCTTCTCGCTGACCGACGGCAAGCAGCTCTTCACCGGCGCGACGACCGGCTGCAAGCCCTTCGCGTACGCCGGCGGCAGCAAGCTGATCGCCGCCATGGACTGCCCGTCGGGCAGCACCACCAAGAAGGTCCAGGGCGTCAGCCAGGTCGACCCGAACACGGGCAAGCCCAAGTGGACCTTCAAGCTGGAGACCGACTGGGAGGTGGACCGGGTCTACTCGGTCGACCCGCTCGTCGTCTCCGCCACCCAGCGCGAGCAGAAGAAGTGGACCATCTTCGCGCTCAACGCGAACGGTTCGCTGCGCTCGCAGATCCAGGGCGGCAAGGACAAGTTCGCCCCCTCCTGCGGCGGCGGCCTGATCATCTTCGGCAAGAACCTCCAGGGCTGCACCGGGGTCGCGGCCGACGCGAACACCTTCTACATGGCCACCGAGACCTCGTACGGCAAGCCCAACGAGGTCGTCGCCTTCGACCTCAAGAACGGCAAGGCCAAGTGGCGCTCCAAGGCGCCCGGTGAGCAGACGATGATCCCGCTCCGCATGGAGGGCGGCCAGGTCCTGGTCTACGTGGACCCGTCGTACGACAAGGGCGGCGCCGTCGCGACGATCGCCCCCACCGGCGGTGCGCCGAAGATCCTGCTCCAGCACCCGGCGTCGACGGCCCAGGTCGAGAACAACTTCTACAGCCCGGGCTACGCGTACGGCGCCGGCACCTTCGTCGTGGCGAGCGGACGCGTCTCCGCCTCCAACGACAAGGAAGAAAAGCTGGTCAAGACGATGATGGCCTTCAGCAAGTGAGGTACACGGACCGATGACGCAGCCACCCCCGCCCCCGCCGAACCAGCCCCCCGACCCGCAGGGCGGCTTCGGCGCGCCGACGCCGCCCCCGCCGCAGCAGCCGGAGCCCGGTTACGGCTACCCGCAGCAGGCACCGCCGCCGCAGCACGACCCGGGGTACGGCTACCCGCAGCAGGCGCCGGATCAGGGCTACGGCTATCCGCTGGGGGCACCTTCCGGGCCGCAGGGCCCAGGGGGACAGCCCCCGGCGACGCCGCCGCAGCAGCCGTACGGCTACCCGGCGCAGCCGCCCACGCAGCCGCAGCAGCCCTACGGCGCCGGCTACCAGCAGCCGGTCCAGCCCCCGTACGGCTACCCGCAGCAGCAGCCCTACGGCGGATACCAGCAGCCCGCCACGGCCGCGGTCCCGACCGCGGCGCCGGGCGGCGGCAAGAAGCTGTCCGCGCAGCTCCAGATCATCATCGCGGCGGTCGTCGCCGTCGTCCTGATCGTCGGCGCCGGCATCTGGTACGCCAACTCCGGTGACGGCGGCGGCAAGGACGACGAGGCCAAGGGCACGGCCGGAACCTCGCAGGGCACCACCGGCGACGGCGGGTCCGGCGACACCAAGGGCATCGGTGGTGGCGGCAAGGAGCAGCCGCCGGCGAACACCGAGGCGAAGATGACGTTCAAGGTGGCGCAGCCCGGGGTGCCGGACGTCACCGACGTCACGGGTTCCTGGATCACCGACAAGGCGTACGTGAAGACGGGCATCGGCTCGATCGTCGCCTACGACCGCGACAAGGGCTCCGTCCTGTGGACGCTGCCCCTGACCGGTCAGGTCTGCGGCAGCTCGCGCCATCTGACGGCCGACAACAAGCTGCCGATCCTCTTCGAGGCCAAGAAGCGGGTCGCGCCCCGCTACTACCAGCAGTGCACCGAGGTCGGCCTGGTCGACCTGAACTCCGGAAAGCTGCTGTGGTCCACCTCGGTCACCGGCGGCACCGCCGGAGACCAGAAGGTCCGGTTCGGCGAGATCACGCTCAGCGGGAAGACGGTCGCGGCCGGCGGCACCGACGGCGGC
Organism: Streptomyces sp. NPDC029956; assembly: GCF_055574655.1. Lineage (NCBI taxonomy): Bacteria > Bacillati > Actinomycetota > Actinomycetes > Kitasatosporales > Streptomycetaceae > Streptomyces > Streptomyces sp. NPDC029956. Next base: position 1,015 of record NZ_JBVHZJ010000058.1, on the reverse strand, counting down.
GCCGCCTTCGACGTCGCCAACGGCAACCCGCGCTGGAAGCCGCAGGCCAACGACCAGGGCTGCTACGACCTGGGATACGGCGGCGGCGAGGGTCTCGTCGCGGTCCGCAAGTGCGGCTCGTACAACGCCCCGTACGTGATGATCCAGAACCTCGACCCGATCACGGGGGCGCCGCTCTCGCAGTTCAAGATGCCGAGCGGCGCCAAGTACGCCTCCGTGGTCTCCACCAAGCCGCTGGTCGTCGCGGCCGACGTCGGCGACAGCGCCGGTGACGGCAGTGGCATCTCGGACTTCTTCTCCATCGACGAGAAGACCGGGAAGCTGAAGGCGAAGATCACGGCGGACGCCGACCAGTACGCGGGCCGCTGCCGCTCGACCAAGGTCGAGGCGTGCACGAAGGTGCTCGTCGGCAACGGCCGGCTGTACGTGCCGACCGAGGAGCACGAGGGCTCCAGCGGGGAGTACGGCGACGAGACGAACGAGCTCATCGCCTTCGACCTGGCCACCGGGAAGACGGCGCCGGAGAAGGCGGACGCGGGTGACAAGTACACCCTGATCCCGCTCCGCATGGACGGCGGCAACGTCATCGCGTACAAGGAACCGCCCTACGACAAGGGCGGCCGGATCGTCTCCATCGACGGCGGAACGATGAAGGAGACGCTGCTCCTGGAGAACCCGGCGGACAAGACCGTCCACGACGTCGAGAACGGCTTCTCCCCGGACTACTCGGAGATCCTGTACCGCGACGGGCGGGTCTTCCTGTCCGCCATGATTCTCTCCAAGCCGCGGGCGTCGGCGTCGCCGGACGACAAGGAGTATCTGGCGGTGTCGTTCAGCACCCACTGAACTCGTTGACATCGCACGGATGTCCGTGAGGTTCGCGCGGCCCGGGGGGGGGGGGGGGGGGGGGGGGGAGGGAGGGGGGGGGGGGGGGGGGGGGGGTGTCGGCCGGCTCCTGAGAGTACAGCTCCGCGAGGCGGCCGCGGATCGCCCCGCAGAACTCCTGGGCGTCGTC
>NZ_JBVHZJ010000057.1:0-55108 GCF_055574655.1 Streptomyces sp. NPDC029956 | reverse complement strand
AGACTTCCTCCACACCTACAACCACCACCGCTGCCACACCGCACTCAACGGACACCCGCCCATCAGCCGTGTGAACAACGCTGCGGGTCAATACATCTAGGCCGTGCATTCCGCTAGAGCTCCCAGCACCTGGCCGTCGCCCTGTCGATCAGAGGCCGACAGTGGCTACCGCCGACCAGGGAACCGACCTGGCGGGAGGGGCCCGGCGTCGCCCGCAGGCAGGCTTCCGCACGAGGGTCCTCCCGGGGGGGCAGGTTCGTCGCGGGTCCCAACGAGGTGACCTGGAAGGCCGGGCAGCCGTCGCGAATCGGTGCTCGTCGGCGAGCCCCGAGGCTTCGTTTCGGCGGAGCCAAGGGAGCCACTTCGGCAAGTACTTGCTACTCTGGAAAATAGATGCCGCGTAGGACAATGGGATGTCCTGGCAACGACGGGAGGGACTTGCCATGCATGAACAGGCGGATGCGGCCGCAGCGTTGAAAGGGATTGCGCAGATCGAGTCGTCCGCGCGGAGGCGAAGCGGTTGGTACGTCGGCTACCTGTGGCTCTTCGCCGTCTGGCAGCTTGTCCTGGTTCCCGCCGTGCTGCTGTGGCACGGGCCGATGGCGACGACGGTCAGCGCGCTGGCGAACGCCCTCGTGGTCGTGGGGCTGTCGCTGTTCGCCGTGCGGCAGCCTGTGCTTCCACACGGCTACGGCGGCCGGCACCTCAGAGTGATCGGTGCCTGGGCAGTGGCTTACGCCGTGGCCCTGGCGCTCGGTTTCACACTCTTCCTTGACAGCGGCACCTTCGCGGCCTTCGCCGCCCTCGCGTGCGCGCTACCGGCCTCTGCCGCAGCCTGGCGGGAGGCACGTGCCGTATGACGCCGGAAGCATCGGACGCAGCAGAGCGGGGACCTCACCCGCGACACGCACTCGCCCCCCTTCTGGCCTCGGCTGTGCGTCTTTCGATCGTCGCTGCCCTCGCTGCCGTGGAGAAGGCGGAGTTCGCCTACGTGCGGGATCTGGTGGAGATCACCGACTCCGCGTTGTCGAAACAGGTCTCACGCCTGGAAGAAGCGGGCTGGGTGACCGTCGAAAAGGGACAGGTCGGACGCCGACCGCGGACCTGGCTGCGCCTGACCGAGGACGGAGCAACCGCCTTCCGGCGCCACCTTGCCGCCCTCAGGGCGATCGCGGGCCCACTGCAGTGATACGGCCGGGAGTCGGTGCGGCAGTTCATCACGCCTGATCGCCCGCGCCCCGATCGACCCTGCTCCGGGGCGCCGCCCGGACGCGGAACGGCAAGAGGCCGGCCGTCGGCGGGGTGGAACGCCTCCTGGAGGTCTTCCCCGTCCATGGCCTCGATCCGCTGGATCCCGTCCCGCTCGCAGGCCGGCCGTTCCATGACGAGGGGGCCCTCGGCGAGCTCGCCGACGGGCGTTCCCTTCGCCTGCTCGGCGAACTCCTGCCGGGCGAAGGTGAATTCCTCGCCGTGCCACTTCGCCTTGTCCCGGAGCATCGCCAGGCACAGCTCGTCGATCCACTCCCCCGGGGTGACCACCTCCTCGGGGGCGTCGCCAGCCGGGACGTCGCTCATGCCGAAGTTCACGTACTCCAGGAAGACGTCGAAGGTGCAGTGCGGGTTGTACGCGGCGTAGGCGACGGCGCCGGCCAGCCTGGAGGCGCGAGCCGGCGAGCCGGCGATCGGACACGAACCTGGCCGGTACGGGGCGTGGCGCGCCGCGCTCGGGAGAGGTGGCACGGCTGTTCCCCTCGGCATCACTCAGATCACCCCGCCCCACGCAGTTCGCGTTCGGTGGAGGCTGGTGCCGAAGGCCGGCCATTCGGTGTCCGACCGCCGTGATCGTTGCCCATCGACGTTCGTAGAATCGGCCACGCACCTCGGCGCCGCCCCTGCCGTGAGGGACCAGGACCGACCTGACCGGACCTCATCGGTCTGGTGGTGGGGAGGAGACGGAGGATGAGATCGGTGACGCAGGGCAGGAACGCACCGTGACACCAAACACTCGCCACACGCGTCGAGGAACTCCGGGGCACCGGGTCGTCGAGCTGCCGGGACGGGCTCGCTCGAACCTCCGGGTCACCGCCGTACGCCTGTGGGACGACAACATCGCGGACTACGCGGCAGCACTCACCTACTACGCGGTGCTGGCCTTGGTACCCGCCCTGCTGGTCTCGGTCTCCCTGGTGGGACTGGCCGGATCCGACACCCGCGAGCATCTGATCCGGGACCTCACCTCTTATGTCCCTCCCCAGTCGGGGCAGGTGCTTCGAGAGGCCCTGGAAGGCCTCACCTCCACGCCCTCCTCCCTGTGGGCACTGCTCGTCGGCGGCGTCCTGAGCGCACTGTGGTCGGCTTCCAGCTACCTGGCGGACTTCCGTCGCGCCCTGCACGCGATGCACCGGCTTCCCGACACGCGTCCGCCGCTGCGCGCGGCGCACGTCCTCGTCCTCACCGCGGGCGCACTTCTGGCGCTGCTGGTCGCGGGCGCCGCGAGCCTCGTCGCGAGCGGCCCCCTGGCCCGTCAGCTTGCCGCGGCCGCCGGCCACCGGCCACTCCAGTACAACCGCCATGGCCGTCCTCCGGTGGCCCGTGCTCCTGGTGATCGTCACGGCACTCATCCTCATCCTCTACCGCACCGGACCCGTCCAAGGCCGCGGCGCACGCCGGGGGTTTCCGGGCGGGGCCCTGGCGGCCTTCCTGTGGCTCAGTGCCTCGGCGCTCTTCACCGTCTACACACAGTTCGGGACCTACAGCCGCCTCTACGGTTCACTGGCGGGAGTCGTCGTCTTCCTCGTATGGCTGTGGTTCAGCAACCTGGCCCTGCTCGCCGGCGCCCAGTTCAACGCGGTGCTCGCACGGACCGGGGAACGGGTTGGGGAAAGGACCGCGGAACGGACCCGGGATGCGCCGGCGGACGCTGAGACCCCGTCCCCCTACGGATAGCGGCGGCGGGAAGCACGAAGCACTGCGGTCTCCCGCACAGCTCCGCAGCGCGAGCCGACTCTTGATCCGCCTCTTCGGCGAGGTCTCCTTCCACCCCTGCGGGACCCGGTCGGCGCAGCGCGGCCCCAGACGAGCCGGCTTCACCGGGCAACGATCTCGAACCGCAGTGCCTCACCACCGAATCGCGGGGGGGCGAAAGCGCAGGTGTTGTTTCTCCGACGGACACGTTCACCCCGGGCCCCACCGCGCCGCTCAGATCGCTGCGCAACGTACGACGGCTGCCAAGACCTGCCGCGATCGCAGGGCGGCCTGACCGCCCCGCCTTCCTCCCGATCTCACCCCGCCACCTGGCCGTCGACGGGGACGCCCAGCCGGCCGGCCACGGTGGTGAGGGCCTCCCCCAAGGGCAGCGCCACCCGCGTCACCGCGTGCCGGTCGCCCCGGGTCGGGTCCCGGTTGACGATCAGCACCGGCTTGCCGGCCTGGGCCGCCTGGCGGACGAACCGGAGTCCGCTCATCACGGTCAGGGAGGATCCCAGAACCAGCAGCGAGGCTGCCTGGTGGACCAGCTCACGGCAGTGCTCGACCCGCCGTGGCGGAACGGCTTCGCCGAAGAACACCACATCGGGCTTGAGGACGCCCCCGCAGACGGTGCAGGGCACCACGCGGAAGTCCCCGACCTGATCGTCGTTGAGGTCGGCGTCACCGTCCGGGTTGATTCCCGCCGCCACCGGCTCGAAGCCCGCGTTGGCCTCCTCCAGCCGCCCGGCGAGCTCGCGGCGCGCACTGAAGGCACCGCAGGAGAGGCAGACGACCCGTTCCAGGCTTCCGTGCAGTTCCACGACGCCCTCGCTGCCGGCGGACTGGTGCAGCCCGTCGACGTTCTGGGTGATCACCCCCGCCAGCAGGCCGTGCCGCCCGAAGGCTGCCACGGCCCGGTGGCCGGTGTTGGGCCGGGCACGGCCGAACGTACGCCACCCGAGGTGGCTACGCGCCCAGTACCGGCGCTGCGCCCGGGCGTCGGCGGTGAACTCCTGGTAGGTCATCGGGGTGTGCCGGCTCAGGCTTCCGCCCTCGCCCCGGTAGTCGGGGATGCCCGACTCCGTGGAGATGCCCGCCCCGCTGAGCACCAGTACCCCACCAGTGCTCAGTGCGTCGGCGACCGGCGCCGGATCGGTGGTGCCCGGCAGCAGGTCCTCGGTGGGGGTCCAGCTCAGAGTGGGGCGCATACGCATGCCCCCCAGAGTACGGAGCCGGTGCTGCCTCGCCGGTCCCCCGGTTTCACCGGCCGTGCCCCGTTCCGTCGTCGGCGGCACGGCCTCCGGGCCCCAGGAGACCAGTCGGTGCGAACGGCTCTGATCGTTCCAGGCGCGGCAGCTCGGTGCGGGCGACGTGGGTGACGAGGGGCGGCAGGAGGGGGCGTTCCGGCCGGCTGATGTCGATGCTGGGCCAGAGTCACGGTTTCCCGTCCCCGTCGGAGGCGCCGGTGCGCTGACCGCCGCGCTGGTGAGCCGCTTGCGGCGCCGTGACGGGGCGCTGCGGGGAGCGGGTCGCGTCGGTCGTGGTGCGCGGAGGGGCAGCGGTCGGGGTCACGACGGCGCACGGTGAGACGGTGGACGCGCGCCGGGCCGTTCTGGCCGATACCTCCGCCCCGTCCCTGTACCGCGACCTGGTCGGTGAGGAGCACCTTCCCGTCCGCCTCGTGCGCGACCTGGAGCGGTTCCACTGGGACTTCGCGACCTTCACGGTCGACTGGGCGCTGACCGGTCCCGTTCCGTGGACGGCGCGGCAGGCCAGCGGTGCGGGGACGGTCCACGTCGCCGACGGCGTGGACGCGCTGACCCGGTTCGCGGCCCAGCTCGCCATGGGCTGCGTGCCCGAATCGCCGTTCGCCCGCTTCGGACAGATGACGACCGCGGACCCAGCGCCGTTCGCCCACCGGTACGGAGTCGGCGTGGGCCTACACCCATGTGCCGCAGCGCATCACCGCCGACGCGGGCCCCGACGGCATCACCGGCAGTTGGTCCGCGGGTGAGCAGGACGGGTTCGCGCAGGGTGCTGCCGAGGCTGCGCGGACGGCGCGCCGGGCGGGAACGCAGCCCGCGCCGCGCTGCCTCGGTTCGGACCGCACGTCCTGCTCCACGGTGCCCAGCGCGTCTGAGCGACATAGCGGGCGCCCCCATGACTCCATCCGCTCGAACGAGCGTATTGCGTAACAGATGAGCGGCCTATGCGTGGATTCGCCCCGCGGGGGCAGTCGCACACCAGACCCACGGAGGGCGGAGGGACGCCGGTCGGATCGATCAGCAGGCCCGGAGATCGTCGAACTCGCACAGGAGACGCAGTGGTCGTCCGAATAGGTGTCGAAGAAGAGTTCCATGTGATCGACGTCGAGAGCGGCGGGCTGACGCCCCGGGCCGACGCGGTACTGGGCCGGCTCTCACAGCACAGGAGCGCGTACACCCAGGAGCTCCCGCAGTCGGTCGTCGAGTCGAACAGCGGCGTGCACGCCCGCCTCGACGAGCTCTACGCGGACCTGACCGCGTCGCGGAGGCGCCTGAACGCGGCCGCCTCCGCTCAGGGCCTTGCGGTCATGGCGGCGGGGGCGGCACCCATCGCGCGACTCGGGGTCGTACCGGCGACCGATGACCCCCGGTACCGTGCCATGCGGGAGGAGTACCGGCGCGTCGCGGACGAGCAGCTGATCTGCGGCGCCCAGGTCCACGTGGACGTCCCCGACCGGGACACCGCCGTACGGGCGCTCTGCGCGATCAACCCATGGCTTCCGCCCCTTCTCGCACTGTCCGCGAGCTCCCCCTACTGGCTCGGAGCGGACACCGGCTTCGCGAGCTGGCGCACCATGATCTGGCAGCGCTGGCCCACCTCGGGACCGGCAGGATGCTTCACCAGCGCCGAGGAGTACGACGCCGCGGTCGAGGAACTGATCGTCACAGGCGTCATCAGCGACCCCGGAATGATCTACTACGACATTCGCCCCTCCGCCCATCTGCAGACCCTCGAACTGCGCATCTGCGACGCCTGCCCACGCGTCGAGACCGTGGTTCTGATCGCGGCCCTGTTCCGGGCACTCGTCGTCGACGCCTGCGCCCAGGCCGAGGCGGGCGGCGACGCCGGCTGTGAGGACCGGCACGAATGGCTCCGCACCGCGACCTGGCGGGCCGCGCGGTCCGGCCTGGAAGGCGATCTGATCGATCCCGCCTCCCGCAGACCCGTACCCGCTGCCGAAGTCGTACGCGGGGTGCTCCGGCGACTGCGCCCGACCCTGGAGGCGCACGGGGACTGGGACCTGGTGCACGCCCTGGCCGACGAGGCCCTGGCCCGCGGCAGCGCCGCCCACCGCCTCCGCCGAGCGGCGTCCGAGGACGACCTGCTCGCCGCCGTGGACCTGCTCCTGGCCGAGACCCGGGGCGAGGACGGCGCGCGCAAGCCGCTCCGCCCGCGCCGCGGGGGGCCCCGCTCCCCAGCGGAGGGCATGACGGCGAAGGCCTACGGGAGGTGACCCGCCGGCACGGACGACAACGCGGACAGACCCAAGCGAACCACTCACGCACGCAACCACCCACAGGGCGCCTGGACCGCCGGCCTCGCCTGTCGTGCAGCGGCCCCTGCCCCCGGACGGCGCGTCGAGGAGAGCGACACCATGCTGATGCCGGACAACGTGTCGAGGAGAACAGGATCCATGCGGACACGCGAACGCCCCCTACCGCCCCGGGTGTCTCCGGGACACGCGGCGATGTCCGCCTGGCAGGGAGGTGCCGGGTGTGCGGCTTGAGCGGTGAGATCCGCTTCGACGAGGGACGGCCCGACCTCGCGGCGGTCGAGCGCATGACCGACCGCATGGCGGCCCGCGGCCCGGACGGCCGAGGCATGTGGTCGCAGGGAGCCGTCGCGCTGGGCCATCGGCGCCTGAAGATCATCGACCTTTCGGAGCGCGGGGCTCAGCCGATGACGGACAGTGAGGCGCTGATCACCTGCGCCTTCAACGGCTGCATCTACAACTACCGGCAACTGCGCGAGGAACTGAGGCGGCTGGGCCACCACTTCGTCACCACGTCCGACACCGAGGTGGTGATCAAGGCCTACCGGCAGTGGGGCACCGACTTCGTCCAGCACCTCATCGGCATGTTCGCGGTGGCGCTGGTGGAACACGACACGGGCAGGCTCGTGCTCGCACGCGACCGGCTGGGCATCAAGCCCGTCTACCTGGCCGAACTCCCCGGTCGACTGCGCTTCGCCTCCACGCTCCCGGCCCTGCTCGCGGGCGGCGGGGTGGACACCTCGCTCGACCCGGTGGCGATACACCAGTACATGAGCTGGCACGCCACGGTCGCCGCACCGCGCACCGTCCTGGCGGGAGTGCGCAAGCTCCCGCCGGCGACCGTCCGCGTCGTGGAACGGGACGGAACGCATCGCGACCACCGCTACTGGCAACCCTCGTACACACGTCGCGGCGAGTTCGCCGGGATGGGGCCCGCCGACTGGCGGGACGCCGTCCTCGCCGCGCTCCGGACGGCCGTCCGCCGACGGACGGTGGCCGACGTGCCCGTGGGCGTCCTGCTGTCGGGCGGCCTCGACTCCAGCCTCATCGTGGCCCTGCTGGCCGAGGAGGGGCAGCACGACCTGGCGACGTTCAGCGTGGGCTTCGAGTCGGAGGCGGGCGAGGACGGTGACGAGTTCACCTACTCCGACGAGGTGTCCCGGCTCTTCGACACGGACCACCACCAGCTGATGGTGCCGTCGGACCGGGTCTCCACCGCCCTGGGCGGTGCGATCGCCGCCATGAGCGAGCCGATGACGAGCCACGACGTCGTCGCCTTCCACCTGCTCTCGGAACTGGTCTCCAAGGAGATCAGCGTCGTACAGAGCGGCCAGGGGGCAGACGAGGTGTTCGCCGGCTACCACTGGTACCCCGCGCTGGCGGACGTCGAGCGCGCGGGAGAGCCCCGCAGGTACGAAGAGGTCTACTTCGACCGCTCGCACGCCGACCTCGCGAAGATCCTGCAACCGCACACGCTGCCCGACCACGACGCGTCCGCCGAGTTCGTCCACAGACACATGGCCGCGCCGGGGGCCGAGACCGCACTCGACGCGGCACTCCGCCTCGACATCCACGTCATGCTGGTGGACGACCCGGTCAAGCGGGTCGACAACATGACCATGGACTGGGGCCTGGAAGCGCGGGTGCCCTTCCTCGACCACGAGCTGGTCGAACTGGCGGCCGCCTGCCCGCCCGAGCTGAAACTCGCGGAAGGTGGCAAGGGCGTGCTCAAGCAGGCCGGGCGCACCGTGCTCCCGCACACCATCGTCGACCGTCCCAAGGGCTACTTCCCCGTGCCGGCCATCCGCCACATGGCGGGTCCCGTACTCGAACGCGTACGGGAGTCCCTGTCCGCGCCGGAGGCCCGGTCACGCGGCATCTTCCGCGAGGAGTACGTGGCCTCGCTGCTGGCCGCACCCGACGACCGCCGCACGAAGCGGGGGGCGAACGCGCTGTGGCAAGTAGCGTTGTTGGAGACATGGCTGCAGACGCACGGAATCAACTGACGGACGAGTCCGCGGCGACGGCCCGCGCCGCGACGGCTCCCCTGGCGACGCCGGTCGCCGACGCCGCCGGCCCGCGGGACACTCCGCGGCTGAGGGTGGCCCACGGCTGCTGGTATCCCTCCCCCGACCCCCGGGGCGAGCAGGTGGCGTTCATCTGCGACCGCGACGGCGCGCCGCAGCTCTGGGCCGGGCCGGTGGGAAGCGACGACGCGCATCTCCTCGACACCGGTCCTGACCACGTCACGGAGGTCTCCTGGTCCCCGGGCGGCGAATGGATCGCGTACACCGTGGCCCCCGGCGGGAGCGGTCACACGCGTGTGCTCTGCGTCCGCCCCGACGGCTCGGACCGCAGGGTCCTGGCGGGCGCCGAACCGGGGAGTTCGGCCTATCTGGGGTGCTGGGCCCGGGACGGCTCGGCTCTCGCGGTGACGGTCGCCGAGCCGGTCGGCGAGGGGGCCGGTCCGCTGAGCGCCGCGGGGCGTCCCGCCGGCTGGACGGAACGTGACGGGCACGCAACGCTCCTCGACGTCGCACGCCAGGGCGGGGCGGGCGACGGGACGCCCGCGCCGGTCCGTGACCGGCTCACGGCGTACCTCGTCGACTTTTCGGGGACGACGGCACCCAGGCTCCTCGCCGACGAGACCGGGGCGGCGACGCTGCGCGTGTGCGACATCAGCCAGGACGGGCGTCTGGCCCTGCTGCGCCGCGGGCCCCGGGCGAGGCGCGAAGCCGTCGTCGTCCGCACGGCGGACCAGGCCCCGACGTGCGCGCTGCCGGTCGCCGACGGCGATCCGTGGATCGGCCGCTTCTCGTCCGACGCCCGCACGGTGTGGCTGCGCAGCAACCACGAGCGGGAGTTCGCGGCGCTGCTCGCGCTCCGTCTCGACGACGCCGGCGAGTGCGAGGACCTCTCCGTGGTGGTCGCACGCGACGGGTGCGACCTTGACCTCCTCACGTTCGTGGAGGGCGACCGGCGCGCGGCCCTGGCCTGGAACGACGGAGGGACGAGCGTGCTCGAGACCCTCCCCCTGACGGCTGAGGGGGGCGTGCCGCCCGCACCCCGCGAGGTGCCGTTGGCGCACGAGGTGGTCACCCGGGTGACGGCGGCGGGGCCGGACGGCATGGTGGTGGCCCTCTCGGGCTCACGGCGACGGCCCGGTGTGTGGTCCGTACCGGCTTCGGCGCCGCCCGCGCGTACGCCGTGGTCGGCGAGCGACGCCGCCTCCGTGCCCCGGGGACTTCCGCCCGTACCACCCGTACCTCTGCGGGCCACGGCGCGCGACGGACTGCTCCTCGGGGGCTGGTACCACCGCGCCCCCGGCAGGTCCCCCGGCGAGCCGGCACCGTGCGTCGTCCATCTGCACGGCGGCCCGGAGGACCAGGAACGTCCGGTCTTCGACCCGCTCTACCAGGAACTGCTCGGCCGGGGCATGGACGTCTTCGCCCCCGACGTCCGCGGGTCCTCCGGCTGGGGCCGCTCCTTCGTCGACGCCGACCTGGGCGAAGGGCGTTTCGCCGCGATCGACGACGTCGCCGACTGCGCGACCCACGCGGTCGCGTCGGGACTCGCCGATCCGCAGCGGCTGGCCGTGATGGGGCACTCGTACGGCGGCTACCTCACCCTGGCCTCACTCGTGTGGCATCCGCACCTCTTCCGTACGGGCATCACGGTGTGCGGGATGTCGGACTTCGCCACGTTCTTCGCCGGAACCGAGCCCTGGCTCGCGGAGTCCGCCGCTCACAAGTACGGCCATCCCGAACGGGACGGCGCGCTGCTGCGTGCGCTGTCGCCCATGAGTCGCGTCGACGAGCTGCGCGTGCCCTTGCTCGCGGTGCACGGCGAACACGACACGAACGTCCCGCCCGGCGAGTCCGAGCAGATCGTCAGTGCCGCACGCGCACGGGGGCTGGTGGCGGAACTCCTGACGCTGCGCGACGAGGGCCACGACTTCCGGCGGGCCGGCAACCGGCGTCTGTTCCGGCGCGCCGCCGCGGAGTGGATGCAGCGGTGGCTGCTCGGTTGACCCGCCGAGACCGCTCCCCCTTCCCAGGGGTGTGGACCGCCGACGCCGAGCGCATGGGGTCGATGCGGGTGTCTTCGCCCCTTTCAGGGGAAACCGCAGTCCTGTGGACCTCTCGTTGGACCACTCGAAGGCACCCGTGCTCGACGCCCTGGCTGCCTGCCACGCGGAGGACCAGACCCTTCACCCCACCAGGCCACAAGCAGGGACCGGCGCGGACGCCCGCGTGCGGTCGGTCCTCGGCGACGGCGTGTTCCGATCCGACGTCCTCGCCGTCAGCGGTCTCGACGATCGGACCTCGTCCAAGGGCGTGATCGCCGAGGCCCAGGAGCTGATGGCGGACGCAGTCGGCGCACAGCACACGTTCTTCTCCACCTGCGGCAGCTCCCTCTCGGTCAAAGCCGCCATGCTGTCCGTGGCCGGCCCCTACGAGAACTCCTCGTGGGGCGGGACGCACACAAGTCGGTGGTGTCGGGCCTCGTCCTCGCCGGCATCGTGCCGATCTGGGCCGATCCCCAGTGGGATCGGGAGCGCCAGCGTGGACGCCGGCATGGTCGTGCCCGACTCGGCCGACACCGAGGTCAGAACCGTTCGCGTGACGATCGAGGAACAGGGTCCGACGATCGAGGAGTAGGGCGCGACGGGCCGGGGCTGCTCCTCGGCCGCCGAGCACAGCTGACCGGGCGCTCCGCTCACAGCCCGGCGGCTTCCTTCGCCCTCAGCCGCTCCCAGGCCCGCCTCCGTACATCCGGACGTACGAGCACGTCGACAGCCGTGCAGGCGAGCGCCTCCGCCGCGGCCGTCATCACCCGGCGCGCCCGGGGGCCGGCCGCCGCCTCCGCGAACTCGGGCGTGTGGTCCGATCCGTCGGGCCCCATGATGGCGACCCACGGATGGATCCCCGGCACCTGCGTGCTGACGTTCCCGAAGTCCGACGATCCCAGGTACACGCCGGGCTCGGGCTCCGACAACCGGATGCCCGCACGCTCCAGGTGCTCGGCGAACAGACCCGAGAGCACCTCGTTGTCACGGAAGTGCTCGTACCGCCCGCCGACGTCGGTGACCTCCGCCCTGGTACGCGTGGCCGAGGCGACGCCCTGCGCGCAGGAACGCAGCTCCTCCACCAGCTCCTCCAGCGCGGACGTGGTCGCCCCGCGCAGCCCGAACAGGCCCTCCGCGTACTCGGGGACGATGTTCGTGGCCCGCCCGCCGTCCGTCACGATGCCGTGGACGTGCGATCCCCCGGGCAGCCGCCTGCTCAGGACTCCGAGCGTGTTGAAGAGCTGGATCAGCGCCCCCAGAGCGTCGATTCCCTCCGTAGGGCTGCCGGTGGGGTGCGCGGCGCGACCGTGGAACCCCACCCGGACCTGCGCGCTGGCGGTCAGCGGCGCCCAGGTCCAGTCGTGGACTCCCGGGTGGAACATCAGCGCCGCGTCCACGCCTTCGAACAGTCCCGCCGCCACCTCTGTGACTTTGCCGCCGCCGCGTTCCTCTGCGGGCGTTCCGACCGCCACCAGAGACCCCTCGACCTCGCCGAGCGCGGCCCGCGCGGCAAGCGCCGCGCCGAGGCCCGCCGCGGCGATCAGATTGTGACCGCAGGCATGGCCGAGGAGCGGCAGCGCGTCGTACTCCATGAGCAGGGCGACGCAGGGTTCTTCTCCCGACCCGTTCCCCGAGCCCGTGCGGGCCAGGAACGCGGTCGGCAAGTCGGCCACCCCGAGCTCCACCTCGAAGCCGTCCCGTTCGAGTTCGCCCGCCAGCAGACGGGCCGCCCGGTTCTCCTCGTAGGCGGTCTCCGGCTCGCGGTGCAGCGTGAGGCTCACGTCCCACAGCCGCTCCTCGCGGGCGGACACCTCCTGCCGGACGCGGGCATACAGGGACTCGGCCTCCTGTGACACGGGAACCTCCTCGGACCGGGGTACCCCCCAGGCGCGTGAGCGCCGGCCGACGAGCGGCTGGACGCGAGTCTCCTCGCAGTCCGCCGCGCGTCGGCCTGCGAAGCGGTGCCTCAGCGGGCGCCCGCGTACACCTTGCTCGCGAATTCGGCGATCTGCTGGTCGGTGAGGTTCTGGGCGAGGTTGGCCTCCGAGATCATCCCGCAGAGACGGTGTCCGTCCCGCACGTCGATCACCGGGAGTCGCTTCACCCGGTTCTCCTCCATGACGTGCAGGGCGTCCGACGCCGATGCGTCCGCGTCGATCCAGTGCAGTTCACCGCCGAGGGAACCGCACTCGACCCGGGCCGGGTCGTCGCCGACAGCGACACACTGAATGACGATGTCGCGGTCTGTGACCATGCCCATGAGCCTGTCGTCGTCACCGCAGATGGGCATCGCGCCCACCTGCATCTCCCGCATCATCCGCGCCGCATCGTGCAGGGACTCGTGCTGTCCGACACACCGGGTGCCCGCTGTCATGATGTCGCGGGCTGTGAGCGGCTTGTTCCGTGCCATGATCGCTCCTCCCGTCGTGGCACCGCATGGTGCCTACAGGTCGGCTTCCCTGTTCTCCTCTCTCGACACGCCCCCTCGGCGTTCGCCACGGTGCTCGACGCCCGTGCGCCACGGCATGCGACGACCGGCCGGGGCGCGCAGGCGTCAGGGGGCGCCGGCGCCGCCCTCGCACGCTGCGACAGCCGGCCCCTCTGGCCGTTCCCGCGGTGAACGGCATCAGCCGTTCACCGCGGGTGCCTCACATCACCCCCACGACGCGCACCGACACCAACACGTTTCCGCCAGCAGGGCGTGGGCAAACCGCACAAAACAACCAACTGGTGAAGCTCCCGTAGGCAGGCGCGCACCAGGAGCCCAACCCGAGAGGCAGCAACCGATGGGTGTCGTCAAAGCCGCGTACATGCAGGTCCGGGGACTGATGAAGGAGTCCGACGGCAAAGCTCTGCAGAATCCCTCCCTGCGAGCCGAAGGCCGCCGGATGCGCGACGCGGGCCGCTCGGCCCGCGAGCGGCGTCTCCCGCCGCCTCCCGGATAGCGCACAGACCGAAAGGGTCCCCGGCCTCCCGATCCTCGCGTGCGGTTCGGCCCGGGCCGATCTCTACGCCGTTCGGCGGACGAGCCGTACTCACGGCGCAGAATGCGGGGAAGCCGGGGAAGTCGGGTAAGGAGACGACGGCCAGCAGGCGACCCCCATCGCCGTCGGAGGAGCGAGCACCGTGGACGATGCCGGAGCCATCAGCGGGAAGCGGACCAGCTGTGAAGGCGGGACGGAGGAGGGACGCCCCGCCCCTACGTCGTACGTCTCGCTCCGGGTCAACGGGGCCACGCACGAACTACGGCTCGACAACCGCACGACCCTTCTGGACACCCTGCGCGAGCACCTGGACCTCACCGGTGCGAAGAAGGGCTGCGACCACGGCCAGTGCGGCGCCTGCACCGTGCTCGTGGGCGGCCGGAGGATCAACAGCTGTCTGATCCTCGCCGTCACCTGCGACGAGCCCGTCACCACGATCGAGGGCCTCGCTCGTGATGACCGCCTCCACCCCCTTCAGGAGGCGTTCGTCTCCCACGACGCCCTGCAGTGCGGCTACTGCACACCGGGCCAGATCTGCTCAGCCGTGGCCATGCTGGACGAGGCCGCCGCCGGGCACCCCTCACACGTCACACCGCCGGACCGCCCGGGCGGCGGCGGACCCCGGCCCCTCACCCCGGAGGAGATCCGCGAGCGGATGAGCGGCAACATCTGCCGCTGCGGCGCCTACGCGAACATCGTGGACGCCATCCAGGAGGTCTCCTCGTGAAGCCCTTCGGCTACCTCCGCGCCGACCGCACGGAGCAGGCGCTCGCCGCGTACGCGGCGCACCCGGGCGCCCAGTACATCGCCGGCGGAACCAACCTCGTCGACCTCATGAAGCTGGGGGTGGCCGACCCGCCTTTCCTCATCGACATCAGCCGGCTGCCGCTGGACGGCGTCGACGAGACCCCGGAGGGCGGTCTGCGCATCGGGGCGACCGTCCTCAACAGCGACCTGGCCGCCCATCCGCTCGTACGGGCCCGCTACACCGCGCTGTCGCAGGCACTCCTCGCAGGAGCCTCCGCCCAACTGCGCAACGCCGCCACCACTGGCGGCAACCTGCTCCAGCGCACCCGCTGCCCGTACTTCCAGGACACCTCGAAGCCCTGCAACAAGCGCGCGCCGGGTACGGGCTGCCCCGCCCGCGAGGGCGTCCACCGCGACCTTGCGGTGCTCGGCCATTCCGCCCGGTGCGTCGCCACCCACCCCTCGGACATGGCGGTCGCGCTCTCCGCCCTCGACGCCCGGGTCCATCTCCTCGGCCTCGACGGCGAGCGCACCGTACCCCTCACGGAGTTCCACCGGCTGCCGGGCGACACGCCGGAGCACGACACCGTCGTCCGACCCGGCGAACTCGTCACGGCGGTCACGCTCCCACCGCCCGCCGGAGCCCACAGCGGCTACCGCAAGACCCGCGACCGCGCCTCGTACGCCTTCGCGCTCGTGTCCGTCGCCGCGGCCCTCACCGTCGAGGGCGGAGTCGTCCGCCACGCCGCCCTCGCCTTCGGCGGGGTCGCGCACGCACCGTGGCGGGCCCGCGCGGCCGAGGCGGTCCTCCGGGGGGCGCCCGCCACGGAGGAGACATGGGCACGCGCCGCCGACGCCGAGCTGGCCGCGGCCGACCCCTTGCGCGACAACGCCTTCAAGGTGCCGCTCGCCCGCGGCCTCGCCGTCCGTGTGCTCACCGATCTCGCGTCCCGCCCCTGAGGAGCCGGCCACCGTCATGCCCACGAACTCCCCGCCCGAGGTCCCCTCCGCCTCCGTGCCCGACGAATTCTCCGCCGACCGCCGCGACCCTGCCGACCGCCGTGAGACCACCGACCGCCGCGACTCCGCCGTCCGTCGTGACGCCAGGCAGAAGGTGACCGGAACGGCGCGCTACGCCGCCGAGCACACCCCGCCCGGCTGCCTCCACGCCGTCCCCGTGCCCGCCACCGTCGCACGGGGCACGGTGACCGCCGTCCACGCCGACGAGATCCTGCGACGGCCGGGTGTCCACGCCGTACTCAGCCACACGAACGCGCCCCGTCTCGGCGAGGCCGACGACCCGACGCTGACGCTGCTCCAGACCGCTCGCGTTCCGCACCGGGGCTGGTACGTCGCGCTCGTGGTCGCCGACACCCTGGAGAACGCCCGCGCCGCCGCCGACGACCTTCGCATCGAGTACGTCGCCGAGGAGCACGACCCGGGCCCGCCCGCCGGCCACCCCGGCCTCTACGCACCCGAGGAGGCCAACGGCGGCCATCCGGCCCTGCGCGAGCGCGGCGACTTCGACGCGGCCTTCGCCACCTCGGCCGTGCGCGTCGACGCCACCTACACGATGACCGCCCAGCACAACCATCCGATGGAGCCGCACGCCGCCACCGCGTGGTGGGAGGGCGACGCGCTGACCGTG
Organism: Streptomyces sp. NPDC029956; assembly: GCF_055574655.1. NCBI lineage: Bacteria > Bacillati > Actinomycetota > Actinomycetes > Kitasatosporales > Streptomycetaceae > Streptomyces > Streptomyces sp. NPDC029956. Next base: position 39,155 of record NZ_JBVHZJ010000057.1, on the reverse strand, counting down.
TACGACTCCAGCCAGGGGGCGACGAAGGTACGAGACGTCCTCGCGCAGCTGTTCCAGACGCCCCGGCACCGCGTCACGGTCGTCTCCGCGTACGTCGGGGGCGGCTTCGGTTCCAAGGGCACTCCGAGGCCTCAGGCCGTCCTCGCCTCCATGGCCGCCCTGAGCCTCGGACGGCCCGTGAAGCTGGCGCTCCCGCGCCGCGAGCTCGCCGCTGTCGTGGGCCACCGCGCCCCCACCGTCCAGCGCGTCCGGATCGGCGCGGACCCCGACGGCGTGATCAGCGCCCTCGCCCACGAGGTCGTCACCCAGACCTCCACGGTCAAGGAGTTCGTCGAGCAGGCGGCCGTCCCCGCGCGCACCATGTACACCTCGCCGCACAGCCGGACGAGCCACCACGTGGTGGCCCTCGACGTGCCGACGCCCTCGTGGATGCGTGCCCCGGGCGAGGCGTCCGGCATGTACGCCCTCGAAGCGGCCATGGACGAACTCGCCGTCGCCACGGGCGTCGACCCGGTCGAACTCCGGCTGCGCAACGAGCCCGACGCCGAACCCGACAGTGGCAGGCCGTTCAGCAGCAGGGGCCTCACGGATTGCCTGCGGGAGGGCGCTCGGCTCTTCGGCTGGGAGGGCCGCGACCCCCGGCCAGGGGTACGAAGGACCGGCGACCGACTGACCGGCACAGGAGTGGCCGCGTCGACCTACCCGTACCTCCTGAGCCCCTCTTCGGCCTCCGCACACGCCGCGCCGGACGGCACGTACCTCGTACGACTCGCCGCCACCGACATCGGGACCGGGGCCCGGACCGTCCTCGCCCAGATCGCCGCCGAGGCACTCGCCGTCCCGCCGGCCTCGGTACGCGTGGAACTCGGGAGCAGCGCGCTGCCGAGGGCCCCGCTGGCGGGCGGCTCGTCGGGCACCTCGTCCTGGGGCTGGGCCGTCCACAAAGCCTGCACGGTCCTGGCCGACATGGTGCGCGCGCACTCTGGCCCGCTCCCGCCCGAGGGCCTCACCGCGCGGGCGGACACCGCCGAGGAGGCGGGCCGGGAGTCCCCGTACGCACGGCACGCGTTCGGTGCGCAGTTCGCGGAGGTCGAGGTGGACACCGTGACGGGGGAGGTGAGGGTCCGGCGCCTGCTCGGGGTCTTCGCGGCGGGCCGGGTGCTCAGCCGACGCACCGCGCGCTCCCAGTTCATCGGGGGGATGACCATGGGGCTGGGCATGGCGCTGACCGAGAGCAGCACGCTCGACCCCGCGTTCGGCGACTTCGCCGAACGGGACCTGGCCTCCTACCACGTTCCCGTCTGCGCCGACGTGCCGGCGCTCGAAGCCCATGCTCTCGACGAGGAGGATCCCCACCTCAACCCGATGGGCAGCAAGGGGATCGGGGAGATCGGCATCGTGGGGACGGCGGCCGCGATCGCGAACGCCGTCCACCACGCGGTGGGCGTACGGCTGCGGGACCTGCCCCTGACCCCGGACCGGCTTCTTCCGCACCTGCCCCGCTGACCTGCGACGGCTGCCACCGGGCCCTCAGAAGCGCGGGGCCGGCGTTCAGCACCGCGGCTGCCGTCGACCTCAGGTCGCAGCCGTGCCGCGCGAACGGCCGGGCCGGCTGCCTCATGCGGAGCCCGCCCTCAGCAGGCGCAGGACCGACCGCTCCACCGCACCGTGGGTGGCCGGCCTGCCGAAGAGACCGCCCTCACCCTGCTCGCCCAGAGAGGCAGCGATGGTCTCCCCCCCTCCCTCGTATGCACCCGATGACGCGAGGGTCGACGCACGACGCCCTGCAGACGGCGGGCGTGTTCCCCGGGTAGTCACTGACCTCGCGGACGGCACGCGCCACGACCCTGCCGCGCCGGGCGAGGGAAGCACCCGACGTGGTCTGGGAGACCGCCGGCGCGACCGCAGCGAGCACGGTGGCGTACCAGGTCCTGAACTCCTTCGCCGTCACGGAGTTCCGTGAGCCGCAGGGGGACCGCACAGGCTCCCTAACAGGGCCCGGTCTTCCAGTAGTACTCGGCGATCTCCTCGCGGTATTCCGGGTCTGAACGGTGCTGGTCGGGCAGGTACTGCGGGGCGTCTTCGATCTGCCCCCGGCTCAGGTCGAGCTGAAGCGTGCGTCCGGCAGAGTCAAGGCGCGTCACCGCGCCGGCTGGAATCATGACCTTCCCGAAGATCCATCCGTCGGCCTCCACGACGAGGAACGCCTCGCCGGTCACGTCGGAGTACGCGTCCACTTCGCCGACTGGCCCATCAGCTGCTTCGACCCGCCATCCGGTCAGTTCAAGGTCGCCCAGTTCTCCACACGACGGGTTGAAGCACCACGGGTCATTCGCCATGGTCGACACTCTCCTTCTCGCCTCTCAGGATCGGCGGGTACAGCGCACCGACCGTCTGCCCTGCTCCTGTGTGCTCACTCCTCACTTGTGCTCCGGATTCCCGAGCTCTCGGCGTCGGCGTGAGCCGGGCCGTACCCCTCAGGACCCCTGATGGGCCTTCTGCTGTCGGCGACGCTCGTGCGGGCCGACCCCAGTGGGGCCGCAGGCGGTACCCGTCGGGTGTGGAGCTCGTGATCTCAAGAACCAAGCTGCCTGGATACGGATGGTCACGCTCGCGGCGCCGCTTCCAGCTCAGGGCGACCCGCCCTGCTGGGGCGGGATGCCCCGGCGGGCGCCTTCAGCTGGGGCGGCCGGCGACCGTCAGCTATTCGCAGTCCAGATCGCCGCGTTGAGGGCCGTGGCGAAGCACACCCAGCCCAGGTAGGGCACGAGCAGGAGCGCAGCAGCTTTGGACACGCGACTGAAGAACAGGATCGTGACGCTCAACGCGGCCACCAGGAGGAGGATTTCGATGAGGGCGGCGCCGTATTCGCCCAGTCCGAAGAAGAGAGGGGTCCAGCCGAGGTTGAGGGCCAGTTGCGCGATCCACCACGCGATCGCCGACTTCCTGTCCGGTGCGGCCTGTCGCCGCCAGACCAACCATGCGGCAGCACCGATAGTGGCGTAGAGGACGGTCCAGACAGGGCCGAAGAGCCAGGCGGGAGGAGCCCAGGCCGGCAGGTCCAGTGATGTGTAGACCGTCGCCGCATCCGCGGAGGCGAGGGCACCCACCGCAGCAACGGCGTACACCACCAGCAAAAAGCCGATCAGGGCGGCCCACGCTCTTCCGCCATGTGCAGTCGTTCGGTTGGCCGCTTCGGACACCAGGGCTCCCTGCGACGATCACGCCATTCGGACACCTGAGCTTCTGCCCTCCAGCCCTGCTCGGATGCACCCTCCCCGGCCGGCGCTTCGCGCACAGAAGCGTGCGGAAGTGGCGAGCTCAGCCGCAGGGGGGCCGCCGACCCATGGTGGCGGTTCAGTTCTCCTGGCGGCGTGCCGAACCGGCTCCGGTGAGCACTGTGGCAGTCGAGGTGGCGGCGGCGTCTTCGTCGTATCCGTCGGATTCGACCGGCCGGCCTTCATCGTCGTACGCGAGCTTGCCGGCTATCGGACGGCCTAAATTGTCACGCCAAGCGCACTTGACCTGGAGCGCGCTCCAGATCCGAGGATGGGGGGCATGGATATCGACATCACCGGCCCCCAGCTCGTCCTCGGGACGATGGACTTCGGCACCCGCGTAAGTCCGGACGAAGCTTTCACGATCCTCGATTCGTTCGTCGGCGGAGGCGGTGTCTGGCTCGACACCGCGAACTGCTACTCCTTCTGGGCCGATTCGAGTGGCGTCGGCGGGGCCAGCGAGCGCGTCATCGGCGCGTGGCTCCGAGCCCGCCCCGGCGCACGCGATGCGGTCCGGATCGCGACGAAGGTCCGGCAGAATCCACTCGTCCCGCACTCCTGGCCACAGAGCGCTGAAGGACTTTCCGCCCCAGCCGTACGAGTCGGTGTGGAAGAGAGCCTGGGGCGTCTTGGAGTCGATCACGTCGATCTCCTCTGGGCTCACGCCGAGGACCGCGCCGTGCCGCTGGAGGAGACCGTCGGTGCTTTCGGCGAGCTGGTCACGAAGGGAACGGCTCTGCGGGTCGGTGCGGCGAATCATGCTGCCTGGCGTGTCGAGCGCGCCCGGTCGCTCGCCCGGGAGCAGGGCGTGGAACCGTGGACGGCCCTGCAACTGCGCCACTCACTCGTTCAGCCGCGCCCCCTCACCCCCCTCGCGGAGGGCGGCCATCGCCTGCTCGCCGACGAGGACCTGGACCTCGCGCAGTCTGAGGGGCTCGCCGTGTGGTCGTACAGCTCACTGATGTGGGGTTCCTACGTGCGCGCGGACAAGCCGCTTCCGCAGACCTATGATCACCCCGGCACCACCCGGGTGCTCTCGGTCCTGGACGACGTGGCGGGTGAGTTGGCGGTCACGAGGAACCAAGTCGTCCTCGCATGGCTGATGCACCGGGGGATCGACCCCATCGTCGGCGTGAGCCGGGTGGATCAGGTCGAGGAGGCGCTGGCCGCACGCCATGTACGGCTCGGCGACGAGCACCTGGCCCGCTTCGCCGAAGCGCGCTAGCAGCGATCAGACAAGGAGCCCCGTGGCCACCCTCCTCACTCCGGCAGCAGCGGCCGACCGCACTGGTGTCTCCCTCGACACACTGCGCTACTACGAGCGTGAAGGGCTGATCGGACCGATCAGGCGTTCCCCCGGTGGACGCAGGGAGTACACCGAGGACGACGTCTTCTGGATCGGCCTGGTCACGTGCTTTCGTGACGCCGGACTCGGCATCGCGGACCTGCGGGAATTCGTCGCCATCCTGCGCGCCGAGCATTCTGCGCAGGACCGGGTCGCCTTCCTCCGCGAGCGTCGTGCCACCCTGGAGCAGCGAGTGGCGGCGTTGTCCCGGGCCATGGAGGTCCTCGACGACAAGATCGCCTACTACAGCTGAGTACGGAAAGGTCCGCATTCAACTCGCTCTCTGCACACCACACATCGCCCAACATCCCGACAGGGCAGCGGCCTGCGGGCGCGCGGAAGTGCCGACTCCACTCGTTCGCGGTGGTCACCGTCGACCGAACGCCTTGGCCACGGTGCGAGTCATAACCCAACCGAGCCCGGCCGTCTGGTCAGATCGTGACCGGGCCGTGGGCGGTGGCGAACTCGACCGAGACCAGGCCCGGTTCCTCATCCTCGACCCAGGTGACGTCGATCTGGTCGAGGGGGTGGTCGGCCGGTTCGCCGAGGAATTCGGCGATGGGGGCGGCGTCGCCGGCGATGGAGACCCCGTGGATGGTGGTGGAGGTGCGCGGGTCGGCGCTCGGGCGCTCCTCGATGGGGACCAGCCATTGAAGGAAGTACGGCAGTTGCGGGTCCTCCAGCAGTTCCAGGAGGCCGATCTGCTTCCACCTCAGGTCGAACCCGTCGGGGCGGACGCGGTGGCCCTCGGCCGAGGTGCGGCCGAGGCGGGTCTCGACCGGGGCGATGTCGTCCACGGAGACCACCCAGCCGAGCCAACCGCCGCCCTCGGCGGCGCGGCGCGCGACCGCCTGGCCGAAGGGTGCACGGTCGGCGGCGGGGTGGTCGAGTGTGGTGACGACCTCGACGTAGGTGCCGCCGCTCAGGGGGAGAATGAAATTGCGGGTGCCGAATCGCGGATGCACGCCCCCGTCGACGAATCCGGCGCCGAGGGCCGATCCCATCCACTGGACGGTCGAGACGAAGCTGTCGCGGGCCACCGCGTAGGACACGTGATCAAGTCGCACGGCGCCATCGTCACCCGACAACCCGTACACGTCCCGACGCCACGCCCGCCGCCCCGGCCGCGTCCGCCGTGGATTCAGCCGTGCAGCGGATCGATCGTGGTCATCCCGGCGAGGGACGCCCTCTCGAAGCCAGGCACCAGCGCTGCCGCCTCGTCGAGGCCCACGACCCGCTCGGTCAGCCGCTGCCGGGCGAGCGCTGCTGCCACAGGATTTCGATCCGGCATGCAGCACCCTGCGCACCGCGCTTCCAAGAGACTCGCTCTAGACCCGGCCATGTCGCCCCGGGCGACCGGGGACGGTCGGGCCGGGAGCACCACGACGGCGGGCGGGCGGCGTGAGCGGGCGCGGGTGGCCTCTGACGGACGCCCGCGTTCCGGCAGGCCGAAGCTACTCAGCGCAGTACGGCCGCCAGTAGGTCGGCACCCAGCGCCGCCAGATCGGGCAGATTGAGGGTGTACCGGACGTAACGACCCTCCCGTCGACCTGTGAGCAGGCCCGCGCGGCGCAGGACAGCGAGGTGGCGGGAAACCTCCGGGGGTGAAAGTGCCCAGGCGTGGGCCAGCTCACCGGTGGTGTGCGGGCCGCGGGCCAGGGTGCGCAGCAGCCGCAGCCGCACCGGATGCGCGAGGGCCTCCAGCCGTAGCGTGACCGTTTCCAGCGATACCGGCTCCGATGGACTCGCCTCGGCCACGGGGTACTGCACCACCGGCGGCCACCCGGGCGCGTGGACCACCACCAGGTGCGGGCGGCCGAAGACGCTGGGGAGGAAGGTGACCCCACTGCCGTGGGCGGCGGTCGCATTGTCCTGCAGCTTGTCCACGATGATGCGGCTGCCGTCCGGCGCCAGGGTGACAGCGCTGGAGACCGACGCGAGTGCCGCCTCGATGCCCTGGTGTTTCAGGAGGTCGTTCTTCAGGCGCAGGTCGGTGGCGATTTGCACGGCGACGCCCGTCCAGGCGGCGTCGAAGAAGGCCTCGGCGCACTGTTCGAGAGTGTCACGCACCCGTGCCCGTACGGCAGCCGGATCCGCGAGCAGCCGTTCCGCGAAGGCCTCTTGGAGCGCGCCGCGGGCCTGGGCCAGGTCCAGGGCCCGCTCGCGCGCCGTCGCGTCGGTGAGCGGCGACGGCGAGCCGAAGTGGACCCGGTTGCTGCCGCACGTGGTGATGAGCGCGGCGGTCACATAGGTTTCGTCGTCGATGCGGTCCACATCGTCCAACTCCTCGGCGAGGGTCGGCCGGGGACGAGCGGGGACCAGGAAGTCGGCTCGTGAGGAACGCCAGAGGAACTCCGCCTCCCTGAGCCGCTCGGCCAGCTCCGGCCGCAGCCCCGCCCAGACGTCCCCGGCCCAGCCGGCGAGCTGCGGGTGATGCGCGGGTTCGGCCAGCACGTGCAGCATCGCGGTCAGCTCGGCCAGCGGGGAGGCAGCGAACCGCAGTCGCCCGGGCGGCAGGCCGCCGATGTCGATCCTCAACGTCATCCCTTCATCATCGATGGCCGGATGGTCGCCGACCGCGTCGGTTGACGGTGTCCGTCAACCGACATGGCGGGCCCGGCGGCCGAACGCACCGTTGACGCCATGGCAACCACCACCAAGATCCAGCTGCGCGCCCTCGTCCGAGCCTCCGGAGGCCCCCGCTATGCCGTCGCCCTGGCCGTGGACGCGCTCGGCACCGGCCTGCTGCGGCCCTTTCTGCTGCTCTACGGGGTGACGGTGCTGAGGCTGTCCGCATCGGCCACCGGCGTTGCCATGACGGCCGGCATCGTCGTGGGTCTGGTGTGCCTGCCCGCGGTCGGCCGCTGGCTCGACCGGGGTGCACGCAGCACGGTCGTGGCCGCCTCGATGCTGGTACGGGTGCTGGGCGTGGCGCTGCTGCTGGCCACCTCGGCAGGGCACGTCTGGCTGTTCGCGGCGGCGGCGCTCTTCCTCGGCATGGGCAACCAGGCGTGGCCGGCCGCCCATGCAGCCCTCGTGGCCACGGTCGCCCACGGCCGCGTACGCGACGCCGCTCTCGCGGGAGGACGCGCCCTGCGCAACGCCGGCCTGGGCGTGGGCGCCCTCATCGCCATCGCGTGCCTGGCGGGCGGCACCACCGCATTGCAGGCGCTGGCAGCCGTCACCGGGCTCGCCTATCTCGTTGCGGCAGCCTTGGCCTGGTCAGTTCACCTGCACACGCATCCGGCCGCTGTTCCGGCCAAGGGCAGGGGCGACGGGGGCGAAGCGGGCGACGGGCCCGCACCTCGGATGCGCGCGCTGCTGGCCGCCAACGTGGTCTACGTCTTCTGCCTCAACGTCCCTGAAATCGCGCTCCCCCTGGTCCTGGTGACACAGTTGCACGCGTCCCCGGTGTGGTCGGCAGCCATCTTCGTGGCGAACACGGTGCTGGTGGTCACTCTGCAGGTTCCGGTCACCGTCCTGATGTCCCGCTTCCCCCGGCGGATGGTGCTGGCTCTCGCCGGCGTGCTACTCGCCGCGTCCTACCTCGGCTTCCTCGCTGCCACCTCGCTGGGACACGGCTGGGGCGCCCCGGCCGTCGCCGCGGTCTCCGTGGTCTGCACCTTCGGCGAGATCATCTATGCCGGCAGCGCCACCGCGCTCGTCACCGCCCTCGCCCCGGCCCATGTCCTGGGACGCGCCCTCGCCCGCTTCCAGCTCTCCACGGGATTCGGCCTCGCCGTCTCCCCGGCTGTCATGACCGCTCTCGCCTCCCGTGGTTCGGTCGCCCTCTGGGGCAGCCTCGCCGGCGCGACGCTCCTTTCCGCCTCCGCCATCGGCACCGAGAAGGCTCAAGGTGGCCGCGCCATGTTGAAGTGGCCGGTCAGCAGGGGTGGCGTGACCCCGTTTCGGGGTGCTCGTGCTGGTCGTGGGCGGCGGTCCGGGGTGTAGACCGTCCGGCGGGGTGGTTGTTCCGATGAGTTCACCGACCTCGAACGGTCTACCCAGCGACACACGACCGTTCTCGACAGGAGTGCCATGTCCACCATCCAGCCAGTGATCATCACTGCCGACCAGGACGCTCTGGTCGGCTTCTATACGAATCTGTTCGGCGCCGAGGAGACCTTCCGGGTACCGGCGGAGGGCCCGGCCTTCTACATGGGCCTGCGCATCGGCGACACCGACCTCGGGCTGGTGGCCAAGGCGAACCCGGGGACCGGGGCGGCACCGCGGATCCTGCTCAGCATCGGCGTCGACGACGTCGACGAGACGCTCGGCCGGGTGACGGCGCTGGGCGGCTCGGTCCGCAGCGGCCCCCACGACATGCCGTGGGGACAGCGCGTCGCCCACATCCAGGACCCCGACGGCAACCCGGTGAACCTCACCCAGCCGATCCCGGCTCAGTGACGCTGCTCCGGGGGTGCTTGTGCTGGTCGCCCAGCGGGCTGCGGGGCGCCTCGTTCCGCCCCGCCTTGTCGAACGCGCGGCAGCCGGCCTGATGCCGTCCATGGTCTTCGCTTGCTCGCCGGGACGACAGCCGCCGCTGAGCAGCAAGGCCGGCAAGCGCATTCGTCGCGTTGGGCAGGACACCAACTCACGTGCGGACCTGCGATGTTCCAGAGGTCCGCCAGGACCTGCTCCTGCGGGCCGACGAGAACGTGGTCCGCAGACAGCGCGGCTCTGGCACCGTGCAGGCCTGCGGCTTCATCGATCCGCTCACGACGCAGCCGGCTGTGGGGGCGTGAACGCCGCCCGGGCAGATCGCCGGTGCGACATGGGGCGGCCTGCCAACAGTCTTCGGGGACCCCGGATCGCAACAGGCCGCGGCGGCACCCCGGCCCGTTACCGAACTCGTCGAGGCCGTCACCTGGCGACCGGGCGCGTCACCCGGTAGCCGTCGTCGGCGGCGGGGCTCAGGAGTTCTCCAGCCTGCTCGTCAGCGGTCCGGCGCCCTGAAGCGGCGCTGCCAGGTTCTGCGGGGCAGGCTGGACTCTTGTTTACCTTACGGGTCGACCCGTAAGGTAAATGCCATGAGCTCCACTCCGCCCTCCAGAGGGCGCCCCAGGGATCCCCGATCGCACGAGGCGATCATCGACGCGACGGCAGAGCTGGTGGCAGAGGTCGGCTACGCCGCGACGTCGATCGGGGCGGTGGCCGCGCGGGCCGGTGTCGGCAAGGACACGATCTACCGACGGTGGCCCGGCAAGCCGGAGTTGGTCTTCGAGGCTGTCTTCACGACCAGCGATGACGCTCCGCCCCCGGACACCGGAACGCTGGCCGCGGATCTGACCGTGCTGCTCCAGAGCCTGGTCGACGAGTTCCGCGCGCCTGCCGCCGCAGCAGCCCTCCCGGGGCTGCTCGCCGACTTCGCCGCCGATCCGGAACTGAAGGCACGCATCCGCGGCGACTTCCTGGGCCCGTCGAAGGAACGACTCCTTATCGTCTTCGAACGCGCCGTGCTGCGTGGGGAGATCACCGCCGAGACGCCCGTGGACCTGGTGCTGGACACGCTGGCAGGAGCCGTGTTCTTCCACGTGGGGCTGGTCGGGGAGCCGCCCGGCCCGCAGCTGGCCGCACGGCTGGCCGCCATCGTGGCCACAGGAATCGAGGTCCGGTGAACGGCTGGCTTCTCGCGGCAGGGATCACCGCGCTCGGCGTGGCCGCCGTGCACATGGTCGGCGGGCACCGAGATGTGGTGCGCCCGCTGCTGTCCTGCGGCCTCGCAGACGAACCCAAGCGTGTCCTGCACGCCGTGTGGCACATGGTGAGCGCCGACCTGGTGCTCTCCGGGCTCGCCCTCGTCTACCTCTCCCTGGCGGGCGGTACGTCGGGTGCCGGTCTGGTGGCGTGGTTCGTCGCCGCGCACTTCGTCGCGTACGCGGCAGCCTTCCTGGTCGTCACGCTGTCCGTCGGCTGGCCCCGACCGCTGCTCCGCCTACCGCAGTGGATCCTGCTCCTACCGGTCGCGGTCCTGGCAGCGGCGGGCGCCGCCTAGCCTCACCGTCGGTTGAGGCGATGAGGGGCCACTGTCGGGTGGCCGGCGCGATCTGGGTGCTCTACGCAAGCGCAGGTGGCGGCCGCCGCGGGTGCGGCGTTCGGCGTTCGGCGTTCGGCGTTCGGCGTTCGGCGTTCGGCGTTCGGCGACAAGCAACAACCGGGAGCGGAGCTGTTTCAGCGCTCGGCGGCGGCCAGTTCGCCGTCCAGCAGCAGGACGCGGGCCCAGGCCAACAGGTCGATCGCCGTGAGGCCGAGTTCGAGCCGGACGGTGTCGACGCCGAAGCGGCGGGAGGGAAAGCGGCCGAAGCCACCAGTGTGGAGTCAAGGCCGGTCGCGGCCATCGCCGCCCTGCCGGCCACTCCCGAGGCCGAACGACCCGCCATGCCAGCACCAAGTCGGGACATGATCCCGACGCACAGAAGCTGACACCGTTCACCGGGAACCGGCAGGACACGATCCGTTGCCGTTCACTACTGTCACGTGGAAAAGGATGTGGACATGGCACTGGTCAAAAAGGGATCGCGGCTCATCAACGTGGACGGCGCCGCCTACCGGTGGCGGCTCCGTGGACGGCCGACCTACGACCAGGGGCTGGTCCGGTCACCCCTCACCTACGCGGTCGCACACGTCGACACTCCCGGCACCACACTGGTGGTCACCACCAACCAGCCGCACCCGAGCAACTGGTTCGGAACACAAGGCAGACCGATCCTGCCCGGCCAGGTGGCTGACGGCATCCGCACCGCTCTCACTGACGGCTGGACGCCGGAGAGCCCGGGCTCACCCTTCCACCTCGACCAGTCAGCGGGCTTCGTCTCGTCCCACTGACCCACCCCGCGCTCAAGGACTCACCGGCCCGGCGATCGGCGAGTCCTTCTGCCTTCCGCTCCCCGCTTTCCTCAGTCTGGCTGCTTCGTGTAGTTGTAGACGGTTGCCCGGGAGACGCCGAGCTGGTCGGCGATGAGTTGTGCGGAGCTCCGGGTCTCGAAGAAGCCCTCGCGATGCAGCTGCCGTACCAGCTCGCGCTTCTGGTCACGGTTGAGGCCACGGGGGGTGCTGGAGAACTGCGCCGCGAAGGAGTCGATGGCCGAGCGGAGTTCGCGTCCGGTGCGGTCGCGCAGTGTCTCCAGCGTTTCACCTTCGTGTTCGACATCGGTGGCGACGAGGCTGGCGAGGGCCAGCGCCAGCGGGGAGAGCGTGCTGACGTCCAGGTTCAGGCACAGGGCCGCGACGTAACGCCCTTCGGCGTTCCTGATGCCGATCGAGGTGCTCTTGGCCGGGCGTCCGTCGGGAAACCGGTTGCTGTAGTTCTGGATGACGCCGGGAAAGGCGGGGTCCGCGATGCGGCGCAGTCCCAGCTCGGTGGCGGAGTCTCCGACCTGCCGTCCGGACAGGTTGTTCTCGATCGCACGGATGGCGCTGTCAGGTCGGCGCAGATCGTGCAGGACGACCTCGCACAGACCTGGGAACATGCGCCCGACGGCGACAGCGATGCGCTCGACTTCTCGTACAAGGTGATCGTCGACCGATAGGTGGCGCTCGTCTTCCGGTACAGCGGGCTGGTCCGCACATTCGTCATCTCGTCGACCGGTGGCGGGTGTCATCGGGCGTTCCTCGATCCCTGAGCGCTTTCACCGTGCCCGGCGAACACCGCGGCCATCTTCTCGGCGGACTTCAGCCCCGCACCGGTGAGCACAACCACCGTCGTCTCGTCCGGGGCGATCTCTCCGGTCGCGATGAAGTGATCGAGGGTCGCCGCGGCGACGCTGCTGGTCGGTTCGGCGTACAAGCCCCGCGCGCTCAGTGCACGGACCGCGGTGTGGATCTCTGCCTCGGGGACGGCGTAGGCGGCGCCGTCGGAGCGGCGGATCGCCTCGACCGCCTCGGGCAGCCGGACCGGGTGGGTGATGGACGCGCCCTCGGCGATCGTCGGCGTCCGCTCGCCGCGGCCGGCCGGGTCGATGCCGTTGAACGTGTCGGCGATGGTCGCCCAGTGCTCGGGCTGCCCGACGAACAGGCGCGGGCGCCTGTCGATCTGGCCGGCTTCGAGCAGTTCGCCGAACGCGAGGTCACACCCGATGATGTTGCTGCCGGCTCCGGCAACGAGGACCACGTTGTCGGGCGCGGTGAAGTTGAGGGACTCCCACATCTCGTAGGCGATGGTCTTGGTGCCCTGGATGAACATGGGGTGCCAGTTGTGGCTGGCGTAGGGGATCTGCTCGGACTGCCGGATCGCCTCGTCGGAGACCTCTTCGCGGGTGCCATCCACAAGCTCGATCTCGGCTCCGTAGGCGCGGGCCTGGAGAATCTTGGCCGCCGAGGTGGCGGCGGGAACGATGATCTTGGCGCGGATGGCGGCAGCGGCAGCGTAAGCGGCCACCGCGGAACCGCCGTTGCCCGAACTGTCCTCAAGTACGTGGTCGACGCCGTGCGCCGCGAGGTGGGACACCATCACCGATACGCCCCGGTCCTTGAAGCTGGAGGTCGGGTTGAACCACTCCAGCTTGAAGTGGACGCGTCGGCCGCCCCATTCCATCAGAACCATCGGCGTACACCCTTCGCCGAGGCTCACCCGCCCGGTGGCTGGGACAGGCAGGGCTGCGTGGTAGCGCCACAGGGACCGTTCGGCTGTGTCGATCTGCTCGGGACGCAGGCCCGGCAGTGCACTGACGGCGAGGGGGCTGCCGTCCACGCCCCGCCAGCGAGGGTCGTCCAGGCGGTAGCGCCTTCCGGACCGGTCGTAGAGGTAGGGGGCGGTGACGGTTGAGTGCTGTTCGGCGTTCATGGGCGGTCCCGGCTTCTCTTCGCTCGACGTGCTGTCGTGTCGCCGGGTCTCGCGGCCCGGCAGACACCGAGCTTCCACATTAGATTCGCTATCCAGACTTAGACAATCAGTGCAGGGGAACGCACAGCTCGCGGCGTCCGCGAGAAACACGGGTGGGCGGCTTCCAGAGGTGGGGCCCCTGGCCACCCGCCCACCTTCGCAGGATTCATACGCGGCCTACCGCCTCGGGGCACTCCAGATCGCCGCTCACGGTGAGAGACCGGGGCCTGCTGGAACACTGCCTCCAGGAGAGCCGGTGCATGGCCGAGAGCGAGATGGCCGGTGTTCTTGCAGTCGTCGACCGTGTGCCTGCTGCCTGGTCTCGGATGATCGGCGGCCTTGTCCGCGATCCACTCATGGAACGGTTCGCTTCCCTGCGTACGGCGTTCGTCGAAGCCGCCCGCTCGACACAGTCCCTGGTGCCACCGGCCGAACCCGGTGGGTCGAGGGCAGGGGTGAGCGACGCTGTCAGCGTGACAGCACCCTTGGCGGTTTCTCGCACCTCCCTGTCAGCCTGATCCGCCCGAACCGTCGACCATGTCGTCGTGGGCGTGCTGTCTCCCCACCCCCTGACTCCCCACGACCGCCGTCGCCTCCCCCAGCGGGAACGGGACCAGGATCGCTGCCTGGAATTTCGCGACGGAACTCCCCGTCTACCTTCGATCTCAAGACGCAAGGGCGCGGCAATGCCTTCGATTGGGCGAGGCGTTGCCAGTGGTCACCTAAAGGACGTGCGGGACTGCCCGCATCTGGCCGCCCCCCTCCTGTCGACCATCGGGGGACCCGACGTGATGGTCGACAGGCTCGGGGGAGGTGAGGTGCACGCCGGCGTCGCGGTGGCCCTCGGCGTCGAGCGCCTGGCGGACGGCGTGGGCCGAGGCGTCCAGCGTGGCAGCGGGCGGTACGACGTCGTGGCAGCGGCCTCCACGTGCCTCACGGCCGTGGCCGGCGTCGCCTCCTTCACCGACTGGACGGTCTCGTCTCAGGCCAGGACGATGATGGCGATGCAGTCTTCGCGAACTCACCCCGCCTGTCCGCAGCGCTCACTCGCCCAGGCGTTTCGGGTGGCCGTCGTATGACGCGAGACGGCCCGTCGAACGAGGCGCATTCGACGGGCCGTTTCGATGGGACCGAGACCCCTGCGTGGTCAGGCGTGCGGCAGATCGTCAGAGGGCGCAGAGTGCGTCGAGGGCAGCGTTGGTCAGGTTCGCCACTCCGGCTCCCGCTGGGCCGGCCATGTTGTACTGGTTGGTGGCGACGGCGGCCTGGGTGCCGTCCTCGCGGGTAAGGATGGCGGTGTAGTAGCCGTAGATGGCGCCGCCCTTCGTCCAGACCTTGCCGCAGTCGCCCGGGCCGTTCAGCACCTCGTGGGCGAGCCCGAAGGACAGGTTGGGCTGGTCGGGGTAGGGGACGAGGGTCTTGAGCTGGTCCATCATCGCCGGCGAGAGAAGGGTGCCGTCGAGCAGCGCTTGGTGGAGGGCCGCCAGGTCGTCCAGGGTGGACACCATCGCGCCCGCCGCACCGGAGAACTGGACGTTCAGGGTGGTGACGTCGACGTAGGGGCGCTCGCCCCAGTAGTAGAGGGGAACGGCGTACCCCCGGACGTGGTTGCCGTACAGCTTCGGATCCGACGTGGGGTAGCTCGTGCCGGTGAGGCCCAGCCGGTCGATGAGTCGGGTCTGCACCTCGACGGCCGGCTCGTTTCCCGTCACCGACTTGATGATCATTCCGAGCAGGATGAAGTTGGTGTTGCTGTACTTGACGCTCGAGCCCGGCGTGAACAGCGGTGCGCGCTGCATCGCCAGCTGCACCAACTGTGCAGACGGAAAGGGCTTGTTCGGGTTGTTGTACGCGTCCGCGGTGACCCTGTCGAGGTATTCGGGCACGCCTGAGGTGTGGTTCAGCAGCTGGCGGATCTTGATCTTCCTACCGTCGTTGCCGTTCCCGGTCACCACGCCCGGCAGCCAGCGGTCCACGGTGTCATCGAGCGACAGCGCGCCCTGATCGGCCAACATCATGGTGACGGCGCCGATGAACGGCTTGGTGTTGCTCCCGATGCGCACCTGCGCCTTCGGATCCGTCGGCGTCCGGGTGGCCCGGTCGCCGACACCCGCTGTCAGGTACCGGCTCGCTCCGTCCTTGCGGAGCAGTGCCGTGGCACCCGGGTACCCGGCAGCGACTGCCGCGTCGAGTCCCTCCTGCATCACCTGGTCGGCAGTCCGGGTCGGCGCACCGTGAACCGGCCCGGCAGCCGTGACCGTGAGCGCGACCGCCACGGCAAGGGCCGCTCCTGCCCTGCGAGTGAGTAACGAGAAAGCCATGGGAATCTCCTTGGTCCGCTGTGAAGCGGCTCTCGTAAAGGGGCTTGCTTGAATGCAATAGAGAGCGAGATGACATGAATCACCTCGCCTCGAGAGTCGCCGCATCATCCGACGAGACCGCACCAACCCGGCGAGGCGTCTACGCGGACATGAGCGAAAATTCCGCCCACGCCAAGCGCCTTCTTACGGCGATCCCACACCGTGGTCGAGCTGTTGACGCAGTTCGTACAGGGAGTCAGGGGTTGCGACTTGAACGAATTGGTCCAGAAGGCAGTCGGTGTGGGCATCGTCACCGGCGCGCACGGCATCGACGATGCCTGCTATGACGTCGCACACAGGGGGCGTCAGAGGATCGACCGGTGTGTCCCCTCGGGCACCTGGACCACGGGTGTTCGGCCCTGCTCCCGCACGGCGCCACTGGTCCTGGTTGTCTTCATCCATGCCCCAAGGCCCCTCGTCTCTCCACCGGTTCGGCGCGGCGCTGGCGCCGGATCTGTCAGGTCGGTCGCTTCTCGTGCGCGCCGGGCGACGGAGGTGCGGCTCCTGTCTGCACCGGCTCTCACGGGCCTGACAGACTCTGTCGTGGCACGCTGCTTTTCTGATGAAGTCCTGTTGAAGCAATGGGACTCCTTCGGCAGGCAGGCAATGGACGCACGGGGCATGGGGATTCGGCGTGAGCGTGAATTCATCGGGTACGGGTAGCGGCGATACCGGGGGTGATCTGCAGATCGATCTGCTCGGGCCGGTCCGGGCCCGGCGCGACGGCGCGACGCTGGTGCTGGGCCCGGCACGACGGCAGGCGGTGCTCGCCGCACTGGTCCTGCGCTCACCCGACTTCGTGACCTACCAACAGCTCCTGGAGGACGTCTGGGGGGCCACTCCCCCGGGCACCGGGCACCGGGTCCTGCCGAGCTATGTCTACGCGCTGCGCAAGACTCTGGACGAGCCTGGCACTGACGGGGGCCGGTCAGTGATCCGCGGGCAGCGCGGCGGCTATCGCCTCGTGCCCAGCGGGGTCCGGACCGACACTGCCGAGCTCTCCAGGGAGGCTGGGAGGGCCCAGCGGGCGAAGGCCGCCGGCGACCTGGATGCCGCACTCGGTCATGGCAGCAGTGCACTCGACCTGTTCCGTGGGGAGCCTCTGTCCGGTCTGCCGGGTCCGCTCGCTGGTGCCGAACGGCAGCGTCTGGTGCGGCAACGGCGCGCGCTGCTCCAGGACCGGGCGGAGTGGCGGGTGTTGCTCGGTGACTACCCGGGTGCCTTGGACACCCTCCTGTCGGCACCCCTCGCACAGCCTCACGATGAGCCGCTCGCTGCCCTGCGGATGCGCGCCCTGTACGGCAGCGGCCGCCAGGCCGAGGCGCTCTCCGTCTACAACGAGACGCGCCGCCGGCTCATCGACGAGCTGGGCGTGGAACCCGGCGAGGAGCTGCGCCGCGTGCACCAGGCCGTCCTGCGCCGGGACGATCTGCCGTTGCTCGGCCAGGCCGTCCGCCCGCGCCCAGCCGCAGCCTCCGGCCGCGAGCGAACCGGGCCGCAGGCTCTCGCGCCCGGGCGCTCGGCCCCCGATGTCCGAGACGGCCTCCCCATCGGGACCGACCACCCTCACGATCCCGTCGGGTCCGATCGCACCGGCCTCCCCGGCCAGGCCCGTCCAAGGCGCCGTCGCAACGAACTTCCCGGCGACATCGCCTGCCTGGTCGGGCGCGACGAGGAACTCGCCCTCCTCGCCGCCCCCGTGTCGCCGGACGCGGTCTCCGTGATGACGGTCGATGGAACGGCGGGCGTGGGCAAGACCGCCCTGGTGGTGCGGGCCGCCTGGACGCTCGGCGACGCCCACCCCGACGGGTGTCTCTTCGTCGACCTGCACGCACCCGGCGCCGCCCACGGGGACGTCACCCCGCAGCGGGCCCTGCGCCGGATGCTGCGTGCGGTTCGCGGCGAGGACGACGCACTCCCGGACCTTGCGAACGGGCTCCAGGGACCCAGCGACGCCGGAGATGCCACGGACGGCCTGTCAGATCTCGTCACAGCCTGGCGCGCCGCCACCAGTGGCCTGCGGCTGCTGCTGGTCGTGGACAACGCACGCAGCGCCGAGCAGGTGCGTCCGCTGTTGCCGGCCGGGCCGGGCAGTCGGGTCCTGGTCGTCGGCCGTCAGCGTCTGACCGGCCTCGACGCCGACCTGCGGCTCACGCTGGAGCCGCTGGGTACGAGCGCCGCCGTCGGACTGCTCCGCGAGCTCGTCGGGGAGTTGCGGGCCGACGGGGAACCTGGGGCGGCGCGTGAACTGGCCCGTCGGTGTGGCGGCCTGCCCCTGGCGCTGCGGATCGCGAGTGCCCGGCTGCAGAGCCGCCCGTCCTGGACCCTGGCCTTTCTCGCCCGCCGGATGTCCGACGACGCGCACGGCCTTTCGGAGCTGCGGGCCGAGGATCGCAGTGTGGAGGCCGCCTTCCGGGTCTCGTACGACCAGCTCGGACCGGAACTGCAGCGTGGCTTTCGCGCGTTGGGTACGAATCCCACCGCCCGCTTCGACCGGCTCACGCTCGCCGCCATGCTGGGCGGCGCCCACGAGGAGGCGGAGAACGTCCTGGAGGATCTGGTCGATGCCAGCTTGCTGCAGCAGCCGCATCCTGGCCGATACCGGCTGCACGATCTCGTCAAGGCGCATGCGCGGAGCCTGGCCGGCGAGGCCCCTGAGGAAGCTGCCGCAGACCTCGACGCCGTTCTGCACCTCTACACGGCGGCGGGCCGCATGGCCAGCGACTGGGGGCCCGGCAGCTTTCCCGCACTCACGACCGGTTCTGTCGGCCCGAGCTCGACCACTGCCTGTTCGCCCTTCGCCGGGTGGCGGGAGGCATCTGCGTGGCTGGGCTCCATGGGTGGCGAGCTCGTCGACGTCGTGGCTTTCGCAGCCGCCGGCGGCCACGCCGACCACGCATGTCTGCTGGCGGAAGCCCTCGTAGACCACCTGGCGGGACACGGTCAGCACCACGAGTGCCGAACCGCCCTGGAACTCGCCCTGGCGTGCGTAGATGCCGCCACTGATCGGCGGATGCCCGCGGCACTGCGCAACTGCATGGGCCTCCTCGATGTCTACCAGGGGCGGTTCCGGCAGGCAGGAGCATGGTTCGCCGAGGCGCTGCGGTACAGCCGGGCGGAGGGCGATGTACGAGAAGAGGCCCGCGCCATCGCCGGGACGGGCGTCGTACTGGGGCAGCTGGGAGACATCGAGAAGGCACTCTGTGATCTGGACGAGGCAGTGGGGCTGGCATCCGACCTTGCCGACGACTGGCTGATGGGGGTGTCCCACTGCAACATCGGCTCCATGCATCACCGGCTGGGACGGCACGAAGAGGCGCTCTGGCATTACAACACTGCCCTGACACTCGCGGAGAAGAGCGGCCGCCCCAGGACGATCAGCAGCACCCTGTGCTTCGTTGCTGAGATCGAGCTGGCCCTCGGCCGGTACGAGGTGGCCACGAACCTGCTGAGGCGGGCCGCGGGACTGGCCGGCGAGGTCGAGAACCTTCCGCTGCGTGCGGCGACCCTGTCACGGCTGGCTGCCGCGGAGCACACGCAAGGCGACCTGCGCTCGGCTGTCGATCTCCACCACGAGGCGCTGTCGGCGCTCACCCCGCACACGAGCACATGGCTGGAGATGGGTGTTCGTATCCGGCTCGGCAGCACCTTTGCGGCAATGGGCCGTCACACCGATGCGCAGCAGGAGTTCCGAGCCGCTCTGGCCCTGCCCGGAGCTCGCGAGCATGCCCGCGAGTACGGGATGGCACGTGAGGGACTGGAAGCCACCGGTACCGTCCCGCGCCCCGACCGGCCGGACTGCTGACCTGACCGTCCCAAGAGACGAGCAAGCGCAACGCGAGCCGTGATCGGTCGTCGGCCAGCCCTCTGGACCCTTCGGCAGGCACAGAGGGGGCACGACTGCATGGCTCGGCGCGAATCAGGCCACCTACGTGGCGGCTCCCCTCTTCCAGCACGGCGCGGGTAGTGACCCCAGGAGAGATCCACCGCATCCGGCGGGTCGCCAACGACGTCGGCGCGCACGTCGAAGTCGACCGCGTCCTCGTCAGGGCGCGAAGGAGAGGATGCGGGGCTCGTGCTGGGCGTCGTTGCCGCTCAGACCGGCGGGCGTGATCACGAGCCGGTCGCCCACGTAGGCGTTCTCGCCGACGGCCCCCATCCCGAACTCGGCCCTCGCGGTGGAGGCGGGGAGCTTCAGCACGTCCTTGATGGTGTCCACACCGCCGGGACCGATCCGGAAGACCCGCCCGGGCCCCTGGAGTGTGCCCACCTGGTAGACGGTCCCGGTCCTGCCCGGTCCGACGCGCAAGGGGTAGTAGCCGTGCGAGGTCTCCTCGGCCTTCACACCCCAGACCAGCTTCCCGGTACCGAGGTCGTAGGCGCCGACGCGGTCGGTGCCACCGAGCAGCACGAGGCCTCCGCCGACGACGGCCTCCCGGCAGGCCTGGGCGTTGTCGCTGGTGTCGATGGTGTCTCCGCAGTGCTTGAACCCCTTCGGCCGGGGGTCGATGGTCCTGCGGACCTTGCCGTCGGGACCGAGGGCGACGACCCGCCAGTCGTCGGCATGGGTCTCCCGGTGCGCGGTGGTGATCACGGCCGGTGAGACGGAGAGCACCTGGCCGATTCTCCGGCCCGGCTCCGTCCGGTGGCGCCAGCGGACCTTGCCCGTGGCCGGGTCGATCTCCCGGATCTGGTCGTACGCCTTCTCCATCGAGGTGATCACGCAGTCGGCGAGCACCAGGAGCCGGCTGCCGCCGGCCACTCTGCCGGGGTAGCACTTCCCGGGGTTCTCCATGGGGATGTCGTACAGCTTCTTCCCGTCGGCGACCTTGTACGCGGCGGCTTTCATGCTCTGGACGATCGCGACGGTGCCGCCGCTGATCGCGCTGTCCACGATGATCGTGCCGTCCCCCGCGCCGGTTTCGGTGAGCTCCTTGTGCCAGCCCGCCTTTCCGGTGCGCAGGTCGATCATTCGGAGCTGGTTGCACCGGGCGCCGGTCCAGGCCTCGACGTTCTGCAGGACGATGACGACCTTGCCGTCGGGGGTCGCGTTGACCGGGGTCTCGCAGACAGGGGTGGGGAGGTCGACGCTCCACAACTGGGCTCCGTCGCTGAGCCGGTGGGCGACGACCCGCTTGTAGATCGCCTGGACGGCGGTGCCGCCGACGATCCACAGGTCCTCGGTCGGGATGTTCCGGCGGGGCAGGTCGGTGCGGTCGTCGACGATCCAGGCGGCGGCCTCACCGGCCCTGCGCTGCCGGGCGATCTCCGCGGTGGTGGGGATGCGGGAGGGTGACGGGGTGGGGCTCGCGGTCTTCTTCGGCACCGCCGTGGCCGACGGCGTGCCGCTCTCGCCTCCGGGGTGGTCCGCCTGAGCGCGGTCCGCTCCGGAACGCTCGCCCAGGACGTACGTGCCGCCGCCCACGAGCAACAACAGTGCGAGGACCGCGGCAACCAGCGGCCAACGGCGGCGGGGTGGCCGAGGCGGTGGCGGGCCGTATCCCTCGGGGGCATACGGATTGTCCGGCACAGGCCAAGGCGGCGGGCGGTGCTTGTACCAGGGATCGTGCGACTGCGACATGCGGTTTCCTTTGACAACAAGGCGGGCGTCCTCCCCGCAGTGCTGTGCTCCGGGGAGTGTTCTGAGTCATGGCTAGCGGGGTCTGGTCGGCATGGGTGCTGTGTCCGCCCCTACCGGGCTCATGGCCCTGGCAAGGCTTCGCGTAGCCGCTCGACCGCGTTTCAGGGAATCGGGAAGTACGGGATCTCCGCCGCGGCAGGTCGGCGATGGACCGGATGTCCCGCTGGTCTGAGACACAGTGACTGACCTTTCTCAATGGCAGGTTCGACCGCCGGACGCACCACAAGGGGTGTCCATGACAGGCTGGCGAGGCGCCCTGGTGGCGCACCCCAGGCTTCGGTGGCGAGTCGGGTTGCCTGGGGCAGCCCTCCCCTGCGCTCTCACGGGCCGGGGGCACAGCGACCTGGGGCCTGGCTACGCAAGGCCGACCGTAGGGACTCTGGTGCAACTCGCTGCTCTTTCGATGAACTCCTGTTGAAAGGCCGGCAACTGAGACAGGGAGGAAGCACAATCTGCCGATTCCTGTCGATCTGCCTGCGTCTCGCTTGTTGGCGTGGGCGGCAGGATCGCCCGGGGCGCGGCGCAGGGTGTCGCAGGCGGTGCTGCCGAAGGCGCTGTCAGCTACGGCGTGTCCTGCGTCGGCAGCCGACAGGGCTGCCGCGCCAGAGGAATGAACCTGGGTTTCGGTTCGTCATTCTGGAGCGCACAGACTTGGGGCTCCACCCGTATCGGAAGTCGAGAGATACGAGCCGGGATCTTCGGGGCACGGGCGGAGGCACCAGCCGCGTGCTGATGAGCGCACGCACGAGCTGTCCTTCGGCGAGGCCGCCTACTGGGCCCAGGCACGTCGTGGAATCGACGCTGACCGTGCTCCAGTCGATCCGGCCCTCGGCATCGGCGTCGGCCTGGACGGCCCGCAGGATCCTCTCCCACGTGCCGTCCGCCGACCACCTGCGATGACGATCGTGAACCGTCTTCCAGCTATCGAAGCAGACAGGCAGGTCCCGCCAGGGGAGGCCGGTCCGCTGCCGGAACGGAATCCGTTGATCACGCGGCGGTGGGATTGCCGGCGTCCACCCCGCCCGCGATTCGCTGGCACGTGCGGCTCCGGTCGAGCCCCCTCTTCATCCGAAACATCTCCCGCCCCATGTCCCACGGAACGGGTGCCAAGCGGAAGCGTCACGCGATCCATCGGGCACGCCCTGGGCGGCCTGTTCCCGGCCGCGGAACAGTGGGGTGCGCACGAGGTACTCCTTCAGTCTGAGGATGGAGGGTCGGATCGTTTGATGGCCCGGCCGACGAGCACGGCGAGCGGGGTCACGATCGCGATGTAGACCGCGCAGATCGCCGCTGCCGTGGAGCTGCTGGTCGCCAGGAGGACGAGTCCTCCGAGGATGAGGGCCACGGTGAGGGTCAGGAGGACAAGGCGCATGAGAGGTTCAACGATCGCGGAGCTCGTCAGGGCTGTTCACGGTCTGGCCGGCTTCGATCCAGACGTCGTCAGCGAGGTCTTCGAGGGAAGGGGTCTCCATGGCCCAAGCCTAGGGTTCGGCCGGGGGCGTTTCGGTGGTTTCGTGGCAGGATCCCCAGTATGAGTGAGTGGGGATCGCCCTGATCGCCGCCGTTTCGGCCATCGCGGGCAGCATCGCAACAGGTGGGTTCACGAGGAACGCCGGCCACCGGCAGGCCGCCGCCGCAGAAGCCGCGGGACAGGCGCAGGCAGACACACCGAGCCGTTTCCAACCTCACGTCGATGCGAGGTGAAGGATGAGGACGGCATTCACGACCTCGGTGATTCGGTTGGTGCTGCAGCGGAGCTTCCGCAGAAGGCGCCACCCTTTGAGGGAGGCCATGGCCTGCTCACCGAGACAGCGGATCTTGGCGTGGGTGGCGTTGTGACGGCGCTGCCACCGCTTGCGGCACCGGCCCTGAAACGGTACGCGGACGGGGCCGCTCAGGGATGACCTCCGGTCATGGCCGGGAGTACCACAAGCGCACCGGATCGCGCGGAGAACAGTGGGAATTCATGGTGAGATGGTGGCTGACCCCGAGAAAGGTCGCGCGATGATCTACAGCTGAACTGCGGGATCAATCGCTCTCACCACGTGACCATCCGTGGTCCCGCCCGTGCATGTCCAGACCGGGGCCTCATGGACGTAACCTACATGCAGACCGCGGCCGTGCTCGCCGCAGACGGGCCAGGTCACGCGATGGTGGCTCATGACGAATTCCTGCACTCCTTCTGCCACAGCGCACAGAACCTCTTCCGAATCGGGTGTGGAGACCTCCGCCGACTTGATGTGGACCACGCCGACCGGTCCCAGTTCCGGGTCGCGAACGTATGTGATGTAGGTGAAGTCGTCGCCGGTGGTCGCTTTTCCGGTGCACTGCTCCGCCGACTTGGTGACTGTCTCGAACGCTGATCTCGCCATGGAGAAGGTTCGCGCGGTCCAGGATTCACAGAACTCCGATTCCGGAATCTCTCCACGCTCGCCGTACAGCTCGGCCATCCACGTCAGCACCTCCTCGGGGAGTTGCTCCCCGTGCCGCCAGACCGCTCGCAGCATCCGGTCCTGCCAGTCCGAGAAATTCGACATCATCGTTGCCTTCCGACGGTAATGAAAGCCGGGGAGAAGTGGCTGCCCACTTCATATCGACCGCCCAGGCCACGCTCGACGAACAACGTCGCGCACGTGCGGAAGAGCATCGGCGAAGGGCGTACGCCGATCGGGTCAGCGTCCACTGGGCGAGCACACACTAGTCCCCGTCGGGCGAACAACTACACCTGCTTGTCGGTGCCTTCCTCTAGCATCCGGCCATGAGCATGATCGGAGAGTACGCCCGCCTGACCCCTTCCGAACTCGATCGCTCGCATTCCGTGACCCCGATTGGGCTCAGGAACTCGTCGGCGATCTGATCGAGGCGGAGTTGGAGGCAGCACTCACTACGTCGTGTCCGGGGCGTTGACGCAGGCATGGGGCGGGGTGACCTGAGTGACGCCGAGCGGGAACGGCTACGGCCGTTCCTGCGGTGAGCAACAGGCGTTGTGGCCGGTGGCGGAACCATCGGCAGGTGACCGACGGGATTCTGCACCGGGTCCGAACCGACCCGCCGTCGGCACCCCCCAAGAGGGGCCGAAGTCCCAGAACACCGGGACGAAACCGCGTGGCAGAGCCTGCACGTCCGCCTGGTGGAGGTGGTGCGGGAGGCGAAGGCCTGGGCCGCTCACGCGGCGGATTCACCACCAGGCTTCACCTGAGCGCGGACGGCCGCTGCCACCCGCTCGTCGAGGAAGGGCCTGCCCGCCGGCAGGCGGGTGGGAAGCCCCATCGGCGGCTCGACGGGCGGGCCCGTCACCTCGATCGTCATCAGCGGTCCGGAGACTGTCTCTGCCCGAAGTTCGTACCTGCCGCGCAACGTGCCCCGGATCAGGAGGTCGACGCGGTTGCCCATGGCCATGTCCACCAGTTGCCGAGCGACCGGTGCGCCGAAGGTGACACCGTCCTGTGCGATCTGGTGCACCGTCATGGTGCCGCCGCTCCCGGTGACCGTGAGCCGCAAGCCGGTGAAGGCGGTCGCGGCCACCAGCCGCCACCGCTGGACCTCGCCCGGGCGCAGGGTGATGGTGGGGTTGACCGATCCGTCCACGGCGAAGGTGGACGGGATGCCCTTCACCCAGCTGCCCGAGGTGAACGCGGGGACCGTGCCGTCCTTGAGCTTGAGTTCGTTGATGCAGACGACGACATCGGCAGCCACCTTGATCTCCGGGACCTCGTCGACGTCGCCTTCGACGACGATCACACCCGTCATGCCGCCGACGAGTTGCTCGGTGGTGGCTCCGTGCAGGTGCGGGTGGTACCAGTAGGTGCCGGCGGGGTGGTCGGCCGGGAGGAGGATGGTCGTCGTGTACTGCGGTTCCGCGACGCCGGCCGCAGCCTCCTCGGCCGTGCGGGGTGCGAACTCGCGCCAGACGTTGCCGGGCGGCCCCGACGGGGACACGTGCATCCCGTGGGTGTGCAGGTTGAAGCTGTTGGCGTGGTGCAGCGTGTTGTGTCCACCCTGGTGAGGCGGGTTCGGCGGCAGGCCGTTGACCTGCGTCAGCCGTAGCGTGTCACCACCGCGCAGGCGCAGCGTCGGCCCTGGAATCGCCCCGTTGTAGGCACGCGTGGTGACAGAGCCGTAGCCGGGGATGGGAAATGTCTGCGAAGCGGACGTCGAGGGTCTGGGCGAGAACCGGCGAGGCCGAGCCGGGTCCGGGCCGCGAGACCGCTAAGGCCGGCTGCGGAAACGGCGCGGGCGACGGTGTCGCACGGCGTCCGTCGAGAAGCCTGCCAGGCGCCGCCGCGAGGCCGACGCCGGAGATGGCCTTGAGTACCGATCGACGGCGAATTCTCCCGATTTCTCCCATGAGCCAGCAATCTAGATCCACTCGGTCCGGGTGCCTCGGATGGCACACCGCGCGACACCCCCGGCCGCCTCGACCGAGCGCGTATCGAACGAAGCCGGCTCCTTCGGGAAGGCACACAGCGGACGTCAACTGACCGGATTCACGCCTCGGAAGTCGGGCCGGGGACGAAACTCCTGATCATTCTGGCCCTCGCCCAGGACCTGGGTGCCTCCCGAATCCCCGTAGGGGGCTGTCGCCTCTCGTGAGGAAAGCCACAAGCATCCCGGACCCGCCTGTTCAGTGTGCTGAACTGTGCGGCGGAGAGCGGCTGGAGCACCGGAAGGATCGTACGCACCCGAGGGCAGCGCCGTCGCGGTGGCCTGCCTGCTCGCATCGAGCGTCCGCTCAGGCAGGCGGGACGCCACGGCGACGAAGGCCGTGATCTCGGGGGGAACCGTGGCCATGTGCCCGCGGTGTCCGGCGGTCCATGCGGCAAGAGCCTTCGACTCTAGTGCCAGCCGGTGTATCCGTCCGGGTGCGCTCCTCCGGTATCCCCGCCCAGCAGTCCGACCACAAAGAGAATCACCACGATCAACGCGAGCAGCACCAGCCAGAAGCGGTCCTCGAAGCCTGGACGACCCCAGCCCCGTGGGCGATCGTCGCCCCCACTCTCAGCATCCCCGTCTTCGTCGCTCACCGCGCACCCCCTCCATCCGTACCCATGGCACTGCGCCACGCGTCGGGCGTCAAGCCCCCATCGCCCCGGGGTATTTCGAGACAGGCTGTCGGAAGTCGACAGTTCGGCAGTCACACAGGCTCTACCGCTTCATACCCGCAGGTCGCGACACCGTGGGCCATCCAGTCCTGTCGGTGTGGGGAACCGACATCATCTGCTACGGCCACGATCTGACCGACTACATCGACCGCGAGGTCGACGAGGACGCGCCTTGGGCTCCGCAGGCGTCCGTGCCGTTCCGGATGGACTTCCTCGGCTGAGATCACGCCCGGCTGGTGCCGGGCGTAGATGTCGACTTCTGCCATGCCTGGGGTGTGATCACGACCGCAGAGCCGTCCTGGACAGTCCCGTTCACTGGCATGGCGCCGCGCCAGTCCAACCGAGTGGTGCCTGTCCTGAGACGCGACGGCGTCGACGTCTTTCGGCGGGGCCGGCCGTGGGGCTTCCGCTGGAAGACCGGCTGCTCCTGGTGGACACGAACTGGCGCACCGACCTGACGCCGCGCCAGTTCACCCCGCTCTTCGGCCTCTCGAAGTCCGCAGCCAACCGCAACGTCGATCGCCTCGGGCCTCTTCTCGCACTCCGGCCCCGTAGGCGGTTTCGCCGGGACGTCGTGCTCATCGTGGACGCCACTCCGGTCCCGCCCTCGACCACACGGTGGCCGAGCAGTCCAAGGCCTACCGGTGCTCGACGAACCACCAGGTCGTCATCGAGGCCGACACCCGGCTTGTCGTCACACAGGGCCGATTCTTCGCATAGGTGATCGAGCACCCTATGGCGCATGCTGTTACCGCCGGGTACGGTGATCATCGCGTGAGACGGCGTCCGCTGACCTGGTCGCTGTCTGCACGCGTTCACGGCGGCCGGGGGGACCAGCGCCGCTACGGGGGACGCCGCGGGCCGGTTTACGGAACCGCATCAACAGGGCTACCGGCTGCACGTTCGTGCTGCCAACTTGCCCCTGCGCAACACCTCGAAGCGAGCCATCCCCGTCTGCCTTCGCCTGCAACAAGGGGGAAGACACCACTTTGTACACACGACCAGGCCGGAGCCTCCGCAGATCGCGCAGGCCCGCCTTCCTCACTCCCGCGATCTCGGCCGCGGTCGCCGTCGCCGTGATCGCCGTCGCCAGCCCGCAGCCACCGTCCGGACCTCTCGGCCGGACCGAACTCGCGGGCAACTCGTACGACTGGTTCGACGACACCGCAGCGGAGCAACTGCGGCAGGACCAGTGCCTGATGGCCGACGTGCTGCGGCTGGGTGGCCCGGCCATGGCCGGCACCGCTCAGGACGGCCTCAACCAGCCCGCGGACAAGCTGCGCGTGCTGGCGAACCGCCAGCACTGGCAGGGCACGCCGCTCTCCCAGGCGTACGCGCAGGACCGGACCGCCGCCAGCAAGAAGCTGGCGGACATCAACGCCCTCCGGGACAGCTGGAAGAAGCCCCTCGCCGGGCTGACGACTCCGGCCGGCATCAACAACACGACGTTCCACTGGCCGCCGGGCATCAGCGAGGGCGTGGACTTCCACACCCAGACCGGGCTGACCTCGTGGATCGCGGACCAGTACTGGAAGACCGAGAGCGACTTCTACGCGGACCCCACCCCCAGGGCGGACCAGAAGACCATCAAGGCCGTCTCCGACCTGGGTACTCCGCTCTACGGCAAGGACCCTGACTCGGCGACCAGCACGAACCTGGATCGTGACCGCGCCGAGCACGCCGGATTCGAGTGGCTGAAGGAAGCCACCTTCGAGCCCACGGGCGCGGACAACGCCCGGCTCTTCCTCGCCTCAGGCGGCTTCCCCCGCACCGGCCCCGCGCCGGGCACAGCGGAGTACCGGGTCGCGGTCGAGGACATGAAGACCCGCTTCTCGACCTGCGCCTGGCGCGATGCGCTCGACCCGAACAAGGTCCTCGGCGATGTCTCCGCGACGGCGGCCACCGAGTGGCAGCAGGAGATCAGCTCCCAGGCAGCCCAGCGCAACCAGGTCGTGAACGCCGGCAAGGACGCCACCAAGGCCCTCGCCACCGGAGCCGAGGCCCTGGGCCAGATGCTCGGCCACTCATGGGTCGCCGACCACCTCACCCGCTGGCAGGACCACTGGTCCGCGGGCGGCGTCGGCTGGATCGGCGAGGCCGACGGAATCATCGAGCTGCAGGGTGCGAAGGGCAAGTGCCTGGACGTCCAGGGCGCGGGGACGGCCGACGGCACCCCCGTCCAGGTCTACACCTGCAACGGCGGCGCCCAGCAGGGGTGGCGGGTGTGGGGTGACGACCACGGCCTGTACCTGCGTAACGTCAAGTCCTTCAAGTGCCTCGAAGTCGCCGGGAACGGCAAGGCGGACGGTACGAAGCTCCAGATCGCCACGTGCAACAGCGGCCCCGCGCAGGTCTGGGCGTACACGCCCCGTGCGACCACCGCGCTCAAGCACGTCAACTCGGGCAAGTGCCTGAACTTCCCTACGTACGACCTCAGTAGGGACGCGCTGCTCGCCACGTGCACCGGCGGAGGCTCGCAGCAGGTCAACATCAAGCCCTCCGGCCACACCGGCGAGGTTCAGCCCAAGGCGCACTTCGACCAGGCGACCAAGGGCATCGCGGACGCCCAGGCCAACGCGAAGAAGCAGCTCGCCCTGCTCAAGCAGCAGGCCACCGCCGCGAAGGCGGCCGCCACCGCCTCCGACGCCGCCATGCAGGCGGCCTACGCCATCGCGGACGAACGCGGTGCGCCGCGTGGCCGCGGTCTGTTGGCCGGTCTGCAGAAAGCCCAGGTCACCAGGGGTTCGGTGGCGGCGCTGGACGCGATGGTGAAGGCGGGTGAGACCGCGGAGGCGGCCACGCGTGCCTCTGGCGCGGACAGCAACACCATCGCGCAGCGCGCACTGGCCCAGGCCGCGCAGTCGAAGACGGAGTTCCGCCGGGAGGCCGCACGCACGGCCGAGCTCCAGGCGAAGGCCGCCGCGGATTCGGCCAAGACGCACCGGGACAACGCCAAGGCGGAAGCGGACACCGCGAAGGCGAAGCTCGGTGAGGCGTTGAAGGCGGAGGCCGACGCGAAGGCGGCGGCCGCCAACGCCCACGCCAAGCGGCTCGCGGCCGAGGCCGAGGAGGCCACGGCGAAGAAGGAGAAGGAAACGGCGGCCGTCAAGCAGACCGAAGCCGCCCAGCACAAGAGGAACGCGGAAGCGGAGGCGACCAAGGCCGGCAACGCCAGGACCAGGGCCGAAGCCGCCGAGGCGACCGCGACCGAGCACAGGAACGGCGCCTTCAAGGCACGCGACACAGCCAAGGCCAAGCGCGACGACGCCTGGCAGGCGGAACAGAAGGCCGACGCCGCACGCGCCAAGGCCGACGCCAAGGCCGCCTACGCCGCCTCCCTCGATGCCGCCCCGGAGGCCACCGCCGCACGTGCGGCCGCCGATCAGGCGGACAAGCACGCGACGGACGCGGAGACGGCGGCCGGCAGGGCGCGCGGCGAAGCCGACGCGGCGACGAAGGCCGCCTCCGAGGCCGACGCGGCCGCGACCCGCGCCGAGGCGGCGGCCAAGCGCTCGCGCTCGGACGCCGACGCCGCCCAGGCCGAGAAGCTCAAGGCGGACGCCGCCGTGCGCACCGCGACGAGCGCGGCCGCAGAGGCGATCGACGCTTCCGAACGCGCCGCGTTCGACGCGCGGGCGGCCGTCTCCCAGGCCAACGAGGCGGACACGCAGGCCAAGGCCGCCAAGACCTTGGCGGACAAGGCGAACGTGGACGCCGCCAAGGCCCGGGCCGCTGCGGCGAAGGCGACGGGTTACGCCTACGTGACCGCCCAGGCCGCGGTGGACGCGGGAAGGGCGGCCGCGCAGGTCGCCAAGCCCGCGAACGACGCGATACAGCTCGGATCGCCTTACGTCACCACCGACTCGGCGGCCGGCCTGGTCGTGCTGACCGGGCAGGCGTCGAAGAGCATCGCGGAACAGCAGAAGGCCATCGCCGACGCGCACGCCAGGAACGCGCAGGAGGAGGCGGCCTCGGCCAAGGTCATCGCCGATCAGGCACAAGGCGACGTGAAGGCCGCGTACCAGCACGCGGCGAACGCCGCCAAGCACGCCTCGGACGCCCGTACCTACGCCAACGAGGCCCTCGGCTACTCGGCCGACGCCGCGAAGTCGGCTTCCATGGCCTCTGCTTCGCTCGCCCGCAGTATCGAGTTCGCCGGTCAGGCCGCGGCGGACGCCCTGGCCGCGGACCAGGCCGCGGGCCGCTCCGAGGGCTATGCCAAGGCGGCACGCGACTCCGCCGACCAGGCGGCCCTCGACGCGTCCGCCGCCCGCGCCGCGGCGACCCGGGCCGAACAGGACGCCAAGGCCGCCCGCGAGGCAGCCGACCGCGCCGCCGTCGCCGCGACCGAGGCCGAGCAGGCTGCCAAGGACGCCGACAGGTACGCCAAGGAGGCCCAGGAAGCCGCCGACAGGGCCGAGAAGGCCGCCCAGGCCAAGCAGATCGACACCGGAACCGTCCCCGACGGCGTCGGGGGGTCCATCGGCCGCATGTTCTATCTGGTCAGCCGCACCGAGCAGATCGGTGCTCCGCAGACCCTGAAGAAGACGGCCGGCTGCGAAGGCTGGATCGACGCGCTCTTCTACAAGGGCGACTGCACGATGACCGTCAGGATCCGGTACAAGGCCTTCCTCGACCTGTACCTGTGCTCTGCCGAAGCCCCGGACCCGTCGACGGGCAGATGCCCCGCCAGCGAGACCAAGTACCTGGGCGAGTACCCGACGGACGAGCTGTCCCACGAGATCACGCACACCATCTCGATCGGCGAGTACCAGTCGGGCATCGACCCGGTGGACATCCTCTTCGGGCACTGGATCAGGTGCGCACAGCTGTGGCCCGGTGGTGAGGGCGGCAGTTGGGGCGGATGCGCCTGGGCGGCCCTGGACGTCGCCCTGCTGTTCTCGGGGAAGATCCTCAGGCCCATCGCCGAAGGCATCATGGCCGTCGACGCCGCCATGCGCACCGGAATCGGCATCGCCGACGCACTGCGTGCCCTGCGTTCACTGAGGCTCAACCCGCAGGCCCTGGCAGCCATCGAGTACGAGGCCGGCCTGGCTGAATCGATCTTCACCAAGTGCGAGACGAACAGCTTCCCGGCCACCACACCCGTGCTCATGGCAGACGGATCACACCGCCCGATCAACTCCCTCCGGGTGGGTGACGCGGTACTGGCCGGCGACCCGGCCACCGGAACGGTCCGCCCCGAGCCGGTCACCGACACCTACCAGCACGCTGCCGACGGCCTGGTCACCATCCGCCTCGACGACGGCACCAGCCTGGACACCACCCCTGGCCACAAGATCTTCGCCGAGAAGCGCGGATGGATCCTGGCCGCAGAACTGCGCCCGGGAGACCGGCTGCTCCGCCCTGACGGGCAGCGGATCGCGGTGGCAGGGGTACGTGACGCCACCGACGCGGCGTCCCAGCAGGTCTACGACCTCACGGTCGGCGGCACGCACACCTTCTACGTCGGCACCGAAGGCGCACGGGCGTCGGACGTGCTGGTGCACAACTGCCTCAAGCTCAGCGACGAACTCCTGCCGGCCCTCAAGAAGTACAAGGACTCGGGCGAGATGCACGCCCTCAGGGAGCACGTGCTGCCGAGTCCGGCCGAAGCCTTCAGGTTGGCGCGGGAGCAGGGCGTGCCGAAGACGGTGTGGACCAGCCAGGACATCGCCCAGAAGGCCATCGAGCATGTCTTTGAGGACTACTTCACCGTCATGAAGGAGGGCAAGAGGGTCCGGGACACGGAGAAGATGAAGAAGTTCAAGGAGAGGGTCACCAAAGCGAGGGATGGAGAAGTGGTCCTGGAGATCTCACGGCCCTATCCCGCCCTTGAGTCCTTGGGGAAGACGTATCACCCGGACGGTGTAACGGTGACCAACGCCGGTAACCAGGTCACGCTGAAACTGATGAAGGTCACAGGTCACAGCGGCAACGGTCGTGGCGGCTACGCCATCATGACCGCTTTCCCCACAGGGGTGGCTCCGTGACCGGGCAACGTCCTGCGTACGACGAACTGGGCTATGGCGAGGACTTCGGTCTGACCGCCCTGGCCGAACGCCTCAGCCGTCCCGGCTCCGCCACCGGCCCGGCAACCGCGCTCGGGTTCGCGGAGGAACTGGCCGACCGGTCGGACGGCGAAGAGGCCGTCGAGCTGGGGGAGGACGCCCGCCGCCTGCTGGCGTCCGAGCTCCCGGATCGAGTTCTGCGCACGGTGTGGCTGGCCTCCACCGGGAACGCCTTCGACCCGACCGGCCACGGCATGACCTGCCGTACCTGGCTGGAGCGGATCTCAGAGGTGTCCACGGCGCGGATCCGGCAGAACAAGGGAGGACCCTTCAGCCCGCCGCCGGTGCGGCCGGTGCGGGACTCACGACTGTCCCAGGCCGTCCAGGCGGAACTCCGCGTCATGGCCCCGGCCCTGGCGGACGCTTCTCCGCTGCCGACGCTTGTCGACTGCCTGGAGCAGGTGGTGACCGGCGCCGACGCCGATCTCGGCATGCGCCTGCTGCTCCGTGCGCTCAAGGCGCACTCCGTCCCCGTCCCGTACGGGCAGTACCGCCGGCTGGTAGCCCTCGGCCGGCAGTTCGGCTTCCCACCGGGCGCTGTTCACGACGGCCTCGCGATCACGTGGCCGCCGTTCAGCGCCGCCTCCCGGCAGGGCATCGACGGAGACTTCGGGCTCTCCCGACTCACCAGGCAGTTCACGGCGGGCTGGCACTACCGCGTACCTCGCGAGGCAGTCGCGGCGGCGGCGAGGGGTGACGGCTACGAGCGTCCTCCGGGCTCGGAGGCGGCGGTACTCCTGGAGGACACCCGTCGGGTGCTCGACGCCGGCCTGTCCGATGACGCGATCACCGTGTTGTGGCTGGCCGCGACGGACCGTGGCTACAGCATCGACCGGTTCGGTGTCGGCGGCCGGGAGTGGCTGGAGCAGGTCGCCGAAGTATGCGAGGAGCACCTGGCCGAGGTCGCACCCGCCTACGTCCCGGCGGCCCCGCCGCCGGCCACCGGCGACGGCGACGAGGCCGAGGTCGAGGTCGAGGTTGACGAGGTCCTGCGCGAGATCCGGGGCATGTCCCCCCTCGCCGCGAGGACGTCGGTCAGCCCCGGCTTCCACCCCGTTCAAGGCACCACGGTCGTGGAAGCCCTCGAACAGGTCGCCACCCAGGTCGATCCCGACCTCGGGTTCCGTCTGTTCCTGCGCACCGTGGAGGTCCTCCGGCTTCCGGTCTCCGAGGAGCAGTACACCCGTTACGAGGCCCTCGCCGGACGTTTCCACTACGGCGAGGACCACCTCCTCTTCTCGGTCGACCACCTGGTGCAGCGCAGCTGACGCACCTGCCCGAACCGGTGAGCACAACCAGAGCGCCCCTCCCTCCGGAGGGGCGCTCTGCGCCATCAGGTCGCCAGTCGGGGGCGCCGTTGGGTGTGCCGAGGAGAACGCGGGCACACGTATCGGGGGCTGGCGCCCGGCGCCAGCATCTACCGCTCGCGCCTCTGGGATAGCCACGAAGTCCGCGGACGCCGCGAACGCCGCGACAACCCGGCGGGGCAAAGAACCGCCGTCAGCAGTCCAGGACGACGGGACTCCGCACGCCCCCACACTGAGGTGCAAGGGGACACAGGGGCGCTCCGACGACCAGGCAGCTCGACGCTGGTCCCGCTCATGCGGGCGGGGCCGGCTGGCTTCGTCGAGCAGTGGTGACGTCACTTGTCGATGGGCTCGGGAGGCGCCCCGATCCACGGTCGGGTGATGGTGACGAGTTCGGGAGGCAGGGTGGCTC
The DNA here is from genome assembly GCF_055574655.1 of Streptomyces sp. NPDC029956. Lineage (NCBI taxonomy): Bacteria > Bacillati > Actinomycetota > Actinomycetes > Kitasatosporales > Streptomycetaceae > Streptomyces > Streptomyces sp. NPDC029956. The sequence goes on along the minus strand of NZ_JBVHZJ010000057.1, from coordinate 4,818 downwards.
TTGCCAGGGCAGCATGGGGATGCTCCTGGCGAAAGGTGCTGGTCATGCGGCAGACGGTGCGCTCGGTACGGTCCCGGGAGGGCACTGCCCAGCGTCCTGGCCATGGAGTTTGGAAGGGGAACCGGTGCTGATCCAGGCAATTGGAGCCGTGCTGCCGGCGGCGCTCGCGGTCGCCCTCAGCCCTTTCCCTCTGATCGGGATCGTGCTGATCCTGGCCGGCCGACAGGGCCGGCGCAACGGCCTGCTCTTCACGGCCGGGTGGATCGCCGGTCTCAGTATCGTGGCAACGCTCGTCGTGGTCGTGCTCGGTGGAGCCGACGACCCCGAAAGCCCTTCGTCAGCGATCGCAGACTGGGGACGGGTACTCGCCGGAGTGGCGCTCATCGTGCTGGGGGCGCGCAAATGGTGGCAGCGTCCAGGTGCCGGCAACGAGACCGAGACGCCACGCTGGATGGCGTCACTCGATGACATCTCGGCCCTGCGGGCGCTGCTCCTCGGTGCGCTGCTGTCGGGCGCCAACCCGAAGAACTTCGTCCTGACGGCCTCGGCCACCACGTCGATCGTCGAAGCTGGGGCTCACCATGGCGATCTCACTGCGGCCGTCACTGTCTTCGTTCTCATCGGATCCTGCACCGTCCTCGGCGCCGTCATCATCCATCTCTTCGGCGGACAGCGCGCGGCGTCGTTCCTGGACAGTGTCAGACAATTCATGATCACCAACAGCACCGTGATCACCGCGATCGTGCTTCTCCTTCTGGGCGCCAGCCTCCTGGGCGACGGACTCACCGGACTTGGTCGGTGAGTCCTCCCGTCGTCAGCACGGGTGAGGCGTCACACCCCGAATGGCCGGCTCGCTCACCTTGGCCATGCACGAACCCTACGAAGGCCCTCATCCAGTCACCACGCATGCTCGACGCGGCGCGCGAGGCAACCTGCCGTGCCGTCATTTCTCGGTTCTGGCACAGTCTTGGGGAGCCGTCGCCGAGCGTTACCTCGATGTTCGATTGCGAGGGACCGGCTCGTGCGAGACGGCGTACGCCTTGGTGTCTGACAGCCGGAAACGACGCTCCCTCAGGTGCATTCCGTTCGCTGCTCTGGTCGGTTGTGGACGGTGATGGTGCGGGGCATGCAGACCGATGCACCGTTCTGGGACTCGCTGGTGTGAAGGTCGAGGCGGTTACGGCCGCGTTCGGCACGGTCGAGATGGTGGCGAGAGGCCGCGCGGCCGGGCTGAGGGCGCCCGGCGCGGCGCCCCCGATGCTCTGCAGGTCGCCGACCGGTTTCATCTGTGGCAGGGCCTCAGCCGGGCCGTGGAGACCTGCGTCGCCGCCCACCGCGACTGCCTGCGCACCCCGTCGCCCAGCGGCATGCAGCAGGAGACCACCGGACGGGCTTCCGGTCAGCCTCAGGGCGACGCGGAGCCCGTCGGCCGGCGGGCCGAGCGGAAGAAGGCCGCACATGCCCTGGTCCACGAGATGCTCGCCCAGGGTCACTCACGCCGGGCGATCGCCCGGCACCTGGGCTGGGGCCTTCAACACCGTGCTCCGGTACGCGAACGCCTCACGCTGGCAGGAGACCATCCGCGAGAACCGGCCCAGGCCCAGCAGGCTGGACCCCTACAAGCCCTATCTGGAACGACGCTTCGTCGAGGGATGCACCAGCGTCACCCAACTGCACGGCGAGCTGGTCGCCGAGCAAGCTCCCGTCACCTACTGCATGGTCCGAGCCCACATCGCCGCCTTGCGCGACGCTCCGTCCGCCCGCCGCACCGCTACGGCCCCCGACGGTACGGCAGGTGACCGGCTGACTCACCCGACATCCCACGACCCTGACCGAGGAAGACCGGGCCGGCCTGAAAGACGTCCTGACCCGCTGCCCCGAACTGGACACGGCAGCCGGACACGTCCGCAATCTCGGCGAGATGCTCACCGACCGCCTCGGCTCCACACTTCCCACCTGGATCGACGCCGTCGACGACAGCCAGCTGCCCGGCCTCACCGGCTTCGCACTCCACCTGCACCGAGACCTCGACGCCGTGACCGCCGGCCTCACTCTCGACTGGAGCTCCGGCAGCATCGAGGGCGCCGTCAACCGCATCAAGAAGATCAAGCGGCAACTCTACGGCCGAGCCGGATTCGATCTACTCCGCAAGTTGATCCTGCTCCAGCAGCATTCTGGAACTCCTCAAGATCTTTTGCCTATGGAGCCGTATCGTGCAGGTCAGGGCGGTTCCTTGGCAGTCCGAAGCCTGCCATCTTCTTTTCCTCGTAGGACAGGAAGCCCAGGCTCCGGTAGAACGCGTGGTTTCGGCTGCCCTCTGGTGACGCCTCGTGGTCTGTGGACAGGAGGAAGAATCGGCAGTGGGAGTAGCGCCGCATCAAGTGCTCGACCAGCGCCCGGCCAACCCCTTGCCTGTGGTTCGCCGGATTGACCACGACGTCCTGGACGTAACAGATGTGCTCGTCGTCGGAGATGGTCCGGGCAAGTCCCAGGAGGGATCCCGATCCGTCTCGTGCCGTGATGACGAGGTGAGAGTTCACGAGACCGCGACAGAGCTTATCGACGTCGCTGGTGTAGCCCTCCCAGCCGACCGAGTGGTAGAGCTTCAGCACCTCTACAGGATCGAAAACGCCCTCTTCCGCTATGAACATGTCGATCCCCTATGCGCTGATACCACTTCTCACCGTCAACTCGACATCACACAGGTCGGGCTCGTCAAGATCGATCACTATCGGACCCGGCCGCCTTCCGTTCGAACGCTGGATGACGCTCCGCGACGGCTCCCCAAGATCTGTGCCAGAACCCATTTCTCATCAACAATCCAGGGTGAGCTGATCACCAACTGCCGCCGGAACCCATGCACAAGTGCTTCAACCTCCTCCGTGGTCGGCGCGGGATGGCCGTCCGCCATCGGTGCGCCGTCCGGACGCTGACCCGCAGGTCCTTGGCGATCGCCCCGCCGGTCTCTCCCGGGGCCGACCGTTTCGCCGCCCGTAGTGGTACGGCAGAGGACGAGCAGCTGTCCGCCCCTACGACAGCACGAGTCGAGCCTCGACAACCATGCACGAGTTCGTCAGCCGTCGAGGAGGAAGTCCACCGCCATCACGGCGTGGAGGACGATCATGGCGCTGCAGCCGAGGACCAGGACGGCGCCCGCGTAGGTGTTCACCAGGTGCGTGAACGGCGACACCGGCACCAGCACATCCGCCGGGTCCTCCGGGGGGTGGGCCACAGTGATCGTGTGGCCGGCCTCGCCGTGCAGGAAGCCGCGGTACGCCCCGGTCGCGTCCGGGTAGACGTACCCCCCGCGGGTCATCGTGGCCCGGGTGGCGGTCACCATGACGCCGTACCGGTACAGCCAGCGTTCCCGCCGCGCGCGGATCACTCCGTACAGGCCCAGCCACAGGCCCAGCCAGGCGAAGCCGCCGACCCCAACCGTGAGGATCACCAGGTCCCACCTGCCCAGCGAGCCGGCCAGCACGCAGAGGACGACGAGCGCCAGCAGGTGCCCCAGCGTGCCCCGCAGGATCCGTCGGTGGAACCTCGCCCTCCAGGTGGGGGCGAGCGAGCGGACCACGGCGAACGGGGCCCCGTCGACGTCGTCGCTGTCCGTCCGGTTCGCCAGGATCGCGTTGACCCCGTCGGCGAAGGCGGTGGCCGCTTCCTCGTCCACGTCGTCGATGCGGTGGACGCGCGGCGTCGCCCCGGCCCTCGCCCGTAGTTCGATAAGGACCGAACGACCCTCGGCGCGTATCCGGCCCAGCCCGTCGGGAGTGAAGGTGACCTGCTCGCGCGGGAGGTCGAGGACCAGTCCGATGTCCTCAGCGGACAGGACGGCCCCGCCCCGGCCTCGGAGCACCGGGAGGGAGGAGATGGAGGTCGACATGAGCATGATCGTAGAGCGGGATGCCGTCGCGGTCAGCCCTCTCGGATCCCCGCTCGTCCGGTCCTTCCAGGGGGTGGGAGGGCGGCGAGGGCCGCCACGATGCCCGGCCGGCCGGTCCGGCGCAGCTCTGGCGCGCGCAACGCCTTTGGCTGGTTGGGGAGCTGGTACGCCTCACAGTGCGACGGCTACGGGGAACACGAATGGGGCAGGTAGGGCTGTGCGGACGCGGCGCTCCCGCTCGACGAACGCAATCGCGCGTGGGTGCCGGAGGGATAGTCCAGCTGGAGGGCGACATCCTTCGGGTCGAGGCCGGACCGGGTGCTGGAACGGGAGCAGGAGCGCGGGCCGTTGGCTGGGCCGACCAGCGCTGGACACCGGCCCTGAACCGGGACGCAGATCGGCGCTGGCACCGGAGCGGGTCGCGCAGCTGTCCGCGATCGGGATGAGGCGGGCTTATACCGTGTCCTACGTGGTGAGGTGGTCGTTGAGCTGCCTATGGGGCGGGGTACGTGGAGTTGGATTGTTCCGGATGGGTTGTGGGAGATCGCGAAGCCGTTGATCCCGCTGTCTCGGGTGCGGCGGCAGGGCGGTGGGACGCAGGACACGCCTGATGAGACGTTGTTCGCCGCGATCATCTACGTGCTGGTGTCCGGTTGTGCCTGGCGGGCTCTGCCACCGTGTTTCGGGATCTCCAAGTCGACCGCTCACCGCCGGTTCCTGATCTGGTCGCGGGCCGGCGTGTGGGGCCGACTCCACGAGGAGATCCTCCATCGACTCGACGACGCTGGCCTGCTCGACCTCTCCCGAGCGGTCCTCGACTCCGCCCACGTACGGGCTAAAAAGGGGCGAACTCACAGGTCCGAGCCCCGTGGACCGGGGCAAGCCGGGCTCCAAGATGCACGTCCTGTCGGACGCGAACGGACTGCCCCTCA